>NZ_JANTPT010000001.1:307330-614660 GCF_024753565.1 Mechercharimyces sp. CAU 1602 | reverse complement strand
AAGACTTAGAAGCCAATCTCATCGAGAATGACAGCGACTCTCCCTTTTATGGAATTCGTAAAGGTGAAGAATTGGTCGCTCGTATCAGCTTATATCGCATCAATAAAAAATACGATCCCTTTTTCCAACCTGCACAAGATTATTTCGAACTATGGAAGCTCGAAGTTCTTCCCCCATATCGCGGTCAACATTATGGCACCGCATTGGTTGAACACGCAAAAACACTAGGCCTACCTATTAAAACCAATGCTCGTCGCGGTTCGGATGATTTTTGGTTGAAAATGGGATTTACTCCTGTAAACTATAACCCTGTGCGTGATCGCGGAGAAAACCCTTATGTCTGGTTACCGATCGGAGTCCAATTACGGGACGCATAAACAAAGCGACAACTGTTCAAGATAATACCCCATAAATATAACCCACCAGTCTACTTGGTGGGTCGTCTTTTTTACTTATCCACTCTCTCTAAATTCCCATTAGAGTCCATACGAAACCTAGAGCGTAAGTGATCACTCTCTTGTTCCTCTAAGAACGCCATCTTACGCGCACGATCCATGATTTGAATAAGCGCTTTATAATCATCATTCACCACTTGATAATCGGTTTCAACATGATCGAGTCTTCCACGCATATTCATGTTTTCATGCTCTAAACGCGAGATTTTTTCTTCTCGTTCTTCCAAATCCCGCTCTAATTTTTCTTGATAAGCTTTCATGTCACGCAGTTCATTCTTATAGTGACGCAAAAAGCGGATGATCGAGTCAATTGATAAATTTTCTTCTTTACCAAATTCATCGGTAAAGGTCATACGAGCTGATTTCCCACGTGCCTGCGCATTTTTTTGCCGCTGTGACTTAGCAATTTGAATGGCAGCGTCGTACTTCTTACGAACATCGCTGTTCCAACGAAACCCACAAGCAGCTGGTGTTCTCCCTAGTTTCTCAGCTACCTCTTCAAATGCGAGTAGCTGCGTACTTCCTTCTCTTATATGGCGTAACGTTACTTCCGCCAAGATGAGATCGTCTTCAGACGTCCATGCATCCTGTCTTTTAGCAACCATCCATCGAACCTCCCATACCTCTACTTTGATAAAACCCACGTTGTTTAATCTGTATGCTAGAGATATAAAACGTAGTATATGATCTAGTATTTTTTATATCCTAAATCGCTTCTCCTTATACACATTCAACGTGATTGGTGGTATGAGGGATGATAGACAACCCCTATCTATCGCCTGTCAAATAAGATTAATTCCTCTCTTTACTCTCTATTTTCGCCTTTAATTATACCTCTTCTTTTTTTACTCTTTTTTGCAAAAATGCATCAACCGCATTCCGATGTTCTGGCGATTCCCACAATAGTGAGCATGAATGACTCTCATGTAAAAAAAACTCCCTCTCTTCTCTTTCTTCCACAGCGCGTGCCATCTTCATATATGCTTGAATTACTGGCAGAGATGCTTGCGTTAACCGCTCTGCCTCTATTTGCATCATCTCTAAAAATCCGGTTGAAGGAAATATGCGATCAGCAAGCCCTATTCGTTCCGCCTCCCTACTCGTTATACGTTCCCCACTCAGCAATAATGGAAGTGCTTTGTTGGTACCTATTTTTTGAAGCAAGCGAGTGCCACCGCCCCATCCTGATGTAATACCGAGTAATACTTGAATAAAACCAAAAGAAGCATGTTCACTAGCATAGATCAAATCGCAACTTACCGCGATCTCGCAACCGCCTCCCACAGCAACACCTTCCACTGCTGCAATGGTCGGTTTATGTATCTCCCTCAACTTTTGGAGACAGTTATTCATCCGCTTCATCAGGGGGAATATATCTTCATACGTCTCTTTCTGATGAAACTCACTTAAATCTCCCCCAGACACAAAGGTTCGTTCATCCCCAGTAAAAACAATCACCTTCACTTCGGTATTGCTCTCGTACGCTACAATAACCTCCTCCAACTCTGCCATCATCTCCTGATTAACTGCGTGACGCACATGTGGACGAGTGAAAACCACCCATCCCACTCCATTTTTTATGCTTGTCCGTAACGTTTCCAATGATCGTTCTCCTTTCTGTCAATAAATCGCCTTTAAAATCGCCTTTTTGCAACCCTCTTTTTTATGGTATCATAACTGTGGGTATCATTCGGTCAGATCTTGGGATGCTAACGAATAACGGTTTTTCATCGTTACATACGCAAAAAGGGGTGAGAACCATTGGATAAGATGTTTAGAGTACTCGGATTTTGGACATTTGTGATTGCGCTCATGTTCCTCGCTGGACAAATGTATAATTTAGCCGTTCTCTTCTTAATTGAGACTGCTTTTTTTGTTATTCTCGGCTATATGCGTTTCACGGAACGTACCTATATGTACCTCTTTCATGCTTATATGATCGTCACCTTTATTGGGATGGTCACCTATTCCTTCTTCTTCATGCATTAATAAAGAGAACTCCCGCAAGGGAGTCTTTTTCGTTTTTAACATCCTTTTGCATGAATCATGACCTTAAACACTTCACCCATCGCCTCTGGCAGTATCAACTGCATCACTGCCCTACGTTCACGAGCCGCCGCACAAAACGGATCTTGATATTCTGCCGTGACCGCTATCTCTTCTAATATTCCCGCTCCTACTAAAAAAGATCCCTGGCTCTCATAACTCACTCTTCTCCACCCTAGCTGTTCTGCCCACTTGTGTAAAGCAGTGAAGTTTACATCATATGTAATATCTGATTCTCCTGGGCAAGTAAGCCATCGACGATGGACACGATGATTGCGAAAACAGCGCAAGGAACCTTCTAAACGCCCAGAATGGTATACTTCTTCCATCTCGCCTCCGTAATCAATCGTCACGACAATGGCTTGCGTCAAATGATCTGTTATTTGCTTCCACCATTTCTGTGCGCTAAATGCCACCTCTACAATCTGCCCTTTCTCAAGGGTAGTTCCTAACAAATCAAAGTAAGCGCCTATTTGCTTCTCCATGTAGGTTGGAGGAGAACAAAAATCCTCAGCTAACCCTTGTCCGTCGGTGGATTTTGTCACCACTCCTAACTCCCATCCCCGCTCTCCTCTCCTAACCCTATGAACGGGCAGGGCATCAAAAAATTCATTGCTAATAACGATGACAGGTTCCTTTCTGCAGACATCGCTTAGCTGATCGATCCACTGACAGCGATCACTAGTTAATAGCGGCTGTAATCGATCGGATTGCAGGCAGCGATGGTACTTACTCGTTTCTAGCAAATAGTACCGTTGCGGACCACCCCCTATTTGCTCCCATACCTCCCATAAGTGAGCGCATAAACGTCCATCTCCAGCTCCCAGTTCCACTACTTGCCACTGGTCAAAGTCTCGGCTCATTTCGAGCAACTTTTTACCTAAGGATCGGGCGAAGATTGGGCTTACGACGGGGCTTGTATAAAAGTCTCCCTCCTTTCCAACCTTAAGACGATCACGCTGATAATATCCCCACTGAGGATGATACAACGCTTGTGTCATATAATGTTCGCAGGAAATAGTGTGGGACGGACTTTGCTCAATCTCTCGCAGGAGCAATGATAATAGTTTATTTTCTCTTCCCATGACTCTCCCCTTCAATCTTAAAATTTGATTGATTGGCTAAATTCTCATTACGATATCTTCACTTCCCACACTAGCCGGAGCTAGATGTAACCTCCTGCTTTCAAAGTAGCAGATAGGTTACATCAATCAATAGAACTAGAGTACCATTCTATTCAAGCGGGCCTGTCCATTCGAGCATACCTCCCTTAAGATTAAAAAGAGAAGTAAACCCTTTTCCTGCTAGAAAATGAGCGGCCAATTCACTACGCCGACCGCTACGACAAATGAGTACCAAGCTCTGATTGCGGTGCGGCTCCAATTCGTGTATTCGCTCCTCCAATTGATTGACAGGGATATGATAACTATCCGGAATATGAGCCTCCTCATACTCCTCATCCGTACGAACATCGACCCATATATACTGTTGACGCTCTTCAACCGAGGCGGTACTCAGCTCTCGTGCCTCCACATCCTGGTAAGACTGGTTCATTTTCATTCCTCCCACCTATCCTACTCTTTTTGATCCTCTGCCATCATATCATGAATCCACATCTGCATTTGCGCTTCTGTCATCGCACCTTCATACTTCCGTTGGATCTCACCCTCAGGTGAAATAAAAAAAGAGGCAGGTAGATTTCCCACATGATAATCATCCATCGCTATTCTTTTGCTATCCAGCCACAGCGGGAAAGTAAGTTCATGTTGCCGTGCAAAACTGGCAACCGTCACCTTCGATTCAGCAATATTTACACCGACCACAACCACGTCTTCATCTTTATACTGCTGGGATACTCTCTCTAAATCAGGCATCTCCGCTTCACAAGGATCGCACCACGTTGCCCAAAAATTGAGAAGCACATATTTACCACGTAAATCGCTTAATTTTACCTGTTCACCTGTCAGCGACTCTAATTGGATCTCTGGAGCTTGTTCTCCTACCTGTAACTCTTTTTCTTTCCCCTGCTCTAGTGTAAGGTAGATAGCGAAGCCTACCATGACTATTAATATAACAAACGTAATCCGCCGTACCCAAAAGCGCGTTTCTTTCTTCATGAGCGACATTCCATCCTTCCTTTAACTCCTCGCTTAAAACCCACGAAATCCTCCAAACAGATTGCTTAACCACGAAGTAATCACGGTCATTTGGTCAAAGTAAAGTAAAACACCGAAAACAACCATGATGCCCCCTCCGATCTTCATAACCGTACCTGAGTATTTTAAAATCCAACGCGTTCGTCCAACAAAAAACGCCATTATAAAAAAGGGAATCGCAAAGCCTAATGTATAAGCAACGGTATAAAGCATTCCGCGACTAGGATCAGAAGATGCCATCGTCAAAACAGCCCCCAGAATCGGTCCGACACAAGGAGTCCACCCTGCAGCGAAGGCGATTCCTACTAAGCTGGAGCCCAGATAACCCACTGGCTTGTTCTTTACCTCAAATTTTTTCTCTCTCATCATAAAGCTAGGTTGAAACACCCCTAACAGAAAGAGACCCATCGCCACGATTAAAACCCCACCCAGCATGCGGATCAGCGATTGATAGCCATTAAATATATCGCCTATCCATGTAGCGAGCGAACCGAGCGAAAGAAAGACGATAGAAAAACCTAATATAAAAAAGAACGTGTGTAATAGTGTTCCTCTCTGCATCTCTTTGCTTTGCCCCGCTCGATCAGACAGTTGACTTACTGACATCCCTGTTATATACGAGATATACGAGGGATAGAGCGGAAAACAACACGGGGAGATAAAAGATAGTACACCTGCTCCAAATGCTAACCAGATCGTTAATTCTCCCATTTTATCTATCCCTCTTTTCGACTCACTTTTTTTGTAACACCTTATCTAGGTCACGAAATAATTGCTCACGATCGTACTCGCCCACTGTTTTTACCTGAATAACCCCATCTTTATCTAAAAGATACGTTGTAGGTGTTGCCATCACTTGATATAAGTCAGCGGCTTCCCCCGTCTCATCCATTAGAACAGGAAAAGTATAGCCTTCCGCTTTCATATAATCAGGCACAGCATTCTTTTTAAACTCTTCAGAAGTCCAATTTACCATCATAAACTGCATTTCGTCTTTATATTTCTCATATGCCTCTTGTATATAGGGCATCTCATTGCGACAAGGTCCACACCATGTTGCCCAGAAGTTGATGAGAACTGGCTTTCCTTTCTCCATCTCCACTCTCTTACCATCCAGAGTGTCAAGGGAGAAGGAAGGAGGACTCTCTCCCTTGTTAAACCCCGCTTGTACTGCTTTCTCTTCCAACGTAAGGGTTTCTTCTGCCTGATTATCTGCTTCTTTCTCCACCACTTGCGGATCGGTCACTGACGAAGGTGAACCATTCCTTTCAAGGCCTTGCCACACGGAGACAAGCGCTGCGATCACCAGAATAGCAGAGATGACTATGTTACGTGTCCGCATTTCATTCTCCTCCTTGTTCACTCTATTATGTAACTATTGTAAACCATCCTAAGCCACCCTCATACTCCTACTATTATATCGTTTCCACCCTTTTTATTTGTGAATAAGTCGTGAGAAAATGAAGAGAGGCTAGAACATAAATGTTCCAACCCCTCCTACAAGCGTCAACTCCTTAATTCACATCATACCCCTGTCCCTCAATTGCCGCTACCATCTGCGTAATGGAAGTTTGTTCCGGCGTAAAGGAAACCGTAACGGTTCCCTCCGTAAGATCCACCTCAACTCGCTTCACCCCATCCAACTCTATCAAAGCAGCTTCCACTGCACGTTTACAATGATCACAGCTCATACCCTTAACATCAATCGTCTGCTCAATCATATCTGTGTCACTCCTTTTTAAGAAGTAAGATCCTTCATGTATTCATTAACATAATAACGGTCAACGCTCCCCCTTATTTATGGCGGAAAAGACGCATTCCATTAAGAGTTACGAGCAATGTCGCACCCATATCAGCCGCAATAGCAATCCATAGAGTGAGGATACCAGGAAATACAAGTAGCACTGCCAATAGCTTCGTCACAAGCGCAAAGGTAATATTTTGCTTCACGACGGTCATCGCTTTCTTTCCTAGGCGAATGGCGAAAGGCAAGCGTGTTAAGTCATCCCCCATTAATACAATGTCTGCCGTCTCCAATGCAGTATCCGAACCCGCCGCCCCCATCGCAATACCTACAGTAGCAGTTGATAGTGCAGGAGCATCATTAACTCCATCACCAATCATCCCCACATGACCATACTTCTTCGTCAAAGCTTTTACCTGTTTTACTTTCTCATCAGGTAATAATTCAGCATAGACTCCATCTATCCCCACTTGTTTAGCGATTGCATTTGCCGTCTCTTCATGATCTCCTGTCAACATAGCGAGCTCTTTTATTCCCGCTTGATGTAATTGACTCACTGTCGTTACACTTTCATCACGCAGTCGGTCCGCTAACGCAAGCATCCCATCCACCTGTTCTCTCGTGCCTACCATAATTACCGTCTTACCCTCTGCACGCAATTGGTCAGCAAGGGCATTCATCTCACTTGTCACCACATTAAAGGAAGTAAACCAAGTAGGGCTACCCACATATACTTCACCACCTTCTACCTCTGCTCGTGCTCCTTTACCCGTAAAAGCTTCAAAGTTAGCACTAGTGAGGAGGGGATAGTTACGGTGCTTAGCATCGTGTACAACTGCTCGTGCGAGTGGATGTTCTGACAACCGTTCAACCGCAGCGGCCCGCTGCACCAACAGTTTTTCATCCATGCCACCAAAGGTAATACGATCTGTTACCTCCGGCTCTCCATGCGTCAACGTACCTGTTTTATCGAAAGCAATCGCTTGCAGGCTTGCTAGCTGTTCTAAATATATTCCACCTTTCACCAACACTCCGTGCTTAGCTGCATTTCCGATTGCGGACAGGATGGTTACAGGCGTCGAAATCACCAAGGCACAAGGACAAGCAACAACCAATAGGGTCAACGCCCGGTATATCCATTCTTCCCATGCTGCTGATAACAATAGAGGGGGAAGTAAGGCAATCAGCACGGCCAATCCCATCACCAAAGGTGTGTACCATTGTGCAAATCGATCAACAAAGGCCTGGGCTGGTGCCTGTTCTGCCTGCGATTCTTCCACTAAGCGAATGATCTTTGAAATAGTCGTATCTTCCACTCGCTTCGTCACTTCGATCTCCAGTGCCCCACGTTGATTTAATGTACCAGCAAATACATCACTACCATTCTCTTTTCCTACCGGCACCGATTCTCCTGTAATCGCTGCTTGATTCACCATACTCTTACCCGAAAGTACAATCCCGTCTACAGGAATCTTCTCACCAGGACGTACCAGCACACGATCTCCTACAGCAATCTCTTCTACAGACAGTGTTACTTCTTCACCATTTCGAATAACCAGTGCTGTTCGAGGCGCTAGATCCATCACAGATTGAATAGAGCGCCGAGCGCGATCCATCGATGCTTTTTCCAATAATTCACTAAAGGCAAATAATACTGCAACGACCGCACCTTCCCGCCATTCTCCAATGAGGGCAGCACCGATTACAGCAATCGTCATCAGAACATTCATGTCAAATTG
The DNA here is from genome assembly GCF_024753565.1 of Mechercharimyces sp. CAU 1602. Classification (NCBI taxonomy): domain Bacteria; kingdom Bacillati; phylum Bacillota; class Bacilli; order Caryophanales; family Thermoactinomycetaceae; genus Mechercharimyces; species Mechercharimyces sp. CAU 1602. The sequence goes on along the minus strand of NZ_JANTPT010000001.1, from coordinate 606,520 downwards.
TAATCGTGGCAGATTACGTAGCCCGCGTATAAACATCGTATACCCGCCTGTAAGTGCCGCTACCCCATATAAGACAATGGCCACAATCGTTGGAGTAAGTGCAGTCCCCTCTAGTACAGCACCTAAGATTAACAAAAACGTAGAGGAAGCCACACGTACAGTTGTAGGGTCCCAGGCTTTCTTCCTCTCATTCCCTATCTGTTTTTCTTCTACTACCTTGATACCATCAAACTTACCTGCTTCGTTTAGCTCGGCCAAACTAGCTTCTCCTTCTACCCTGAGTTTAAGAGATCCAAAATAGACCGTCGCTTTCTTGACACCCTCAATGTTATTCACATTATCTTCAAACTTACTAGCGCAATGAGCGCAGGATAAATTCTCTAACTTATACGTACTACTCATCACTTTTCCCCTCTTTCGCATGGTGCAATGCCATCTGAATCAATGTGAGAACATGGTCATCATCAAGGGAATATAAAACCCACTTTCCTTCTTTGCGTGACTTTGCCAGCCCCTGATTCTTTAACAGTCGCAAATGATGGGACGCAGTTGCAATTGATGTTTCCAGTACATTCGCTACATCACAGACGCAACACTCTCCCTCCTGTGCCAACATATAGGCGATCTTAAGACGAGTTTCATCTGCCAATGCTTTAAAAATACTGGAGACACCTCCCAACTCCCAGTCCAACCCTTTTAATCGCACTACCTTCTCTTCGTCATAACAGACTACGTCACATGTTGCTTGGTGTTGCTTCATCTGCTCTCTCGTCTCTGCCATCGTTTCCCCTCTTTTCATTCTCACTATCATTTGATTATAGCGTAGCACAAGGACACGATCATTACAATGTTCAAACGATCATCTAAATATAATGGACAAAAAAACCGCCACCTGACCGGTACGGTTTTTTGTTGCAATATGCTTTTTAATACGTTTCTTCACTCCACACACAAATGCTGCACGCATTCTACAAAACCAGGAAATGAGACCTGAATTGCTCCGGCATTTTTCACTTCCACCCCACCTTCAGCTATCAAACCGGCTATTGCTGCCATCATGCCGATGCGATGATCCCCATAGCTATTACACTCATTCCCGATCAGTGGTGTTGGACCATCAATCACCAAACCATCCTCCGTCTCTTCCACACGAGCACCTAACTTTCGTAACTCCTGCGCAGTGGAATAGATGCGGTCCGTCTCCTTCACTCTTAATTCTGCCGCATCAGCAATAACAGTCCGTCCTTCTGCTTGGGTTGCCAGCAACGCCAACAAAGGAATCTCGTCGATGAGGCGCGGAATTAATTCGCCTCCGATATGAATTCCGCGTAAAGACGAAGTGCGAATGGTGATATCGCCGATGGGCTCGCCACAACAAATATCCGTCTGGTTCACATTCATATCTGCCCCCATCGCTCGTACTGCCGTAATGATGCCCGTCCGTGTCGGATTTAAACCTACATCTCGAATCGTAATTTCACTATCAGGTACCAACAAAGCTGCACCGATGAGAAAAGCAGCTGACGAGATGTCCCCAGGAACCTTCACATTCGTCGCACTCAGCGATTGTCCTCCCTGGACAGAAACCCCTTCTGCTGTCACTTCTATATCCACACCAAAACTCGCCAACATCCGTTCACTATGATCGCGTGAGCGGGTAGGTTCAGTCAAGTGAGTAACGCCCTCAGCCTGTAATCCTGCCAACAAGAGGGCCGATTTCACCTGTGCACTGGCGATTGGACTTTCGTATGTGAGCGCAGAAAGGTTTCCTCCCCGAATCGATAACGGCGTATACTTCCCATTCTCCCGTCCATCCAGCTGCGCCCCCATGCGCGATAATGGATGAACCACTCTCCCCATGGGACGACGAGCAATAGATTCATCACCTATTATGGTCGCATGGAAGGGACGACCTGCTAAGATACCGAGCAATAAGCGGATCGTGGTCCCTGAATTACCTACATCCAGCACCGTTTGTGGCTCGCGTAATCCTTCCCATCCTTTTCCGATGACTCGGAGGGAGGTATCCGATTCCGCTTGAATCTCCACCCCTAGTTGGCGAAAACAAGCCACTGTTTGCCTACAATCAGCTCCTGCTAAAAACCCATTAACACGTGTGGTTCCATTCGCCACTGCGCCAAACATGACAGCGCGATGTGAGATTGACTTATCTCCTGGTACCTGTACTTGCCCCTGTAGACGACGTGGAGGATTCATTTTAATATGATCCATGGTTTCACCTCTCATCTCTTCCCTTTCTCCTCTTCCTCATCATAAACACGATAGCCACGAGCTTGCAACACATCATGTGCCTGCATGAGTTCACCTTCTTCGGCAAAAACCAATCGCATAACACCCGCCCGCTCTTCACGGTTCTCCATTACGCCGACGTTTTGAATATTAATCTTTTCTTCCGCTAACACCGCTGCCACTTCTGCAATCATTCCCAAGCGATCTGGGACATCGACATAACACTCGTAAAAAGAAGGGAGTGCCCCTCGTTTCCGCTCGGGCAAACCTTGGCGTGAACGCCTGGCTCGTGTAAAAAAATCTTCAATCCCAGTTTGATTCGCTTCTGCGATTGCCGTATAGATCTCTTTCATCTCTAAAATCCAATCCTCCATTAAAGGAAGCAACGCTTGTTGATTAGATAGTAGGATATCCCTCCACATCACAGGATCAGCCGCCGCTACCCGTGTTAAATCACGAAAGCCACCGGCTGCAAGATGATGAAACCACTCATTTTCTTCATTATAGCGTTCTACTAAATTCACCAATCCTGAAGCAATGACATGGGGCAAATGGCTGATCGCTCCCACCACGCGATCATGATGATCTGGTGCCATGATCACCAACTTTGCCCGGGTCGCTTGTTCCAGGATGCGTGACAAGGCAGCTACTTGCGCTAAAGGGGTGTGCGGCAACGGAGTGAGCACATAATAAGCATTTTCAAATAAGAGGGAATGTGATGCCCGTACCCCCGTTTGGTGAGACCCTGCCATCGGATGTCCACCGATGAAAGTCGTAGTTATTCCAGGTAGTTCAGCGGCATGACGCACCACTTCATCCTTGGTGCTCCCTACATCTGATATAATGCAGCCTTCTTTTAGCTGTAAGTTAGATAGTTGTGAGAGCAACCGTTTTGATGCTTCAACCGGTACAGCCAGAAAAATAAAATCCGCTTCCGCCACAGCGGATTCCAAATCAGTAAACCCTTTTGTAATCACCTGCAACTCCTGCGCTATCGCCAAACTTTCTTCATTCACGTCATACCCATACACTTGTAGCTGGGTTCGTTGCTGCAAACAAAGAGCGAGTGAGCCCCCAATCAAGCCAATGCCCAATACCACTGCTATAGGTTTGGTATGTGAATTATGCTTCATCACTTCCTCCTACCATATCCCGATAATGGGTTCGAATTTCAGTCAATGCCTGGATTCGCGTCGTATCATCGAGCAACCGTTCCGCCTGCGCCTCCACTTCTCGAACCAAAGCGCTTCCAATTATTACTGCATCGGCCTGAGTAAGTAAGCTTTCCACCTGTTCACGCTGGGAAATACCAAAACCGACCGCTGTCGGGACAGATGACTCTTCTTTCACTACTCGCAAAAAAGACTCCAATCCAACTGCAAACGATGAGCGGGTACCAGTAATCCCCAGGGAAGAGACACAATAGACAAAGCCTTGAGCACTCGCCGCTATCTTTTTCACCCGTTCCTTTGAAGTTGGGGCCACTAGCGGAATGAGATCAATACCTTCAGCTGCTGTAAGTCGACGGAGCTCATCACTTTCTTCATAAGGAAGGTCGGGTATAATTAGCCCGTCGATACCCGATCGCTTCGCCTCATGTATCAGTTGCTCCAACCCATATCGCAACAACGGGTTAATGTAAGAAAATAGGATTAAGGGGATTTCGCTTCCACGGCGTCGTGATGCTTCTGCTACCTGGAGAACATCGGTAAGTGTAGTTCCTGCCTGTAGCGCTCGTGTCGAAGCGCGCTGTATAACGGGACCGTCCGCCAGTGGATCCGAGTATGGTACTCCCAGCTCAATGGCACATGCTCCTTCTTCTTCTAACATGTCTATCAATTGAAGACTAATCTCCAAACTAGGGTCTCCCACTGTAATAAAGGGAATTACTTTTCTTTGCACTTGTTGAAATGATAGTGCAATCCGGCTCATGCCATCCCCTCCATTCCACTCCGAATCGACTCCATATCTTTATCTCCCCTACCCGACAAACAGATGACAACAACCTTCTCTGGCCGCAGTTCACGTGCCAACCGTACGCCTTCTGCTACTGCATGAGCTGATTCCAGCGCTGGAATAATTCCTTCCTTCTGTGCTAGCAGTTTTACTGCTTGTAAGGCATCCGCATCAGTAGCAGTCGTATAGCGCACACGTCCACTCTCCTTCAGATGAGCATGTTCCGGACCCACACCCGGGTAATCTAGCCCCGCTGAAATAGAGTAGGGAGGAAGAATTTGACCGTGCTCATCTTGCAAAAGATAGGTGAGTGAGCCATGAATCACTCCATGGGTACCCATGGTTAGCGTTGCCGCATGCTGCCCTGTCTCTACCCCTAGTCCCCCTGCTTCTACCCCATGTAGACGTACGCCCTCATCGGCAACAAACGGAGTAAACATTCCTATCGCATTGCTCCCCCCACCGATACAAGCAACAACATCGTTAGGCAAATCTCCGGTCTGTTCCAGTACCTGCGTCCGTGTCTCTTCACCAATCACTGACTGAAAATCGCGTACCATTGTGGGATATGGATGCGGTCCCACGACGGATCCGATTAAATAAAACGTATCTTCAACGTGATTGACCCACTGACGAATGGCTTCATTCGTCGCATCTTTTAGCGTGGATGTCCCCGAGGTAACAGACACAACTTCAGCTCCCAACAGCTCCATCCGAAATACATTGAGTTGTTGCCGCTTTATATCTTCTGCCCCCATAAACACCTTGCACTCCATTCCAAACAGGGCTGCCACTGTAGCAGTTGCTACCCCGTGTTGGCCTGCACCTGTTTCGGCAATCAGCTTCTTTTTGCCCATCCATTTGGCGAGCAAACCTTGCCCTAATGCATTATTAATTTTGTGAGCACCCGTATGGTTTAAATCTTCCCGTTTTAAATAGATACGGGCACCACCTGCGTGCTCCGTTAAATTGGGGGCGAATGTAAGAGGTGTGACGCGTCCAGAATACTGCGTAAGCAAGTGCGTCAACTCCGCTTGAAAAGCAGTATTAGCTTGCGCTTCTCTATACTTTTCTTCTAAATCGATCAGTGCATTCATCAACGTCTCAGGGACAAAACGACCACCAAAAGAACCAAATCGTCCTTCTACTTGTTCGTCATTTTGTAATTTATTTACTTTATCTTGTTTAACTATCATACCGCCTCACCCTTTCTACAAATTGTTTCATCTTTAACGTATCCTTGTAACCGTTATGCTCAATACCACTGGAAACATCTACCCCTGCCGGATAGTATTCTGTAAGCAACCTCTCCACATTATCAGGTTGTAATCCTCCTGCAATCCACACCGGGATCCCTGCTTCTCCCCATATTTTAACAATCAAAGGGATGGTGCCCCATGAAAATGATTCTCCTGTTCCACCAGCACCTGCATCTACCAAGATTGCCTGCACATACGGGGCGTATGCTTGTACCAGTTGCGGATTTTTCGCCTCCTTTACCTGCAGCGCTTTCACGATCGGCACCCCTAGAGACTCATATATCGTTGCACATTGTTCAGGAGATTCTTGACCATGGAGTTGTACTCGATCAAATGCAACCTGATCCCACCACTGTTCCACCTCAGCAAGCGTTGGATTTTGAAGTACCCCTACCGTCTGCACATGAGCAGGAACTTCTTCCATTATGGCAATTGCTCTCGCAACAGTAAGTGACCGCCTGCGACCCGGCACTAAAATAAAACCTACATAATCTATATCCAATTCCGCACAAAATGCCATCTCACGTGGATGTTGAAAACCACATAACTTGACGACCGTTCTCATTGCACGCTCTCCTGTAATTGTCGCAATGCTCTACTTGGATCTGCTTGTCTCATCAAATATTCGCCGATAAGCACCCCATCCACTCCTGCCTCTGCCATTCGATCAAAATCAGCTCGACTATGAATTCCACTCTCTCCGATTACAGTGACCGAAGCAGGTAAGCGCAAACGTAGACGTTCGGTTACATTTAAGTCCGTTACAAAGGTAGATAAATCTCGATTATTTATACCGATCACATCTGCTTTCGCCGCTAAAGCAGCCTCTATTTCGCTCTCTTCATGAATCTCTAACAAAACTTCCAATCCCAGCTGGTGCGCATATTTCGTCAACGCACGCAAACGTGCAGGTGAAAGTAGGGCTGCGATAAGCAGAATGGCATCTGCACCACTCATCCTACTCTCCCATATTTGCACTTCGTCTAATATAAAATCCTTGCGTAAGACCGGTAGCGTCACCGCTTTTTTCACTCGTTTTAAATTCTCTAGCGAGCCATGAAAAAAGGGGCGATCCGTTAGAACAGAGATCGCTGCCGCTCCCCCTTTTTCATATGAAGTAGCCACGTTGACCGGATCTACTAACGCACGAATCACGCCTTTGGACGGAGAAGCGGGTTTTACCTCTGCAATAACAGCAGGGCGCTCACCTCTTACAGACAACGCTTCTTTTAATGAATAACACGGGGGCAAAGACGGAGAAATCACATCCGTCCTTAGCTCCACCTGTTCCCGTAGCAAGGCAATCTCTTCTTTTTTTGTTTGGACAATCCGATCAAGAAACATAAGAGACTCCCTCCTCTTTACCGCGAAAATCACCTGCAACCATCTCGGTCAACTTCGCCATGGCAGCACCTGAATCAATGGTCTCTGCTGCAATTGCTATTCCTTCTTGCACATTCTTAGCCATACCCGCCACAGCAATCACTGCACCCGCGTTTGCAAGGATCACATCGCGTTTGCCCCCCGATTCTCCCTGTAAAACCTGCTTTACCAATTGAGCATTGGTATGTGCGTCTCCACCCGCCAACTCCATCAGATTGGAGCGGGTTAATCCTAACTCCTCCGGTGTCACCATGTAGGAGCTTATCTCCCCATTTATTCCTTCGGTAACCCGTGTTTCGCGCGACACAGAAATCTCATCAATCCCATCCATTCCTGCAACTACCATCACTCGCTCTGCCCCCAGAGCAACCAACACACGCGCTACGGGTTCTGTTAATGTAGGATCAAACACTCCCACCAATTGACGCTTAACCCCCGCTGGGTTTGCCAAAGGACCAAGAAGATTAAAGCTGGTGCGAAAACCTAATTCTTTTCGTGTCGGCATCACATGTTTTAATGATTGGTGAAAAAGAGGCGCAAAAAGGAAGCAAATGCCCGTCGCTTCTAACGCACGCACTGCTTCCTTTTCCGATAACCCAATATTTACTCCTAATGCTTCCAATACATCTGCACTTCCGCTTTTACCAGAGACTGCTCGATTACCATGTTTTGCTACTTTCACTCCTGCTGCTGCTGCTACGATCGCCGCGGTAGTTGACACATTAAACGTACGTCCACCGTCACCTCCGGTCCCACATGTATCCACAGCATCACGATCTACACCGAACATAGGAAGTGCTTTTGCACGCATCGCAGAAACTAGCCCAGTTAGCTCCTCCACTGTCTCCCCTTTCATTCGAAGCGCGGTCAACGCTGCACCTGCTTGTGCAGGGGTAATGACGCCTTCCATCATAGCTTCCATCAAGTTTGTCGCTTCTGCCCGTGTCAAATCCTGACCGCTCACCATTTTGGCTAATGTCTGCTGAATCATCTCGTCACCCTCCTCAACTGGTTATCTGTGTGAAATACATGCTCTGCCATATTTAAGGCACGGATCATTCCCCGCGCTTTGTTACACGATTCCTCATATTCCTTTTCAGGGTTAGAGTCGGCGACTACACCTCCACCCGCTTGGATGGTTGCACGTCCCCCTTTAAAATGAAGAGTACGAATAGCAATACAGCTATCTAAATTCCCGGAAAAGGAGAGATAACAGATCGCTCCCGCATATACCCCACGTGCTCCTGGCTCCATCTCCCCTAGCAATTGCATCGCCTTCACTTTGGGAGCACCACTCACCGTTCCTGCTGGAAAACAGGACATAAACGCATCGAGCGCAGATTTACCTTCCGCTAGCTCAGCTACCACATGAGAAACCATATGCATGACATGTGAATACTTTTCTATTTTCATTTCCTCTGTTACCTTTACCGAACCGTAGCGCGCCACTCGTCCTAGATCATTGCGCCCCAAGTCAACCAACATCACATGTTCCGCTCGTTCCTTTTCATCTGCCAACAGTTCCTGAGCCAACGCTTCGTCCTCCGCCTCACTCGCTCCGCGCGGACGAGTACCTGCAATCGGACGGGTTTCCACCTTCCCTTCTTGTACGCGTACCAACATTTCAGGTGAAGTTCCTACAATCTCTTCCTCCCCTAAGGAGAGGTGGTACATATAAGGAGACGGATTAAGAGTGCGTAGTACACGATATACCGCCAATGCAGACGGGGCTTCTTCCCACGTCCACCGCTGTGAAGGAACGATCTGAAAAATATCTCCCCGTCGGATGTGCTCTTGTGCACGTTCGACTACGCTCATATATTGCTCCTTCGTCGTGTTGGAATAGATACGTTCTCCTGCAACTGCAATCTCTGTAGATGCTGGATGTAGGGAAGAGATATTAGACATTTCTGGTGCTTGCGCTTGTAGCTCTGCTGTCCAACGATCCAATTCTCGCTTTGTTTCTTCCCACTTCTTCATCAACGCCTCTTCCTCCATCCCTTCCTCCACATGAAGGTTAAGCACCAAAGTGAGATCCTGTTTTAGATGATCATAGATTAAGAGTCGATCATAGAAAGCAACATGGATATCATCCGTCATCGGATCATCATCCCCTTGCGGGCGGGGCACTGCCTCAAAAGTGGTAACTGCTTCAAATCCGACATACCCAACTGCTCCACCCAGAAAAGGCGGAGCCCCAGCTAATTGAGGAGAACGGTATTTCTCTACTAACTCTTGCAGTACATTTACCGGTTCATTGCTAGTGAGCTCCTGCTCTAACTCTCCTACTTTTATATGGATGACACCGTCACGGGAACGAAATATTAAGAAGGGGTCTGTGCCCATGAATGACCATCGGCCCCTACGCTCCCCTCCTTCTGCGCTTTCCAGTAAAAATGAGTATGGATTCTTTGTTACACTCTGATATAAACGAATAGGTGTTTGCGTATCGGCAAAAAGCTTTTTACCTACAGGAATAAGAGCATATTGCTTCGCTAATTCCCTCACTTCGGTCATACTTGGAAAATACATCAGATCCCCCCCTATATCTTTTGTCCCCTAAAAGACGGTAATATAAAGAAAGAAAGGCCTATACATGGCCTATCTTCATTCCGTTTTATCCCCTTATGAGCAGTACTCTCCCATCATTTTTCGCAATGTTGAAAATCTAGCGAATAAATCCATAAGGAAAGAAATTTTTTCTGTTCTTATAAAAAACTACGGCACAAGCCGAGAAACTACTCCTCACAAAGTTCAACTTTTAGGTAATAACAAATACTTTAAAGCAGTCAAGTACTTTTGTCAATATGAAATTCCAGCTAAACGATTCCGCTAATAAAGGAAAAGATTGCAATTAATTAGTAAGTATAGTACTATACCTGATAATACCACCCTATTAAGTGTGAATTAAGTTCATCTTAATCACGCTTTGTACTTTGTATTAGCTAATCTATCACAATAAAAAGGCGTGATCACCATAACTACTATTCTACTTGCACTTTCACCCATTCTAACCATTCTGATTTTACTCTTTCTCTTTCGTCAGTCAATTGTTCGAGCGGGCCTAATCAGCTGTCTTCTTACATTTATCGTAGCATTCTCCTTTTTTCAAAAAACTCAAAGCGAGCTCTTTACTACTACGATAAAAGGCTCTCTCACAACTGCTTCTGTTGCATACTTTCTCCTTTTCGGCATATTTCTCTTTATTCTGATGATAAACCATGGAATCATCCGTTCCTTCACTGCCATGATTGCACAAGCAACATCTGTTCCCACCCGACAAGTACTAATATTAGCCGTCGCCTTCTCTCCTTTAGTCGAGTCTGCCAGTGGATTTGGGTTAGCCGCAATCGTCATCTGCCCCATCCTGATCGCTCTCGGATTTCCTCCGTACCGTGCTACATTGATCTCCTTAATCAGCTTAACTGCCGTACCATGGGGATCACTCGCCGCGGGAACCGTAATTGGAGCAGAATTGGCAGGATTATCACCTCAGGAGTTAGGAACTGCTACTGCCCTCCTTACTCTACCTACCTTTGTATATTTCGCGCTCATAATGACAGTAATCGCAGATGGATGGCAAGCGCTCAAAAAGTATGGAGTCGAGATATTTATCGTTGCTATTACCCTAGGTATATCCACTTGGGCCTTTACTTATTGGGTAAGCGTTGAGTTGGCAGGGGTTTTCGCTGCATTGATTGCTTTATCAGTTGAAATGGGCATTATTCGCCTTCTTGCCGCGAAGCCTCCTTTTCACTTAACTTACACCGAAGTTGCTTCCTCGACAGAAGAACCCATGCATCACAATGAAAGTAAGTGGAAACTACTCAGCCCTTACCTATTCCTAGTTGGGCTATTGCTCTTCTCACGCCTTATACCTGCTGTCTCTAACTTCCTCATTTCTCATGCTGTCATCTCTCTACCAGCCTATAACTATACTATCCCTTTACTCTACTCCCCAGGATTTTTTCTGATTCTTTCTACCTTCTTTACCGTTATTCTCTTCCGTATTCCATTAGCCACGATACGTACAAGTGTGATTCAAACTTGGGGCTATTGGTACCCCGTTATCGCTTCCACGTTACTCTTCGTTATTATAGCGGAGACCATGTCCAGCGCTGGTATGACCCAAGTACTTGCACAAGCGGCAGCGAACAACTTCGGCTCCTTCTTTCTCTATCTATCTCCTTTAATCGGTGGGCTAGGAGGGTTTCTTATCGGCAGCAACACCGGTTCCAACTCCATGTTGATCCAAATGCAAACACAAGCTGCTCAACAATTAACACTCCCCTCCACCTTAATAGCCGCAGCACAAAACACCGCTTCCGCTCATCTGATCATGGCAGCTCCTCCACGTGTCGTCCTCGGTGCCTCTATCGGAGGCGTACGGGCTCAAGAAAGACAACTACTTAAGCATATGATCATCGTCGGAGTCGGTACAATCCTCTGTATTACCTTGCAGGTAGGCTTGTTACATCTATTCATATATTAAGAAAAATTTCTACCAACTAATCTAACAAAATCCCTTGCTTTTGTTTCATATCCTATGACTAACAAACATTTCATCCTAAAGCCGTAACTCGTCAACATAACATTCCATAGGATAAACCAATTAAGTTCCATATGACTGGAGGAAACAAAATGAAAAAGATCCATCGTTCACCCAAAGGATTAGATCGAGAGGATACTCAGGGAAGAAAATCAGGTTATATTGCTGAAGGTCAGGGAATTCGTTTTACATTCCGTCCAGAAGGTGTTCTGTTTACCCCCAATTCCTTGCAAGAGGGGATGTCTCCCCTCTTGCTACGTTTACTAAACACCAGTGATAAAATGATACTAAGAGCGGATCAAGAGCTAAAAAATGGATGGATTCAAGATCAAGATCATCCGTCTAGGTATCGCTATCAGAAAGTGATCTATCAAGACATATGGCCAGGAATCGACCTCATCTTTTCTGGAAACCAACAACAATTAAAATATGATCTTTTCGTTTATCCCGGCGCTTCAATCAAAGATATTCGATTTATCTATGATGGTGGAGAAGGATTAACTTGTAGTGAACACGGGGATTTGATAGTTCAAACAGGTTGCGGAATACTATATGAAAAAAAGCCCGTAAGCTTTCAGTGGAATCAACAAGATCGCTTAGAATTACCCACTTCCTTTCACCTGTATCCTGACCAAACGATCGGATTCGAGATAGAAGAAGGATATAATCCGGAGAAGTTACTCGTCATCGATCCTATTGTCTTCTTTTCTACTTTCCTCGGAGGGTCGAGTAGAGATATTGGGACTGGAATTGCTGTAGATTCATCTGGAAATTCTTATGTGACTGGCCTTTCAAGATCTACTAATTTCCCCGTAACGTCCGGGGCCTTTCAGACGATTAATATCGGGGAAAGCGTATTCGTCACCAAATTTAATCCTTCTGGTAGTTCGCTGATCTATTCTACATTAATTGTCGGCGATGCCATCGATCAAGGTAATGCCATCGCATTAGATGCGGACCAGAACGCCTATATAACTGGCCTTACCACATCCAATAACTTTCCTATAACCTCTGGGGCGTTTCAATCTATGTTAAGAGGCGAAACCAATGCATTCGTTACCAAATTAAATGCCGACGGGAGCTCCCTTCTCTATTCCACTTACTTAGGTGGTTCCGGAGGAGAAGAAACAGCAGGTGATGGCATTGTAACGGATCTGAATAGAAATGCATATGTCACCGGGTTTACATGCTCCTCCGATTTCCCAGTTACAACAGGAGCCTTTCAGACCGTATACGGCGGAGGACTGTCGGATGGATTTGTGACTAAACTTAACGCGACCGGAACAGCTCTCGTTTACTCCACCTACTTAGGTGGGCTACAAGAAGATACAGCATGTGGGATTGCCTTGGATGAGAACAATCAAGCTTATGTGACTGGAACAACCTTTTCAACGAATTTCCCTACAACTCCCGGTGCGTTTCAGACCATACTCCCCACAAACCCACAGATATTGATTAGCGATGCATTCATCACCAAATTGAACACCACTGGCACTTCGCTTGTTTACTCTACCTTCCTAGGAGGAAATAGTGATGATTTTGGTAACGGTATCTCCCTTGATGGAGGCAATAATGCTTATGTAACTGGATTGACAAGATCCTCTGACTTCCCGATTACAGAATCCGCTTTTCAAACCATTATTGGTGAACAAAATTTTTCAGCCTTTGTCACCAGCCTAAATGCTGAGGGGAGCAGTCTCAACTATTCAACATTTCTAGGTGATGTTTCAGAAGGATTTGGGATTGCAGTTGATGAATTTGGCGCAGCATGGGTGACTGGCTGTACATCTTCCGATAATTTCCCGATCACATCCGATGCTTTCCAAGACCGATTAGGAAATCCAGTTTTCGGTGGAATCACAGATGCCTTTATAACACAAATCAGCTATTCTGGACGTGGTCTCGTGTTCTCTTCGTATCTTGGAGGAAACAGCGCAGACGAAGGAAGGGCGGTCGCCTTGGATTTAGAACAAAATGCTTACTTTACAGGGTGTACATTTTCAGTTAACTTCCCTGTAAGCTTCAACGCATTCCAACGAAATTTCGGTCCCACAGGTATTATCAGTGAGCAAGCTTTTGTCTTTAAATTGGGATCACTTACCGTGCCAGGACCGACGGGTCCGACCGGAGCAAGAGGACCACGTGGTCCACGTGGACCACGTGGTAAAAGTGGCGGGGAATTTAATTCATAATCTATATGAATATCAGGTTCACCGACAGAGACAATGATGAAAACTCTCCCTCATCTACTGGTAAAGCAGCTAGTTATTTCACTTCCCTAGTGTAAGAGAGTGAATATTCCCCTTGCCTAGCTATGATTTCATATGGACTATTTGTCACTTCTCTAATGATGTGATGATGATCAATATATATAAAAGATGGATATTCAACTACCCCATATCCCCTAGCTATCTCCCCATTATCTAAGGCAATAGGTAGTTCAGAGTATAAGTGAGAAAAATGATTTTCCCCTCTTAGTTTCGTGTCTACTTTTAAATATACGAAGAAGCAAATATCGTCTCTTCCCTCGATTAATTCTAAAAATATTTCTAGCATAGGTTTACAATCTCCACATCTACTATCCACTCCGGAGCTCAGTTAGAACATGTTCAGTCATTAGCTTTCTGATTCGCCAAAGATGATACACGGAGGACAGGCTATTCATTATGTCCATTAGGTAATTAAACATTGAGGGAATGGGACATGATCCTTGCTCCTTTGTCGCAAACATGCGATCATGTCCATTATCTATTTTTTTCTTATAACAAAGTCCTTTCAACAGAAACGAAATCGGTTTGTACAGAGGGGAGCAAAGTTTGCCTGTCCCTCTACTCATATCCATCCGTTACCACATCTAACTTTCCCGTCTCAGGGTCAATTACAAGGCCATGAACATAAACTCCTGCAGGCAACAGCGGATGTTGGCGAATGAGATCAACGCTTTGCTGTACACTTTCCTCGACAGAATTGAAGCCACGCAACCATTCTTTAACACCCACACCTGCGCGTTCCAGTGTGGCGATCGTTTCAGCGTGGATACCGCGCTCTTCCATTTTTTTTAGAGTGCTTTGCGGCTGAATCGCTCCCATCCCACAACCATGATGACCCACTACGCACACTTCCTCCGCACCTAATTCATACAGAGCAACGAAGAGGCTACTCATTACCTGACCAAAAGGCTCACGCACTATCGCTCCTGCAGTTTTAATCATCTTAGCATCACCGTTAACAAGATTCATCGCCTTTGGAAGTAACTCTGTCAAACGAGTATCCATACATGTGATTACTACTAATTTCTTCTCTGGTAAACCTGATGTAAGAAACGGTTCGTACTTTTTCTGCTTTACAAACAGCTCATTATGTTGTAAAAGTTCATGTAGTCTCGGCATTTGATTCTCTCCTCACGTGTCCTTTTATTCTTAAGATTCCTCCACGCGCATAAAGATAAACCTACAGACCAGCGATACCCGAATACTTTTCTAACGCATCATACCCGTTAAAAACGGATTGGTCGCTTGTTCTTGCCCGATCGTTGTCCGTGGCCCATGGCCTGGGTAAATCACTGTTTGCCCTGGTAGTTCCATCAACACTTCATAAATAGAGTTCATCAACGCTGTTTGATCTCCTCCTGGTAAATCTGTTCGTCCAATAGAGCCTGCAAACAATGCATCCCCACTAAATGCCCCTACCCCGGATAAATAAAAGGTGACACTACCCGGAGAATGACCTGGTGTAAAAAATACGTGGATATGTTTACCTAAGAAACTAAGCTCTTCTCCCCCTTGTAAGAGTTGTTCAGCTGGTTGGCATACAATGGGTGAAAAGCCGGGCCAAAGACCCGAACCATTGCGGCTAGCATCGGTAAGCCAATCTTTTTCTACCGCATGTATATATACTGGGGCTCCTGTTTCTGCTCGTACCTCTTCTAGACCACCAATATGGTCAAAATGTGCATGCGTTAACAAAATGGCTTGTACCTGGAGGTTCTTTTCTTTTATCTCTTTTATAGCTACTCCTGGATTCATTCCAGGATCAATAACAAGGGCTTCCCTACTCTCATCATCATAAACCACATAACAATTAGTAGCCAACGCCCCCAAAGGAAACATACTTACTTTCATTTCATTCCACTCTCCCTTCCATACCTTCGACCGCCTTAACCTGACCAATCGGTCAAGTCATTGCCTAATCACACCATGGATAGAGGGACATTGGTAGATGATCTACAAAGTCCCCCTCTTTCACACCTATACTTACCCTTGCTTCAAAGCGGCCATCACTTGTTGATCCAGCTTTTCGGCCGCTTCTTTATCATACGTTTTATCGAAGCGGGGCTCTTGAATCATCTTCGCACCATAAAACATCACATCTCGAACCGTTTGTACTTCAGCTTCAATTAAGGCTAGCTTAATTTTCACATCTGGAATAGAAGCTTGTACGCCTTTAACCCGACAAGCGATTTCATACGTACTGCCCTCTGCAATCATTGTAATCGCTAACAGCGGGTGCGCTTGCACATTTTCTACAATGCGCGATTGATCATGTACTGCCATACGAATAAGTTGTTCACTTGGAGCATAGACCCAAGAGATGGCATTCATCTGTGGTGCCCCTGTCTCTTTGTCCATAGTGGCTAATAATACATACCCTTCCCGCTGTAACTTATTATACAGTGGTCGATCCAATGTTGTTATTTGCTTTGCCATACTGCATTCCCCTTTCACTCATTATAGTCGTCCTCTTCTCTGACTTCCTTACGATACCCAACATCCCCTTCGAAAATAGTCTTCTTTTGCAAAAAAACGGGTATGAGTATAGTAATTCACTTAGAAAGGAACGATGTATGATGAAACCGAATAAGATGACGGAGTATCCTGAGTGGATCAGAAAGACTGAAAAGTTAACGGAGGAAACAGATCAATTAAACCAACACCTGCATAAGCTGTCGCTGTGGATGGAACAGTCTCGTGTCCAAGACTTGCTCTTCCACTACACCGATCCAAAGCGTGTGATCTGGATTAATCTGTTGGCTGGTCTAAGCCGAGGCTTAGGGCTTACAATCGGTACCGCTATCGTCATCAGTTTGCTCAGTATCCTCTTATCTCAGCTATCCGATCTTCCCTTTTTAACAGATACAATTAGTGAACTGAAAAGTATTGTTGATCAGTCCACCCCTTAAACCATGAAAAAGGAGTTTGATCCATGGAACAGCTCACTTGCATTTTATGCGACCGGCCCTTTACCCCTAATAATAAGCAATCCCGCCGACTACAGAAACATCCGCACCGCATGTTTCTCTGTCCACAATGCGATGAGCGAATTACGTTCAAAACCATGGCCCGCAGGGGGAAAAAAGCTAGCGGTCATCCCCTTTCCTTCCCACAACGAAAGTTTGAATGAAAAGATTCCTCCTTTTATTCCCACTACGCCCACTTCATTTCTTTGTAACACAAACATCCAAACGCACTTTTCCCTTATCCCTTATCACATACTTACATCAGACGAAAACCCTCTCACTACGATAGAAGAGGGTTTTTACTATTCTTTACTGTTCATTATATTTCGGTTCTGCCTGAATCATATCTAGTAATTGTCGCGCTACCGGCTGCGGGTACTCTTTTTCCTCTTGCTTATCTTCACATGTATACCGAACACGGAAGAAAGAGTCTTCTAAACTGACATGAAGAATATCAATCCCATGATCTTCACGTAGCATGGTAGCAAAAAACTGTTCTGTATCTCTAGCTGCGCGATCATGCGGCCTGGCTTCACACACGATCTTCATCTGTAACCAATTAAGAAGTGCCTCTTCTCTCTGCATGAAAGCCCTCTCCCTTTTTGCTTTCTTTTCTTATTCTGGCTTTTCGCGGCTAGATCGCTTCGGCCCTCGCATACGCCAGCGGGCAATAGCAATAATGAACAGTGTAATCAAAAGGATTTGTATAATAGGTGCTTGCAAAATGAGATACATCAGCATAAAGAAATAACATACAATCGCCAATACAAGATAGATAACGACCGACTTTAAAATCGGCAATTCTATCGCAAATGCCACTTTGTATACAAGCATGGTTGCCAGCAAAATAACGAAATAGGCGACCCAAGGGTTTTGTAACCACGTCTCTATCTGCGCCACGAATCTATCTCCCCTCTCACAATCGGCTTACCCTTTTAAATGATGTAAGTAGCGAATTTCCTCTTCATATTCCCCTTCATCGTCTACCGGAGTTTCTAATATGACGGGCTGGTTTTGGAATGCCTCGCTGCGTAAAAACTTAGCCAGCGCCGCTTCACCAATCTCCCCTTTTCCAATCTTTTCATGACGATCTTTACGGCTGTTAAAAGGAGTTTTGCTATCGTTAAAATGAATAGCGACTAAACTATCCAGATACCCTGTCTCCTTCATGGTTGCAACTAATTGTTCAAAACTGTCTTCCGACCATGCTCCCGAAGCAAAACCGTGACAAGTATCAAAACAAAAACCAATCTTCTCCGGATACTCCGTTGCATTTCGGATCTTCACCAAATCTTCAATCTGCAACCCTAGCTCTGTCCCTTGTCCTGCTGTATTTTCTAATAATAATTTCGTTGGACCCTCGTACTCCTGTAATATCTTATTTAATGTTTCAACCATCCGCTCTGTCCCATACTCTTCTCCCTTGCCAGTATGCTTTCCACAGTGAACGACGGCTCCAATTGCACCGTAGGTTTCCGCAATATGTAAATCTTCTTTAATGGAACGGATCGTCACTTCATGTAAGTCTTCCTTATATGTGGATAAATTTGTAATATAGGGTGTATGAGCCACTAATGTAATCCCGTGCTCTTGGCAATAAGCAACACCTTTTTCCGCATCTGCATAATTAAGTTTTTTCGGACGCAACCCCCGCGGATTTTTTGTAAATACCTGAAAAGATTCCGCTCCCACTTCGTGTGCACGTTGTGACGCTTTATACAGCCCTTTGGCCACACTTATATGACAACCGATTTTCATAAATTTGCTCCTTTTCGCCAGATATAGCGCACTTCTTCCCTTAATATCCTTGATCGATCAGCTTGCGCAAACGATCTGGATGATCTGTCATAATAGCATCTACACCCAGATGGATGAAGCGTTTCATCCACTCTTCTTCGTTGACCGTGTACGTTCTTACTTTAATTCCATGCTGGTGACAACCCGTCACCACTTCTTCCTGTACTCCCATATAATATGGGTGAATAGAAGTAAAGCCTTCTTGCTGACAGTAGCGCCATGGCTTTAAAAATCCAGCCATATAGAGAGGAGCAGTCGACACACCCGCTTCTATCCTCAACAGCCGTTTTAAACGTTCATGCTGGAAAGATGAAAAAATAGTTTTCTCGAGCCAATCAAATTCTTTTACTTGTGCCAGTACTTTCTGTTCCAATTCTGAATCCCTAGCTAACGAGCTTTTCAACTCAATATTTAATTCCAACCCATGCTGACTGACTAGAGCGAGCACATCTCGTAGGGACGGGATTTTTTCCCCTACAAACTCCTGTGCAAACCAGCTACCCGCTTCTAAACGCTGGAGTTCCAACAGCGACAGGGCGGATACCTCACCTCTCCCGTCTGTCGTCCGATCCACTGTATCATCATGGATCACGACTACTTCACCATCACGGGTTAATTGTACGTCCAACTCAATACCATCAGCCCCTGCTTCAATCGCCGCCCGAAAGGCTCCCATCGTGTTTTCGGGTGCTTGGGCAGAGAATCCACGGTGTGCATACACTTTTACCTGTTGCATGATTCCTTCCTCTCTCATCCCACAATTTTAGCGCATGTGTCCACAAAAAGTATAGTCGATTCCATCATAGAATACTTTGCGTCGATTATCAAACAACTTGTCCTCTGCAAGCTGCCCACAAGACAAAAGTGCACCCCCACTTGTGAGTACACTCTATATATCTATATATTTTTATTTTTCTATCGTCTTTGTGCGTCTATAGCGCTTCTAGCATCATCATTTCCTTACGAATTTCCCGCAGTCGTGCTTTACACTGATCTTTTCGATGGGTGTTTTGCTCGACGATGGCTTCATGGAGACGTGCCAACTCATAGTCCAACTCCAACCGCAAAACAGGGATTCTTTCCTCCGGCGTCCGACACTTAAATGCTTTAATCACTTCTTCCACCGTTTCACTGCACCCCTTTTCTATTCGGTTACACTAGATGTTCTTTGTTTCTGAATCCAGCATATCCGCATTAATGAGAAAATAAACCTTGTGATCAAGAAGTCCGTATTTCTGGTTGTTACTATAATTTACGCAAATCCCCCCTCATTGGTCACAGCATTATACCAAATCATCAATATTTTCTTTCTTTTATTGCATACATTTTGCTTTTGGATAAAAAGGTGGTGCCTATGTTATTATGGGTTACATTATGGCACAACCTATAGCTAGGATGGTGATAAAAGATGAGTACACACATTCAGTTTAATCAGAATGACTTTGCCGTTTTTGCGATACCTGGATTAAATGCCCGGATGGAAGCACTTAAGGCGGAGATTCGTCCCAAGCTTGAAGCAATTGGAGAGGTTATCACTCCTTATCTGTCCGCCTCACTCGGAGCTGAATTTACACCCCATGTAGCTAAACATGCACGTCGCAGTGTAAATCCACCTGATGAAACATGGGTAGCCTGGTCAACAAATAAAAGGGGCTATAAATCCTTGCCTCATTTTCAAGTAGGGTTACGCGAAAATGAACTCTTCATCTTGTTCGCACTCATTTACGAATACCCTTACAAAGCTAATTTTGCTCAATCGCTCCAGAAGGAAGATTCGTTGTGGCAATCTCTTCCCAATCATTTTGTCGTGTCCAATGACCACACTAAACCAGATACTACCCCCCTTGAGGAATTGGATTTTACTGCTATGGAGCAGCGACTGGAACGACTCACCCGTATCAAAAAAGAGGAATTCCTCTGTGGTGTCGTCATCCCCGCCACAGATACTCGCATACAAGATGAGGAACAACTCCTTTCCTTGATAGAGTCTACCTTTGCCGCACTCTCGCCCTTATATGAACTGGCTTTACGAGTGCCCTCCACATAAAAATCTACTATTTCTTTATAAAATCGATATTGTATATATTTTTAAAAAATTATACTTTAAATATTCCCCTACGTAAAGTAGAATCTACTGGTAAAGCCCTACCTGTCCTCAAGATGGGCAAATACCCTTCTTATGATGCACGGGTGAACGCTTCTCCTCTTCCTTTCATAGGTTATCATAGCTCTTCTTCGTCACTATGAAAGGAGGATTCTTTCTTGTTCCCTTCACTATCCTCTTTCTATTGGAGTGCCCATATTCCGGGGGACATTCGGCCACCTATCACTCATCCTCCCCATCCATTCCATGCAGGATCACCCGCTCCTTTTCCCATCCTTCCTGGACGACCCGTTACAATAGAACCACGTCCCATCCGTCGCCCTCGACCCATCATCCCTACACCTGGAGAGCCCATCTATCCCTATTACCCTGGTCTTTATTAGCTCCATGAAAGGAGGTGCCTTTATGTATCCTCCCTGTCCAACTGGCTGGATTCCGATGGTTTGTGTGCACTGGGTCCCTGTTTATGGAAAAGCGCAACTTCCTGATCCTAGCCCTAACCCTCACCCTCGTCCTGCTCACCCCCGTCCGATTATAGTAGACCCTGGAAAACAAGCTCCTGGTCGTCCTGTTATACCGCAATCCCTTCAGCACACATATTCTCTTCCTCCGTATCGTTATTAATTTTTTTATGGCGATACTTCGCTTTCACTTTCACTTGGTGATTGGTTTTGCTATACTGTGCAGAGATATTTACCACAATGAAAGCAGGATATGTCGATGTCAAACAATCAAAACCAATCACCGCTATTCACTTGTCTACAAGAACATGCCAACCGGCAAACGATTCCTTTTCATATCCCAGGTCATAAAAAGGGGCAAGGCATGGATCCTGAGTTTCGTTCTTTTATCGGTCCCAATGCTCTCTCCATCGACCTGATAAATATTGAACCGTTAGATGACCTTCATCGCCCTCATGGAGCAATTGAAGAAGCGCAAACGCTTGCCGCCAAAGCATTTGGAGCTGATTATACATTCTTTTCTGTTCAGGGAACCAGTGGCGCTATTATGACCATGGTCATGTCTGTCGTCAAACCAGGAGATAAAATTATCGTTCCACGAAATGTACACAAATCTGTACTTACCGCCGTGATCTTAGCTGGTGCCCACCCCGTGTTCGCCCACCCTGTGATGGATGAACAACTTGGCATTGCGCATGGTGTAACAGAACATGAAGTAGAACGCGTTTTACGCGCTCATCCTGATGCAAAAGCCGTTCTTCTTATCAATCCAACATACTACGGAATTACCGTCAATCTAGAACAGGTTATCGCTCGTATACACCAACGCGGTATCCCCGTAATCGTAGATGAAGCACATGGTGTTCACACTCACTTCCACAATGAGCTACCACTCTCAGCGATGCAGGCAGGCGCTGATATGGCGGCTACCAGTATGCACAAATTAGGAGGGTCTCTTACACAGAGTTCTGTACTCAATATCCGTACAGAGCGTATCAACCCCCATCGTGTACAAGCTATTATCAGTATGTTGACAACAACTTCTACTTCGTATTTACTCCTGGCCTCTCTTGACACTGCACGTCGCTATTTAGCCACCAAGGGAAGGGAGCGCCTAGACGAAGCATTGCGTTTAGCTCGTTTCACCAGAGATAAAATTAATCAAATCGATGGACTATACTGTTTTGGACGAGAGCTTCTCGATGGGGATGCCCATTATGATATGGATGAAACCAAGTTAACAATCCATCTACATCAACTTGGGATCACAGGTTACGACGCAGAGAAGTGGTTGCGTAATGAGCACCGTATAGAAGTAGAGTTAAGCGATCTATACAACATCTTGTGCATCATTACACCAGGCGATTCCGAAGCTTCCATCTCAGCACTACTTAATGCCCTTACAGAATTAGCTTCACGCTTTTATACTCCCGATGAGCGCAACCGTGAAACCGTACGTCTTCCTGACATTCCCGAACTGGCTGTCTCGCCACGAGATGCTTTTTACGCGGACACCATCGCAATTCCTTTCAAAGAATCAGCAGGAGCGATTACCGCCGAATTTGTTATGATTTACCCACCAGGCATTCCAGTCCTCTTACCGGGTGAACGCATTACGCAAGAGAATATCAGTTATATTGAGAAGCATATTGATGCCGGTTTACCAGTACAAGGCCCGCAAGATCCAGATATTAACACCATTCATGTGATCAAATAAAAAAAGAGCATCCCGTGGTACTCACTGTGGATGCTCTTTTTTTATTTGACATCATATCCAATTATGGAGTTCCTTCTTTCCCAATTCCTTATCATTTACTACTTTGTTCGTCTCTCTGCTTTGTGCTTTCCATCCTTACATGAGTCGCAACGGCCGTACAATGTCCCGCACTTCTCCGCATTCATGTACGACACCACTTGATCACATGATTGACAAACAATCATCTCCATACATGTTCCCCTCCTAATTCGTCTTTATTTCCCTCTATAGTGTGTTACATTTATTATATTGCGTCACACTAATAGAAGTCAACGCCTAAATGAAGGTAAACAAAAAAAGAGAGCTTAAGACCGCCCTCTTCTTTCCCACTCACATCTATTCAATCTATTCATCTGTATCGTCACGCTACAAACTAGCCCTCATCTCGGATCGCGTCCTTCACTTTTGTTTCAAATAAAGAGGCAACCTCGCTAAATAGCGCAACGTCCTCCTCATCAATACTTCCAAACTCTTCTCCCATAACCACTAACTCACCCACTAAATGATGACCATGGTAAAAAGGAACATATATCTCTATATTTACACCTACTTTTTCACGCACTACACTGCCACGTACTGCTGCCAAACTATGTAAGCCTTCACCAAAACGGATAACGGGTGGATAGGGACTATACCCTTCCTGAAATACGCACTCAAACTGAGTCCTATTTGACAGGTAGACTGCTACGGACTGATAAGCAGGCACTTTCTGATACATAATCTCTCCCGCTATCTGATACAGTCTTCCGATATCTTGACCGAGTTTATCGGAAGCAAGACCGATGTCAGCACGGACTTCGTCCAAAAGATCCGCTTTATGCATCCGTTCATCTCCCATCGCATCTTTATCCAGTCGGCTTCATCTTATCATAGAAGCCACCTTTTTACAATGTGAAATCATAATATTTTATAGATTCTATCTCACACGCATTTCCTGATTCCATCCAACGAACCTTCATTATTCCATTGATTTCAAATCATTCTCAGCATTTACATTCCATTTATTCACATAAACTTGAACACTTATTCATTCTAAATCTAGTGGATTGGTTATTTTTATCATACCCGCTCTTCCTTTATCTACCGATACCATTCATGCTATACTGTGAATAGTTCGGTATTTCAGATAGAAAGGGATGGATCTGATGACAACTTGCGCCTATATTCACCTACAAGAAACCATATCGTTAGCCGATCTACATCACACGCTTATAGAATATCAGCAAAAGTTAGCCCGTACTGGTAAACAACTGAGTTGGCCTTATGAAGAGGCAGCTTTCCCCTATAAAATCCAAATGTATCATCAATATTCTGACGAGTGGCTTCTATTGAAGAGCACTTCCCCACCGCGCTATCGCACCTTGATGATAGGAGTGCAAGAGGAACCGAGTGGGACTAGCACGATTCATGTACTACTTCCCTCGACAGCTTCTTTCGGAGATAAAGGGAAGGCTAATGAACTGTGTCGCTATTTAGCTACTCTACATCAGGCTAAACTTACGTTATTTAACGGACGCGTCCAATCCTTCCAAGATTGAAAATATTCCCTGTTGTTTTCTATCCTCCAGTTCATATAATAAGAATAGGAACAAACGTTCTATACATGGAGGAAACACTATGGAAGATAACCGTACTATCCTACTTGCCGACATGAACGCTTTTTATGCCAGTGTAGAGCAAACGCTACATCCACAGTACCAAGGAAAGCCGCTCATTGTTTGTGGTGATCCTCAAAAACGGCGTGGCATCGTTTTAGCCGCCTCTTATGAAGCTAAACATTATGGCGTAAAAACAGCGATGCCCGTTCATGAAGCTAAAAGCCTTTGCCCAACTGCTCAACTAGTTCCTCCCCATATGGGTACCTATATTCAAGTCTCTACACGGATTATTCAACTTCTACAACAATTTTCTCCCTCGGTTGAGCCCTTTTCCATTGATGAAGCGTTCCTTGAACTAACGGGTAGTGAAAAATTGCTGGGAAAAAAAGAGCATGTCGCTCATCAAATCAAGCAACGTATTCGCACAGAGCTAGGTGTCTCCTGTTCAATCGGTATCGGACCAAACAAATTGCTCGCCAAAATGGCAGCTGAGATGGAAAAACCAGATGGACTCACTTCAATCACTGCTAACCAGGTTCCTAGGAAGATATGGCCACTCCCCATCAACAAGCTGTTCGGGGTGGGTTCGCGCATGAATTTTCACTTCAATAAGATGGGGATTCGCACAATTGGTGACTTAGCTCATACTGATCCAACCCGACTAGAACATCGCTTCGGTATTATTGGTCGCGTCCTTTATCAATCTGCACATGGAATGGATCAGAGTCCCGTCGATCCGCATTCACTAGATATCAACCACTCCATCGGCCACCAGTTTACCCTCCCTTACGATTACATTGAGGCGAAAGATATTCTACTCGTCCTCTATGAGTTAGCAGAAAATGTAGCACGAAGGGCACGATTGGCAGCTTCCTTAGGACGAACAATCACGTTAGCCTTGCGCGGAAACGACTTCTCCATCCACCGCAGCCTCAGCCTCGATGAAGCGACCCAGATTGGTCGCATGATTTATCAAGCCATCGAAATACTGTTCCAGCGCCATTGGAATCATCGACCTGTGCGTCAAATCGGGATCACGTTATCCAATCTCCAGCGAGAAGAGAATGGCGTCCAACTAGATTTATTTGGAAATAATGAGAAATATAAAAAGCTAACTACAGCAATCGATTCGATCCAACAGCGCTATGGAGTAAAAAGCATGTGTTATGCTCACTCACTCTTAGAAGCAAGTCTATTCAAAGATCACACAACTAAAATCGGCGGACACCATATCTAAGGATCACTGCACTCGCTAAAGTTAGCAATATACAGTTATGCACTCTAATGGGTGCTTGCAATCAATTAGAAATTCTTTTGAAATTTATATGTAGTAAGATGTCTGTATCCCATGGTTGACCTCTGTGTGTGTTGAAAGATACTTATACGAGGCTATTTATGTTTTCAGTGGTGCTCATGCTTGCGTTATTCCTCGCTTTTGAGTAAGCAACAGGCTACGAGAAAATCATGGTTTCCACTCTAAGAGATGAAGGAATGGTGAAGATGACGAAAAACAAGTGGATTCTATGCGGTCTTGTAGTGGTCGCGTTCCTCGGATTATGGCTGGTCTTCCGTCCCGAAACACTCATTTTGGATCAACAAGTAGATGAAGAGTTCCCTCATCCTCAATCCCAACCATCACAAACGTCTCCAAATGAAAGGACAGAAGAACCTCAGATACTCTACCAAGGTAACTTCCAAAAAGGGGACCGTTCTCATGATGGAAAAGGAAAGGCTACCATATATCAATTGGCTAATGGTAAACGTATGTTACGGTTTACACAGTTCGAAACCGATAATGGGCCTGATGTCAAAATCTATCTTGTTGCACTCCCCGAAATCAAAAAGAGTACGGATATCTCGAAAGATAACTACATCTCGCTCGGTAAAATGAAAGGAAATAAAGGTGATCAGAACTATGAAATACCGGATCATGTAGACCTGGATAAATTTCGTTCCGTCTCTATATGGTGTGAAAGGTTCTCTGTTAATTTTGCTTCTGCTTCTTTAAAGTGACTTTATATAAGGATTTCTATAAGATTATCTTTTCTGTAAGCTTACTAAAGATTACAACAGATGAGCAATTAGTTGAAAACCCCTTTTGAACAGATCTATTAAACGCTGTCATAAAGGTAGATTTCATCATGCCATCCGTCTAAACACAGCGATTAGATATTTTTATTGGTTCATTTGCTCATCTGTTGAAAATTACATTGTTTCAGCAACAGATGAGCAAATCGTCTAACATCACTGCTGATCAAATTAAAAAAACATTTTTCTGCGCTAGAAAAATGTTAGAAACTTTTATATTTCTCCTTGCTACATACTCCATAAAGTATAACAAAGATTGCATCTGGTGGGCAGTATTGGAATCGAACCAACGACCTCTTCCGTGTCAAGGAAGCGCTCTCCCCCTGAGCTAACTGCCCTTACGTTATCTTATACAACGACTGGTGGGCCCAACAGGACTCGAACCTGTGACCTATCGGTTATGAGCCGACTGCTCTACCAACTGAGCTATAGGCCCTTAAGTAAAGTGGCGGAGCTGACGGGATTCGAACCCGCGATCTCCTGCGTGACAGGCAGGCATGTTAACCCCTACACCACAGCTCCATTATTTGGTTGCAAAAGATAAAGTAACGATGGGCGCTAACGATCTCGAATATGCGTAGCAGTCACTTAATTCACTGTACCATATATATCTTTAAATAACATGGCGGAGCTGACGGGATTCGAACCCGCGATCTCCTGCGTGACAGGCAGGCATGTTAACCCCTACACCACAGCTCCGCATTATTTGGTTGCGGGGGCAGGACTTGAACCTGCGACCTCCGGGTTATGAGCCCGACGAGCTACCAACTGCTCTACCCCGCGTCAATGTATGTGCGATAATCAAATCTGAGATGATATGTGGTTGCGGGAGCAGGACTTGAACCTGCGACCTCCGGATTATGAGCCCGACGAGCTACCAACTGCTCTATCCCGCGTCAATGTATGTGCGATAATCAATCTGATATGATATGTGGTTGCGGGAGCAGGACTTGAACCTGCGACCTCCGGATTATGAGCCCGACGAGCTACCAACTGCTCTATCCCGCGTCAATATTTCGCCTCTAAAAGCGAAGCATGTTTATCAGCGACAATTAATACTATACTACATACAAAAAAAATGCGCAAGGGTTCACTCGAATATTTTATATAAAACTGCAGGATAAACGCATATTTCATTCATGAGCGGATACCAGTTCTTCTACGTTTCGCATACTATAGATCAGCAAACGAAACAATCGTTTGCCAAAGACCATCTGTACCTGCCATTGGACAGATGTTCCCTCCTCGAACATGAGCAGCTTTGACGCTGCTCTTTTTTGATAATCGCTCTCTCCATCCCTCGCAAATGAAGCGTTTTTTTGCTATAATTTCTGCCAAAGACCTTTATTTACACTCTGTGGGGCATAATATAGAAATCAACCCTCCACCTGGCAACCATTCTTATTTCCAACACCACACAGAAAAGCAAAACTATCGCTAGCTCACTATCATACGCTCAGATGGGTGTCTAAAGTCATATCATCTTTCATTTACTAGAAGGAGGCGATTTTCATGAAATATGGAGTAGCGATATTCCCTGAAAAAAAAGTACAAGACATTGCCAACTCATATCGGAAACGATATGATCCCCATTACGGTCTCATCCCACCACATATCACGTTAAAAGAAGCGTTCACGCTCGAGGAGGAAACAGGGAATCAAGAGGAGACGATCACCAATATTGTACAGCATTTAGAAAAAGTAGCTGAAAGGACAGCTCCCTTCACCATCTTCCTCAACAAAATCGGCACCTTTCATCCCAACAGCAATACGATATACGTCTCCATGTACGACGGGGCTGATATTATCCAACTACACGATCTGATCAATGAGGGTCCGCTCAGCCACCCTGAGACCTACGCTTTTATCCCCCATATCACAATCGGACAAAAGCTTTCTGAAGATGAGCTTCTCGATGTGTACGGAAGTCTCAGAATGACTAACATAAGTATTGAAACCAAGATTGATCGCTTTCATCTTCTCTACCAGTTGGAAAATCAATCGTGGTGCTTATACCAAAGCTTTATTTTAAATGGACATAAGGAATAAAAGGAGAAAAAATCCCGTGAACCTAAAAGTCATTACAGCCAAATCGCGCCAACAAATCGAGCAGGCTTTTTATATTCGTAAAATTGTCTTTGTGGAAGAACAACATGTCCCTGCCGACGAGGAGATAGATCATCACGAAGAGGATGCGACCCACTTTCTCATCATCACCCCTGACGAAAAACATGTTGCCACCAGCCGAATCCGCTTCATAGATGAAAACACAGCCAAAGCGGAGCGTATCGCTGTACTCAAAGAATACCGTAAAGGCGGAATCGGAATGAAGCTCCTCCAAAAGATGGAGGAGCATGCTAAAGAGAAACAAGCAACTGGCATCATCTTAAATGCCCAAGTACAAGCCCAGGGATTTTATGAACGTGCCGGCTACCAAGCCGAAGGGGATACCTTCATGGACGCAGGGATCGAACACATCCGCATGCGCAAAAAGTTGTAAAAGATAAAAACAGAGCACCCCTAATTAGGGGTGCTCTTACACTCAACATCAGGTCAATTTTTTCAACTCTTCTTCTAGCATCTTTCCGATTTGCTCCTTACTCGCATCAGACCCTTTCGAGTCTTTCCCTTCCTTTTGCAAAAATTCCTCGCCAAATTCATTCATGAGTTTCTCCAAATTCCGATCATCACCTGGAGTGCTACCGGCCTGTTTATCATCGTCACCCATGTTCATATTCCGCGCAAATTTTTGTAGAAAGCGGAGCAATGAGAGCGCCTCCTCGCCTATTTGTTGAGTGCCCTCATAGTATATCTCAAGTTAGTGATCTCCATCAGTACACCAACAAGAAATATCTACCTACTCCAACTCTCCTTCTTCAATTGCTCCTGTGACGCACTCTCTTCTGCCATCATGGGATAAACCCGCTCTAATCGCTCAAACTCCACTTGCCCTTTAACAACTCTAAGTACTCCCTGTACCCAGAAATCCATCTCCACGCACGGTGAAGGTAAACCTTTACTTTTAACTGGTGCCATCTTGCCATCGATCCAAGCCACTGGTCCAGTAGCCGTAACATCGACACGAAATATCCCCGCACGATTCTCTTCAGCAGATGAGACAGGATCTGTGCCAACACTTTCCTCGATCATCCAATTCTTTGCCTCGAAAGCAGCGGGCAGCGCCCCGATCAAAACATGATATAAAGGACGGAAATGCGTATAGACAGGACCTATCTTTACTTGGTCTAACCAGCGAAATAATTGTTTAAGCGTATTGAGAAAAATCTTCGCTCGTACAGCGCTTTTCGGACCTACTTGTGGGTACCATACAGCGAGGAAATGAAGGAGTGCCTTTTCATCTAAAGAATTCCAGTGAAAAGAGAGTCCGAAATAGGAGGAGATGTACTCACATAGCCAATCCAATGTTTGTTGGTATAGATTGCGTGTTCGCTCTTGCAATGTGGAGACGTACTCTGAGTAGAAACGACTCAGCTGTTCCGCTATTCCATCTGAAAGGCCCGTCTCACTAGCAAGAGGCGGCGAGAGCAAACGTCGTTGCTCCTGTGTTGAGGGAGAAGAAATTAAAGTGGATTCTTTATTCTCACGCTCTTCTCGTCCCCGTTCCTGCGCACGTTGGAGCGACCACCCTACTACTTGAAGTCGATGCCTCTCCCAATAAGTGGATTCTGATTCTCCGCTACGTTCTGCATTTTTTCGTATGTGCAAGAGAATCTCCTCCTTTAAACTTGATCTAAATAATGTATAGGGACCAATCATCTGATAGCGATTACCTAAACGAGAAAGACGAGCAAACACAAGCATTTCTTCCTGCAAAGGTTCAGCCACATACACTGTATAATAATCCTGCGACAAAGGAGCATAGAGGCGCACGCGGCTTCCTTGTACCTGCATCACTTCATAGTACGTGAGGTGAACAGAACAGAGATCTTCTACCACGGGTTTGTCCCATTTTTGCGGTATAAACGATTCAGCCCAGCACTGAACTGGACGTCTGCCTGCAAAGCAAGGCGTGTCGAAAATCATCCAATAGTGGTAGGCAAAATAAAGACTCTCCGGGAGAGGCGCATGAAGTGATAAGCCCATCTCTCGTTTAAATAAATCAGTCCATTCGTCTATGTTCCTCTTCAGCAGCTGTTTTTCATACCAACCATACAAATCATTTAGTAATCCCGACTTCTGCTTTCCTTCCCGTACATCACGCGCACTCTCTGCTGCCTTAATCGCCACCACTCGCTCACAACATTTCTTATATTTCCTCCCACTACCGCAGGAGCACGGATCATTACGGCCCGGCATGGTATACACCTCGTATCTAGGACATCATTGGTTCCAGTATACAAGAAAGATAGATTCGACAAAAATCCAAACAAAAAGTCCTTGTCCACACATTTTATACTGATAAACGAAATCTTTCAATAAATGTTCGCCTTTATTTACAAAAAAAAGTTACAGCATCAATGCTGTAACTACTTGAGGACATAAATAGTGACGCCACGTCTGCCCCACTGCAATGCTTCGCTACGCGAGGTAAAAAACAAATCAATAATGTTTCCATTAACTGCACCACCCGTATCTTCAGCAACACCATAACCATAACCGGGAATATAAAGTTTCGTTCCTAATGGAATCACGCTAGGATCGACAGCAATCGTTCCACGTTTCGGCACGGTTCCCGTCGCTGTGCGGTTACCAGTAGCCGTGTACCCAGTCGCTTCACCTTCAATCACTTTGCTATACTCTAACCCTTCAATCGAACCCGAAGCAACCTCAACGATCTCCTTCGTTCCCACCGTTACTTCCTTATCAACAGCGGCAATCTCTTTAACCAGCCGCTTTCCCGTTTCAGATTCAACTAATTTTCCATTTTTGTAAATCATGGAAACTTCATAAATTTTCTTACCTTCTTTACCTGCACGAACAACTTTCTCTTCCCCTTTAGCAAGATCATCATCATCTTTTTTCTTTACTTTATAATCGATCGTTTTTACTTCTTTTTTCACTTTCTTTTCAATTCGATCGACCGAGACTTCCATACCATCGGTAATCGTCTGCTCTAAGGGGTGATTTACTTGATCCCATTTTCCTAATTCCACTTCTTGCTCCTTCAACAAGTCGCCTACTGTCCTCACACTCGTCTCTACAGTGCCCAGATCGTCATCTCCCACTTGGAGATTAACTTCACAGCGACAAGTTAACGAAATCTTCATGCCGTTCTTCACCGGTTCATCCCATGCTATATTGGATTCATATTTATCTTTAATCTCTTTGAGATTATATCCACTCTTCTCTAAAGCCTCTTCTACAGTTCCGCCCAACACGGTTACCTCTACATCCTCTTTCTTGTCACTAAAGGCAACCGCTACATCTGCTTTCATCGAATATGCCGTCACTACAACGGATACGATGAGCAACGCAACAACACTTAACGTTATGATGAGACCCTTCTTCATCCAACGCCTCCTTTGTGTTAAACAAATAAGCACAATGATGCCTACAATTATACCAGAGAAGGAGCAAATGATCCAGAAGATCATCGTGAATAACATGCTTTTGGAATATAAAACCAAATCGAGCCCCATCATTCCCAATTTCGACCTCACTAAAAAACTCCCTAAGTTGGAATGATTAATCCCTAATACTTACTTAATCCACTCTTGCAGGAGCAGGTTGTGTCCGAGGTTCTTTTTCTGGAGCACGTGGAACCTCACGCGTCTGATGTGCAATCTCTTCAGTTCCATATACCATAATCGTAAGCCAACCATGACTTACCTTAGCAACAATTAATACGGGGCGGTTCAACTGGTTTTGAAATTGAAAATCGGGGCCACCCCAGGAAACCGTAGCGTCTCGTTTAACAGGTACATAGGTTACTTCCTTACTATGACTTACCCGCTGGACAATACGTAAGCCCGCCCCATCAACTGCATTAAACAGTGTCGAGGAAGTCTGACAAATCCCCCCACCTATCCCCTCAGAATATTCCCCCCGCACAATAACAGGCGCTTGACGATAGCCACGTTCCACAGTTCGCTCTCCCACCACTTCATTAAAAGAAAAATACTCTCCAACATCTACAACACGATGATCCAATGCTTCCACTGATAACATAATATTATGGGCTCGGTTCTGATTAGAAGGATTAAATCGAGTCATATACGACCCCAATTTTTTCCCTTTGATTTTTCGCAAAGTTTCAGTCGTAATCGCTGGGGGAATCTGAATAATGGGTAGGGGTTGCGGTTGGTGTAGATAGAGATGAATCATCTCCAACCAATCGTCAATTTGATTTCGATCTATCTGAATGCCATTACGATGGGGCTTAATTTTGTGATCCCTAAAATAGGCATTCTGCGGTAGACGATTTACTTGCAACTCCAATACTCGCAGCCATTCATAAAAAGCACGTCGATCTATGCTCATCGGATCAATACCATCATAGCCGATCTGAGCGAGATCCAATTTCCAACGCTGACCCTTCCATTCCATGACTAACTCGGTCGTTCCTTCTTCCTGTAAGAGAGAAACCACAGAGGAGGGTACATGTACCGACATAGAAGACGAAACCGATAGCAACATAACGACACAGGTCATAAAGACACCAATATACATTTTCATCCGCATCCACCTACCTCTTCTCTTCGTTAGCTTGTGTCGAAAAGAGAAAAGGTATCACAAACTCCAACACTCTATTGCAATTGTGTGATCAGCTTGTGAGGAGGCTGTGAACACGGCGTGATGCTTTTGTGAAAAGAATCACATATAAGTATCCTTCTCCCCTGTTTCCGCTATGATAACGATATAAAACAATACCTGGACAAATGGATTCACTGCATCCATCACATATCAGACTGTGTCTGGCACAAAGGAGGAATCACCATGGATAGCACCATGCTTAGTCGAATCTTAACGGGAGAAACCCTCGCTTTCCACATTATTTGGGCGACCATCGGTGTCGGGTTGCCACTTCTAATCTCGTTAGCTGAAGGGTGGGGCATTTATAAAAGAGATCCACACTATATTCTTCTTGCCAAGCGCTGGACGCGTGGGTTTGTTATCACCGTTGCTGTCGGTGTTGTCACCGGAACATGTATCGGCATGATGCTTTCCTTACTATGGCCAAGTTTTATGCAGTTGGTGGGAAACGCCATCAGCCTCCCTCTCTTTATGGAAACGTTCGCTTTCTTTTTCGAGGCTATTTTTCTCGGGATCTATTTATATACATGGGATCGCTTCAAACCGATTGTTCACTGGCTTACTTCAATCCCGATTGTGATTGGATCAACAATGTCAGCCGTCTTTATTACAACGGTAAACGCATTTATGAATACACCCGCTGGATTTACGTTAAAAGATAGAGAACTTACCAATATTGATCCCATCGCCGCAATGCTTAATCCGGCTACGCCAACGAAGGTAGCACATGTAGTCTCCTCTTCTTACCTTACAGGTGCCTTTTTATTAGCTGCAATCAGTGCATTCCTGATACTACGCGGACGCACCCATGTGTACTATAAAAAAGCGATCAAATTTACGATGGTAACAGGGCTGATCTTATCGCTTGCGACCATCGTAGCCGGAGATTTATCTGCCAAGTTTTTGGCACAGTATCAACCAGAAAAATTAGCGGCAGCTGAATGGCATTTCGAAACAGCAAAAGAAGCACCTTTAATCCTCGGAGGAACCCTCGATGAAGAGACACAAGAGATCAGAGGAGCAATCGAGATTCCTTATGCGCTCAGCTTCTTAGCTACAGGGAAACTGGATGGTACAGTAGAAGGGTTAAATGAGACACCAGCAGAGCTCCGCCCTCCTCTTTTCGTCCATTACTACTTTGACGGCATGGTAATGATCGGTATGTATCTCTTTTTTATCTCTGCCCTTTTTATCATATTATGGGTGTGGAAACGTGGAAACGAATGGAATCGGTGGCTTCTACGGGGTATTCTTTTAGGTGGTCCGCTCTCCTTCATTGCAGTTGAACTCGGATGGATGTATGCCGAGCGTGGACGACAACCCTGGATGGTAACAGGACTTTTGAAAGTGAGCGAATCCGCTACCACTGCAAATAATGTGGGACTTCTACTCTTGGTCTTCACCCTACTCTACATTGCACTTGCTACCATTGCGATCGCAGTGCTGCTACGCCTATTCCGGAAAAATCCAGCTGAACCAGAGCTGGCTCAAATCGATCACATGACTGATCACAACTAACATCTAGAAGGAGGACGCATATGGACTGGCTTCCGCTTGAATATATCGGGATCACTGTATTATGGACTTTCTTATACGGATACCTGATCATTGCTTCCATCGACTTTGGAGCAGGATTTTTCTCCTATTACAGCATGTTAACCAAGAAAGATTCCATCGTAGGCAAAGTGATTAATCGCTATCTGTCACCCGTGTGGGAAGTAACCAACGTTTTCCTCGTCTTCTTCTTTGTCGGGATGATCGGTTTCTTTCCTGATACCGCTTATTATTATGGTACTGCCTTACTCTTACCCGCAAGTGTAGCACTGGTACTACTCACGATTCGCGGCTCCTTCTATGCTTTTGCTCAATACGGTGCCCGTCAAAGCCGTATCTATATGTTTCTGTATGGTATAACGGGTCTTTTCATCCCTGCCTCACTGGCTACTGTACTCACCATATCAGAAGGAGGATACATCGCCATTATTGAGGGAGAAGTCACCTTTCTTGTCAAAACATTTTTCCTCAGTCCTTATTCCTGGTCAGTCGTTTGGCTTGCGCTTATCAGTATTTTGTTTATCAGTGCGAGCTTTCTCACTTACTATGCTCATCGCGCCCAAGACGAGCCTGCATTGTCCATTCTGCGTAACTATGCATTAGTATGGAGCTTGCCAACTATCCTAGCGAGCTTTCTCGTCTTTGTCGCTTTGGAAAACCATAATCCTATTCATTTCGCTAATATGATGAGTCTATGGTGGATGTTTATCTTGTCCCTGCTCTTCTTTATTGTCGCTGTCATTTTAATTTGGAAAAAACGATATCTGGGATGGGCCTTTCTATGTGTGATGCTTCAGTTCGCCTTTGCTTTCTATGGATATGGGGCATCACATCTACCTTATTTACTTTATCCGTATATTACGATCGATTCTGGATTTACCAATGGGGCGATGGGGTGGGCACTCGTCATCGCTTTTCTCGCAGGATTAATCTTGTTAGTACCCTCGCTCTTATTACTCCTGCGATTATTTATATTTGACGCCAACTATGTGCGCGGAGAGACAAAGTAAGGCGCGCGCATAGAGAAACCTAAGCCCTTCATATCCCTTACAAGAACGGATGATACTTCGATGAAAAAATCAAGATATAACTAGTACAGTCTATTACTCTATACAAGGAGGAAATGACATGAATCCCTTTGTAGATAGAAAGAAGAGCACTGTGAATGGAAGTTCACTCTCTTATTTAGAATCTGGTCCAAAAGATGGACCACTTGCTCTTTTGATCCATGGTATCCCTGCCAATGCTGAGTTATGGAGAGGTGTAATGGAGCTTTTAAGTAATGAAGGATGGCATTGCTTAGCACCTGATTTACCAGGTTACGGAGAAACAGAATTACCGCCAGATGGAGATTACTCAATAAAAGGAGCCGCTAACCTTCTAGCTAATTGGATTAAGGAAGAAAGAATGGAAGATATTTGGTTGATAGGTCATGATATTGGTGGCGGTGTAGCTCAAATACTTATTACAGACATAGAAGAAAAATTTAATAAGTTTACGCTGAGCAATTCGATCACCTCTGATTCATGGCCAGTTCCAGGAATAGAGGCGCTGATTAAGCTTGCCAAGCTAAAATTATTCACACCCATTGCCTCAACCGGAATTTGGAGCACATCTATCGGTAGATCTACCCTTCAAAATGCAGTATCTGACAAAAGACATTTAACCAAAAGCGTTGTTTCAAGGATATTTTGGGATAAAAAAGTAAGTACTAAGAATGGCCGCACGAAATTCCAGAGAATGCTTGGTCAACTGAATCCACAGCATACCATCGAAATTATGCCCGCCCTAAAAAAAGTTCAAGTACCAGTCTCATTAGTGTGGGGACTTAAGGATCCCAATCAACCATGGGATGGACCGGGAAAAATACTTAGGGAAACATTTCCGTCAGCAAAAATTAAAACCTTACCAAATTCAGGGCATTTCCTCCAAGTGGACTCAACGAAAGAATATGCCACAGCTCTGTTAGAAACTTAGAGATCAAGCATCAACTAAAACTTCAAGGAAGCAGAGACTAAAAGGTTATCTCAAATAACTAAAGGGCCAAGTTTGACCCTTTAGTTATTTGAATTCCTAAGTAAAATTCTCCTTCAGCTTATTTCAAAACCTTCCCACTTTGCATTCTTTAATATTTAGGTGCTCTTTGTTTTAATTAGCATTGGCTGCCCGAATAAAAGCCCGGTATAACTTTTGTGTACCCTCATCATTACTACAATTTTCGGGATGCCATTGCACCCCTAACACAAAGGAATGCTCCTTACTTTCGATTGCTTCGATCAACCCATCTTTGCTATGTGCACTCCCAATAAAACAAGGAGCTAATTGACGTAATGCTTGATGATGGAAACTATTTACTCGCGCTTCTTTTTTTTGATAGATACGAAAAAGGCGCGAATCTTCTTCGATTTCAATGCTGTGTGAACAATGATGACGGGCTGCTTCTTGTTCGTGTTGTAGTACGAAATTACATTGGCTCGTAATATCTTGGTACATATCCCCCCCCTGAGCGATGTTTAACATTTGACAACCGCGACAAACAGCAAAGATAGGTTTATCCAGCTCCATCATTCGACGAATAAGCAGAACCTCCATCTGATCCCGCTCCCATATAATCTCACGCAATCCCGGTAATGGTTCTTCATGAAAAAAAGAAGGGTCGATGTCACCTCCTCCTGTTAAATATAAACCATCCATATGGTACACCATCTCCTCGATCAACTCCGCCTCCACTGTATACGGAAGAGCCAATGGCATTCCCCCTGCACGCAGAATGGCGTCTACATTATCACGATGCAGTGCTAAAAATGTTTCTTCCCGTAGTGATGCTGTAACCCCGATCAAAGGTCTCATCTAGCTCCCTCTTTCTTTTAATCAAAGTGGCAATGCCTCATGCCTTCTTATGTATTCATATGTATACGTAAAAGAGATGCTTCATGTCCACAAAAATCTCTTCTCATCCACGCAAAAAGGGTGCAGAAGATGTAATCACATCCACTGCACCCCACCTGCTATTGTATAACTGTATAACCTACCGAAAAATGTGGATTACTACTGCGCTCGCTCAGTGGAGCTATCAAATAAGAACCGAATGGCATAGATACCCGCCAGTCCTACTAACACGTATACAATGCGACTGATACCCGAAGACTCACGGACTATATCTCCACCGAAGATAGCAGTTACTAAATCCCATTGAAAGAGACCTACAAGTAACCAATTTACTGCTCCAATAATAACTAATACCAATGCTGCTCGTGAAAATCCACCCATCCACTATTCCTCCTAACTGCGAATTAGAGTGATTTAGTCATAGTCTCCCTCGCTTCAATTCAAATTATCCTTAACTGCTACAAATAAACAAAAAGGATGTGGAGAGACTCACTCCACATCCTTGATTGTACTTCCTTATGCTTCTTGCTTTGCTTGGTGCTCAGCAGCCAATTTATCAATTTCTTTCTTCAGCTCTTCTACCATTTGATCTTCAGGGATTTTACGAATAATCTCTCCATGACGGAAAAGTAACCCTTCTCCACGTGCACCCGCAATCCCGATATCTGCTTCCTTCGCTTCGCCTGGACCATTTACAGCACAGCCGAGGACAGATACCTTGATTGGCGCTTTAATATTGGAGATATACTCCTCCACTTCGTTGGCAATACTGATCAGGTCGATTTCAATACGTCCACATGTCGGACAGGAGATCAATGTAGCCGCGTTAGCTGCCAATCCAAAGCTTTTTAATAACTCACGCCCCACTTTTACTTCTTCGACCGGATCAGCACTAAGTGAGATCCGCATGGTAGAACCAATTCCTTGGGCAAGCAGGGCACCCATACCGGCGGAGCTCTTCACAGTGCCAGAAAAGAGTGTACCTGATTCGGTTATACCCAGGTGAAGTGGATAACGAAAAGCTTCTGCCGCTTTCTGATACGCTTCAATCGCCAATCGCACATCAGATGCTTTTAAAGAAACAATAATATCATGGAAATCTAGCTCTTCTAAAATACCGATATGAAATAAGGCACTTTCAACCATACCTTCTGCGGTCGGATAGCCATACTTATCTAAAATTCGTTTCTCCAGAGAACCTGCATTCACTCCGATACGAATCGGAATTCCACGCTCTTTAGCCGCTTTTACAACTGCTTCTACCTTATGGCGCTTCCCAATATTCCCTGGATTGATACGAATTTTATCGATTCCGCCTTCAATCGCTTTTAATGCTAACCGATAATCAAAGTGTATATCCGCTACAAGAGGGACATCCACTTGTTTTTTTATTTCTGGAATCGCTTCTGCTGCACGCATATCTGGACAAGCTAAACGTACAATCTGACACCCTGCCTCCGATAAACGTTGAATTTCAGCTACTGTCGCTTCTACATCATGAGTTTTCGTAGTGGTCATACTTTGAATAACCACTTGATCATTCCCGCCAATCTGCACATCTCCTACAGTAACAGGGCGGGTCTCTCTGCGATGAAACATTTTTTAAGTCGCTCCTTTAGAAGCATGGTGAAAAGAACTTTACATACTTTCTTCCTCACTCATCATAACACATTGACTTGCTTCAAGTTAAAAATCATTCTCTAGTATATCATGCAAAGCAGTAACTGCCTACACATGATCTGTCCATCATTCTATCCTACACAACAAAAAGGAGCCAACGGCTCCTCGTGGTGATCCTACATCTATTCTGATGAGTTATACTTTAGATAAGATTGACACGCTCCGCCACTTCTTGCAGAACATCTTGCGGGGACATCCCACGTGCATTAATCACAGATACTCCAGTTGAGATGTCACTCGCTCCCGTCATATCTTTATCCATTCCGGAAATGACACAGCAATCACAATCCCCTGAACGAAGCTCTTGGGAAAATTCAACCACATCGAAACCCTGATTCTTCAGCAGCTCAGATACAGGGCTTAAACCATTTTCCACTGCTACTCTGCGGTTCAATGCAATCCACCTCCTGGAAAATAGGATTCCACAAGAAATCAGTCCGTACTCCCACACAAGATCTATCTTCCCGTTAATTTTCTTTTTTACGGAAACGATGTTGCTGTTGCTGAGCAAATAACCGAACAGATAACGGAATTAAGCCAAACCACCTCATCAAAAACGGCATCCGCTGCTGTTTTTTCTCTTCCTTTTTTTTCTTTATTTCCTCTTTGGGCATATCCATATAGGTTACCATCTCTTTAACCAAATACTTCAAAAACGCTTCTGAAGACATGCCACAACTCCCCCTTTGTCCCTAGCATGACCGCAGAAGCGTCTTCTTAAACGTAAAATTCTTGTTCGTATCGCACTCGGATTGACGTGCTTATCTCTTCCACTGTACGACCCGTGGTATCCATCGTCCAATCTGCACACTTGTACGAATCCCTTCTCACTTGCAGCAAGTCATAAACCTTTTGTTCAGCGTTTTCCAGCAACAAGGGACGGTTGCTCGCATCACGTAAGCGTCTGATTAATTCGGCTTCACTAGCGGTAAGAGCAACAACCCAACCTAATGCCTGTAACAGCGGAATGTTTTCTTTATTTACAGCGATACCACCACCGGTAGCAATTACATGGGGTTCTGATAAGATAGCAAGAAAGTGGAGTGTTTCCGTTTCTAACTTTCGAAAGTGAGTCTCCCCATCCTCTGCAAAAATCGCATTGATGCTTTTCCCACTCTTTCGTTCCACCTCGTTATCTGTATCGATAAACGCACGTCCCATCGCTGTCGCTAAACACTTCCCCACCGAAGTTTTGCCTGTACCCATAAAGCCGATTAATATAATATGGTGTATAGATGTTTGACGCATGCTCCATATCCACCTGCCTTCTCACTTACCCAACTACAGTATACCTTCAAAAGAAAAATCGCCCGAAATCTCTTTCTGCACATAAAACATATTGGTCAATTGCTCACGAAATTCTTGCTGGTCGCCACCTTCCAGACATTTTACTAGACGGAAGAGAATTGCGTGCTTCTTCTTATTAAGGCCCAAACCTTCAATTCGCTCAAGTGATTCTCGATAATAGGTAATAGCTTGTTCAATATTCCCTTTCTCTTTTTGTAGATCTCCCATGATAACTAAGGCATCTATAAGGTACAGCTGTGCGCTCGACCTTTTCCCGAGCAAGATAGCTTCCTCCAACTTCCGTTCTGCGCCCGGTAAATCCCCTTTTCTCATATAAAGGATTCCATGTTTGGTAAGTGTAGATACATATGGATCTTTAATGTGAACTTTCTTTTGTACCATCGTCGTAAAGTCAAAGCAAACTTCAGCTGTTTTCAAATCATTTAAGCGCAGGTAAACACTTCCTAGAGAATCCCAGAGAAGAAGAATGCGATCGTATTCATTGGTCATACGAGCCCGACGAATCCCCTCTCGTCCAGTCTCAATCGCTTCTTCATAATGACCCGTCTTTCGTAAGAGATTAACACGCAAAAAGTACAACAATAAAAGTAACGATGGCTTTTGAATTTCCTCTTTCCGTGACCAGATTTCGCTTATCATCGAAAATGCTTCACCCACACGGTTGAGGCGATTGAGACAACTAATCTTATTGACCATGAGCACATCATACATATGCTCATGCTTCCCTTCTGGTACAAATGCATCTAGTCCCTTTTCCGCATAGCGCACTGCTTGTTCCAAATCATTTGTATAATATGCCTGGCGCATAAGCTCACAGTAAGCACACGCTTCAATATTTTCTAGTGGATGTGAAGGAGAGAGTCGAATCGCATTTAAAAGCTCTTTCCTCGCTTTCTCCCACTCCCCTTTTTTGTTTAGACACTTCCCTTTTATATACGAGATTAAAAGCGCCGTTGGGTGTTCCGAGGAGATATTGCGGAACTCCTTTAGCTTCTTTAAAGCCTCGTCTACTTCATCCACATCGCTCATGGTCTCAATTGCGAGTAACTCTAACTCTACAAACGACCACTCTTGCTCTACCCCTTCTTTTATTCGCTTCAGATCCGTTTCGTCAATTCCTAATAGGTCCATCAAATATTGGATCTTTTCTAGCATTACATGAGGTACACCACGCTCAATATTGCTTATAGTAGCGGAGGAAATATGTTCATCTGCCAAATCCTCAATTCGTAGCGCTTTCTCTTTACGAATTCGTCGGAGGATTTCACCCACTTCTTTAGTATGTAACTCTCCCATCCTACTCCTCCTCTAACTCTATTTTTCCTTTTATTATACCCTATTCACTTATCATTGAATAGACCGATTTATTCGTCAATTATTACAGAAATGCTTCTACATCATTAATCAATAAACCGTTAACTGTTCACTCCACCTTTTCGAAACGATTACTCCTTCTTCGTCTCAAACAGAAAAAAAGAGAGGTGGGGTGCTTGCTACCCCTCCCACTCTATGATCGTATATTTTTCACTTTCCAACACGACTCGAATGGTTTGTTTCACCCCTTGCTTAGCTCGACCGATGGATACGATTGTTATTTGACCGTTCCCATTCTGAAATACAGTGATCGTCACGTCCACATCGTTCCAGCGCAACTCTTCTTTTCCTTGCCACTGCGGCTGATCTCTAAGCCGTGCTTGCATCTTCGCAATTCCACTTTCCGCCGCTGTTTGGGCTGCATACACTTCCCACTGGATTCGGGTACTATACTGACTGCGAACGGTATGCGCAATCGTGGCTGAGAGCAATAAAAATATGATAAATGTAACCGCTACAGCGGTGGGAAGCGCAAACCCTTCTTCCTCGTGCCATCCTTTCCGCACCTTAATCCAACCTCTCCCTCCGACTGCGAATAAAGGTGTTTATCTCTAAATCTGCTGTCCAGTTCTGCAAGCCTATATCCACGTACACTCCCTCCTGCATCGGAACAAAAGCCGCATAATACACCTCCTGTAACAACACTGTTCTCCCCTTGTAATGCGACTCATTCACTCGCTTCACTTCCCTAACAACGCTCCGAGTACGACTATCTTGGCGATAACGCACCCTTCTTCCATCCCCCAGTTCAAAGTGAAAATCTCCTCTTTCATCCAGACGAAAATCACTGCCTTCCCCAATCTCCTCATAAAGATCGCCGTAAAAAGTATCCCATGCCACCTCCAGCCGCTGCCTACCCATCATCTCCTTCATCTCTTTTTCCACGATCCATCCTAATGAGAACAGTGTCGGCAAAAGTAGCGCCAATAACGATAGCGACAGAATCACTTCAATATAAGTGAAACCCCGCTCTCCACAGGAGCATACTGCAAGGCACTTCGACTTACTGTCTGCTTCTCTCCCTGTCTGCCTTTCCATGTCACTTTTACTTCTGCTTTGTACAAAAACCTGTCGTATCGCGTTTTTCGCCATATCACCTGGTACGTAACTCCTTTCGTCCACTTACTCTCCTTTTCTTCCATCCCCTGCTCAGGAACCCTCACCATCGCACGTTGAGTCTGTTCTAGTCGCGCTTGCAGGTGATGCATCGCTTCAAATCG
This sequence comes from Mechercharimyces sp. CAU 1602, assembly GCF_024753565.1. Classification (NCBI taxonomy): domain Bacteria; kingdom Bacillati; phylum Bacillota; class Bacilli; order Caryophanales; family Thermoactinomycetaceae; genus Mechercharimyces; species Mechercharimyces sp. CAU 1602. The sequence continues at coordinate 563,344 of NZ_JANTPT010000001.1, read as the reverse complement.
CTCATCTTGCTTCTGTTGTTGTGTACGCAGTTCCACTACCATCGGCAATGCCGCACCTGCTACAATACTAAGAATGAGCAACGAAGTAACGACTTCTACGAAAGTAAAACCTTGCTCCGATCCTAACTTCATGGAATCCGTTCCACCCTGGGACGTCCCGAGGCAACCTGCACAATCACCTCTGCAACCGCCTCTTCTCCATACATCAACACAAACCGCCCACCCCGAGCCTGGCCGGTCGCATGAAAAACAAGTCCTTTCTCTGGATAGTTGTGCTGTAAATGATAACCCCCCGGTAACTGTACAGCTTGTAGTAGACTACCTCCCTGTAGCAAACGGTAGCGCTCTTCCCCGATTACCTGCACATACACCGCCTCTTCTTTGCTCTCTGCTTCCCGCTGTGCAAATCGCAAATCAGAAACCAATTGCTGTAGAAACAACCCTTCCTTACTTTGTTGTCCCAATGCGCTCCATGCCGGTAATACCACTGTCAACACAGTCCCAACAACGAGCAGTGTAATGGATAGTTCAATCACTGTATGTCCTTCTGTTCTGCGTATCACCCCTATTCACTCCTTATGTGGATGCTTGGTACAAACAACACGCTTTTCACTTACTGCCCCTGTATCGATTGTGTACTTTCCCCCGGCTGGACACGTGGGAGTAGAACGTAAATACTGTGCCTCAGTCAATGCTGCGACCGTGGCTGGATACTTTCCCATTTCCAAAAAATAGTTATCGGCTTGAGCTCCAATCATTTTACGACTAGCCGCACACGCACGCTGCTGTGCTTTTTCACCCGCAGAGATCAAATTAGGGAGTGCAATCGCTATCACCACTCCAATAATAAAGAGAACAACCAGCATCTCAATCAAGGTAAATCCACGTTCATCTCGCCATGCCTGCACCTTATCTCCCCCTATTCATCTAAATCGTTTGAATTAGCTTAAGCATAGGTAAAAACAACGTGATTACTGTAAAAGCAATCCATATTCCAATCATGAATATCAACAGCGGTTCTAAGCTTTTTGTTAGCTGTTGGGAATGTTCTTGTATCGTCGTTGCAATGCTTTTTGCTAGAGTTAACAGCGATTCATCCAATTTACCTGTCTGTTCTCCTATGGCAACCATTTGAGGAAGCGTCGACAAAAACATATGTTGATTTACAGCACGGATCGCCTCATGTAAGGGATAACCGGCTAATAAATGCTGTTCCAACTTCTTCAGGCGAATGGAGAGCGGATACCAAGGAGAGAATTGACACATAAGCTGTAGTGCATCCAGCAACGGTAGCCCCGCCCGTAACAATGAGCCTAATTGAATAGCTAAATAGTGAGTCATCCGTTGTTGAATATAGAAGCGAATCCAAGGTAGGCGCATCGCTACCTCCAACCAGCGACTGCGCTGATAGGGAGAGAAAAATCTGCTGGTTAAATAGCAGAATAAAGAGAAAAGAAAAAATATAGAGATTAAGATTATACCAGTCCGGATCCATGTATAAGAAGAGAGCATCATCTGAGTAAAGATAGGCAACTCTACGCCCATCGAATCATAAAGAGTGGCAAAACGAGGAATCACTATAAATAGTAGAAAGAAAAGTGCGCTCACAACAAAGATCATGACCACTGAGGGATAGAGCAATGCTTGTCTCAACTCGCGCACCAACTTTTCCCGCGCCCGATAGTAGGTAGTACATTGGTCCAGTCCGAATGCGAAGTCTCCGTGCTCTTCTGCCGCCCGCAAAAAAGACAAGGAGAGGCTGGGTAAACGCTCATACGTCAGTACTTCCGCCATCCCTTCTCCTTCCCGCAAACGGTCACAGATACGGTCTGCTTCTGTTCGTGACAATACTTTTTGTTCTGCTAATAAACGAATGCTGGCCAGTAATGGAAAGCCGCTTTTCAGTAGATCGGATAGATGCAAACTAAATGTAGCTACCTTATTATCACTCCATTCCCTTCTATATCTAAGCAAAGGCTTCCACCACCCGGTGAAACTCATGAAGGTCAATCTCTTCAGCCTTCACTCGCGCTTGTCCTATCTCTGCCAAGGTAGCAATCCTCTCTTCCCTTAAACGCTCACGAAACTGTGAAAGCGATGAGGTTTGTACAATCATGCGTTGCCAATGCTCTGTAATGCTTAGCACCTCAAAAATCCCTTTCCGACCGCGATACCCCACCTGGTGGCAAGATGTACACCCTTCGCCCTTACATATGGTGCAAAGAAGTCTTACTAAGCGCTGGGCCACCACCCCACTTAACGCAGCCGCAACACGATACGGGGCAATATTCATATCTAAAAACCGGGTAATCGCACTACAAGTATCTACGGTGTGTAGTGTTGTTAGCACCAAGTGTCCTGTCAAGGCGGCACGCAAAGCAATTTCAGCAGTCTCCTGATCTCTAATCTCTCCCACCATCATTACATTGGGATCCTGGCGCAACAGAGCTCGCAAACCAGAGGAAAACGTAAGCCCAGCCTTGGGCCTAATCTGCACCTGATTAATCCCATCCAACTGACATTCGATTGGATCCTCGAGTGTAACAATATTAACCTTAGTCTGATTTAACTCCTGTAGAAGGGCATACAGCGTACTTGTTTTCCCACTACCCGTCGGACCTGTTACTACAATCAAACCATGCGGTTGCGTTATTAAACGATGAAGTCGCTTCCGCTGGAGTGGCTCTAAGCCCAGATCCGTTAAACGAATACTGTGAGCGCGGCTGTGAAGAAGACGTAGCACGACCTTTTCACCAAACACTGTAGGCATCGTAGAAAGACGTATATCTACTTTGTCCACTCGTCCTGTAATCAGTAGCTTACATGCTCCATCTTGTGGCAATCTCTTCTCTCCGATATCAAGCTCCCCCATTACTTTAAGGCGTGATATCACAGCCTGTCCCTCACTGCGAGAAATCCGAGTCACCTCCATCAATAACCCATCTACACGTTGGCGTATACGCAATCCGTCACGCATAGGCTCTAGATGAATGTCGCTAGCATCCATCAAAACAGCCTCTGTTATCATCTCATCCATAAACGAAATAATATCCAACTCCCACCACCTCTGCAGATATAAAGAAAATCTTTTTCGTAGTCATAATTCAACAAATATATTTATTATTCCTCTTTATTTTCTAAATAATTAATGCAAATTTGGAAATCACGTTCTATTCTTCGCGATGATAACGTTCACATTCTCTTCACTTCATCATTTACTCTTTTTATCTTTGGATAAATTGGACGATACTTGTTCATCCTATCTCTTGAGAACAATGGGGAGTAGCCAAGTGGTAAGGCAACGGACTTTGACTCCGTCATGCGCAGGTTCGAACCCTGCCTTCCCAGCTCATCCTTTTTAGCGCATAATATGACATATATTGCACTGGACGTTATCCTCTCTCTCCCTATATAATGGGGGAGAGTTTTTTCGCAATACATTTACTCGTGAGGGGTGAATCCTATGTTTGTGTTATCGTCAATTGTAGCTGGGACGATCTTATCGCTATGGGGATTTGCCCGTCTAAACACCTACCGACCAGAGGTTAATCATATTGACCTCAAGGTTAAACGACCCTTGGATAAAGAGGGTTTACGTATCTTACACCTGTCCGACCTACACATGGAACGACTGTCGGTCAGTCCCCAAAGTTTAAAAGAGTACGTATCCGATGGAAAGCCGATCGATCTGATTGCCTTAACCGGTGACTATATGGATACTGAACCGATGATAGATCGTTTTTTTGCATATATGGACGAACTGGCGTCCCTTAAGCCCCGTTACGGCATGTATGCTGTATTCGGAAACCATGATTATAAAATTGCTCATCGCATTCCTGAAATCCGTAAGCGCATGGAACAGTATGGATGTGTGGTATTACAAAACGAAAATCATACCTTAAACATTAATGGCCGTACCCTCAACATCATCGGCATTGATGATCATCATACTCGTCGCAGTGACGCAGAGAAGTCTTACGCCGGCATCGATGAAGAGAATGGGATTAATCTCGTGTTAACCCATGATCCTAATATCGTTTTGCAGATGGAGAATCATTCATTCGACTATCTCCTATCTGGACACTTTCACGGTGGACAAATCCATTGGCCACGTCCCTATCATCTACGACGCATGGGACAACTACCCAAATTAAAAATGATCAAGGGACTTCATTATCATGAGGAACGTGCCTTTTATATTAGTGAGGGGCTAGGACAGACCGCATTTAACCTGCGACTCCGTTCTCGTCCAGAAATCACCTTTCATCATCTACAAAAGTCTTAATCATAACGAAAGCCCAATCACCTTCTGGTGGTTGGGCTTGTTTAATTTCATTGCATCCGCGCTCTTCTCTTTAAACCCCAGCCGACAGCAACCACGATCATCGCTAGGATAGCTGAGATCATCCAACTCATCTCTTCAAACTGCTGTTCTCGTAACCACGTACTGAACCAATCATCACTCACTAATAATTCACCTGCTGTATACCCTAAAATTGCCGATCCAATATATTCAATCGAAGGAAACCGATTGATGATGCCTGCGATCATCTTACTTCCCCACATTAGAATCGGAATGCTCAAAGCTAATCCAAATAAAACCAAATAAAAATTACCGTGGGAAGCACCTGCCACCGCCAAAACGTTATCCAAGCTCATAATAACATCTGCTACGATGATTGTCTTAATCGCACTTTTCATGGTAGGACCGCCTGCACCAATATGACTATCTTCACTTTCATCTGCCAGTAAGCGAATGGCGATCCAGATCAACAAGATACCGCCCACCGTTTTTAATAATGGAATCGACAACAATGTTAACGCTACCAGTGTAAGTGTGATTCGCAAAAAAACCGCTATCAAGCTACCATATATGATTGCTTTCTTCCGCTGTTCCAATGGCAATTTTCTTGATGCCATACCAATAACAACAGCATTATCTCCACTTAATACAAGATCCAAAATAATAATATTGATAAATCCAGACCAAAACTGTAAATCTGTCAACGTCTAACCCTTCCTTCCACCGCACACATCCTCATGCGTGATCCTTCCCATCCTCTAGTAAATAGCGAATAATTCGATACGACATCTCCGGTACGATTTCCATCGAATATGGAATTTCAACGCGCTCCCACTGTTTATGCGCATCCATGCCATAAGGGCCTACATTAACTACCGGTACATCGAGGGCTCGAATCGCATCTACATCCATTTTTAACTTGACACCCCATGCAGGAATGTTCTTCTCCAATGCATGAATGCCATCTGGATCATCGCTGATAGAAACGAAACTCATATCGGAAATGTATGGAAAAAAATTGCGGATTTGAATAGGGTGAGGATATGAAGTTTGAACCGCATCAACACCGTGATTTACTGCATTAATTAATCGACGATCACGCTCATCTTCTTCCTGTAAAACAACCCTAGGCTGATATAAAGTTGCATAAAAAAGAATAACTGCAGGAGCTAAATCTTCTGCCCACTCCCACATACGCTCCACCATCTTACAACAAAATTGGCGCATATCTAATTCTTTGTCTTGCTTTAATTGACTAGCAGCCAGGCGCATCGCTTGTTCAAAATCTTCACCATGTTCCTCTTGACATATCTGATAAAATTCCTCATACGTATAGACACGAGCCTCCAGCTCTTGTCGCACATATGGTTCGCCACTCAAGTCACAAAATTTCCGATATCGGGTTTGAAAACGATTAATCGCCTGTTCAAAAGACGTTCGCGCTACCTCTTTAAGGCGCTCAAGCACATCTTTAGGTGACCAACTGTGTACAAAGAAATTATAATACACGAACGCAGACAACGGTGTTTGCACATCATATGAGGGCTTTAAATCTGTCTGTTTGAGAGAGACGGGCGGCGTCGTAACTTCACCGTACATTTCATCACAAAAATCAGTGTTATAATCCAAGCGGGTTGTCAACTCCGCTGCGACCAAATTGGGATCAAATCCTTCAAACGCTTGCCCGGCATGGGTCTCTTTTCCAATAATAAAAAAGGCGGGTAACAACTTGCCTACGGTGCCTAAATACACATACCGATTCTCGTCCCCTTCAAAGCGTGGCGAGGTATAGTCTGAATTGATCGCTGCCACGTAATCAAGCCGTTCCTGATGAGAAAGTGCTAGTAGATCAGTTAAAACGGATAATATCCCTTGCGAACTATCTTCTTCATCACATTCCACCAGGAGTAGCAAGTTTCCTTCTAATTCTTCACGATGTTGAGCAAAGTGACGGGTCAACACCAGATTGCTCGCCACTCCGCTTTTCATATCAACAGAGCCGCGCCCACACATCCATTCACCCGTTTCCAAGTCTCGCTGTACAGTAGGCTTCACTTTTCCCTGTTTCCACTTTTCTAACAATGCGTCTGGAGAAAAGGCAAAGCGTTTCCACTTGCCATAATCCTCGATCCCTACAGTATCTAGATGCCCCAGTAGTATAACCGTCTCTTCATTTTGTGGTTCCAACCCTTTTACCAAAGCCAATACATTATACCGCTCGTGTGCGTCCCCTTCTGTCTGTACAATCCGTAAATGACCAGGATTATCCTGAAAATAAGGGATCTCCTGAAGTAAATCATGAATCTTAAAGGCGATATCCCGTTCGCCTGTCGTACCAACGATACTAGGGTGTTGCACCAATTCTTTCGTCAATGCGAGCACGTCTTCTCGAAATTTTGGCACCATCATTCCCTCCTTATTTACGGATGTACGTCACACTCCTCCAAGATGGAGACCGATATATTTTATATATTTTACGCAATCCACCTTCATTTGACCCCTACGTCACAGGTCATTTAGAAAAAGGAAAATTCGGATTCACCGCTTGCAGGTGTCAGTACCATCGTTTCTGTACCTTCCACTGCAGCAGTAACCAATGCTTCCACATCCAATCTGGATTCTGTTCGTTCCGTATCCTTTAAACTAGGCCGTGTCTTCGGTGCCTTCGGCAGAAAGACAGTGCAACAATCTTCGTACGGGAGAATCGAAGTTTCATAGGTGCCCATGCGCTTGGATAATTGCATAATCTCCTGCTTGTCCATACCGATTAATGGACGTAATACAGGTAATTGAACCACGTGACCAATGGTACGCATACTCTCTAACGTCTGACTAGCTACCTGGCCTAAACTCTCTCCTGTCACCAAAGCTAACGCCCCATGTTTTTCTGCCAATCGCTCCGAGATGCGGAACATGATCCTGCGCATAACTGTAATAGAGTAGGCTTCGAGGCAATTTTGATTAATGGCCGTTTGTGCTTCAGTGAAGGGCACTACATGAAGGTGGATTTTACCACCGAACCGTGTTAACAGCTCTGCCAAATCCTCCACTTTTTTACGTGCGCGTTCACTTGTAAAAGGGTAACTATGGAAATGGACAGCATGTAATTCAGCTCCACGCTTCAAGGCTAAATAACCCGCAACAGGACTATCTATTCCACCTGATAATAGCAACATCACGCGACCACTCGAACCCACCGGAAGCCCACCTAAACCAGGGCGATCATTTCCGTATACATATGCCGCTTCTTCCCGCACTTCTACATGTACTTTTAATTCAGGTTGATGAACATCTACTTCTAAATCGTTCAGTTCTTGCAACAGATGTCCACCCACTTGACGATTCAACTCTTGTGAGCGGATTGGAAATTGTTTATTTCCTCGTTTGGCAATCACCTTAAAGGTGCGAGCACGCGGCGTAGAATTTTCTACTATTTGCACAGCTGCTCGGCAAATATCATCATATTCTAACGGCACACGCATAGCAGGACTAAAGCCAACGATGCCAAATACATCTTGGAGTCCCTCCATCACTGGCTCCGCTTCTTCTCCACCTAACTCAACAAAAATACGTCCTTGTGTTTTCGTAACCTTTACTTTATAAAATGCTTTTAGTTTCTGTCTAATATTGCGGAGAAGTCGATTCTCAAACTCCCGTCTATTATTCCCTTTTAACGCTAACTCCCCATAACGTACCAAAATACAATCAAATACCATACCGCTTTTCCTCCTTAAGATGAAGTCAACTGGTCAGTCGTTTGAGACGACCCACAGAGGCACATACTGCTCTACCTGCTTGTTCGATTTCATCTTCTCTTGTCATCTGTCCCATACTGATTCGGATAGCTCCAATAGATTCGCTCTCCGAACATCCCATCGCTGTCAACACTCTGCTCGGACTTTCCTTTTTCGAAGAACATGCCGATTTGCTTGACACTAATACTCCTTCTTCTTCCAAAGCATGAACAATCACTTCTGACCGTAATCCAGGAAAAGATAGATTAAGGATATGAGGGGCTCCTCCTGCAAATGAGGCATCACCATTTAAAACCACTTCTGAACCAAAACATCGCTGCACCTTTTGAATCAATTGCTTCTTCCATTGATACCACTGCGCCATCTTCTCTTGTCGGTGCTCATGCCCCATGACTGCCGCTTTTACCATACCTGCAATACCGGGCACATTTTCCGTACCCGAACGGACACCTGACTCTTGTCCCCCCCCTACAATCAGAGATCGCAAAGGTAAACCTTTTCTAATATAGAGACAGCCAATCCCTTTTGGTCCATGAAATTTGTGTCCTGATATCGTAACCAAATCTGCACGTAACGCTTTGGGACGCATGTCAATTTTACCAAACGATTGAACTGCATCCACATGGAAACGAACTTTAGGGTACTTTTGTAACGCTTTACCTATTTCTTCGATCGGTTGAATCGTTCCCACTTCATTATTTACATGCATAACCGAAACAAGCACTGTCTCTTCCGTCAAAGCTTCTTCCACCTGCTGTGGATATACCCTGCCGTGAGCGTCCACCGGTAAATATGTTACCTTCCACCCTAATCGCTCCACCTCCTGTGCCACTTGGTAGACTGAATCATGTTCCATTTCCGTCGTAATCATATGACGACCACGCTGCTTCAAAGCATATAAACTTCCTTTGATCGCTAAATTGTTTGCTTCCGTTCCACCAGAGGTAAAAACCACTTCAGTTGGTGCTACTGCCAATAATTGCGCCATTGTTTTACGCGCATGATTGACAAACCGTTCTGCGGTCAACCCTGATTGATGAAGCGAAGATGGATTCCCATATATTTCCGACATCACCTGTTTCATCACTTCTATCACCGCTGGATCGGGAGGTGTCGTCGCACTGTTATCTAAATAAATCATGATTTCTCTCCCTTTAAAAGATCCTTCCCCTAACATTCACTGCTCTTAACTGTTGACAATCATACCATAAGAGATACGTCGGTGTTAATCGGCACCTTCCTTCTCGTTTTTCGGGGTTGGCTCCTCTATTCCATTCAATATGATTTTTGTCATCCATTTAATTTCCTCTTTCTCCGAAGAGCAGGCTAAAAAGTGTGGTGCCACATTGCTCCCCACTATATATCCCATCCCCAACGACATAATACTGCGGACAATAATGTGGACAGGGATATCAGCTCGTACTTTCCCTTCTTTTTGAAACTGTACGATTCGCTCGGACATCACATGATACACAGAGTGGATCACATGCTTTTCCAATGCTTCTCTCAGTTCGGGATGAAACATGCTTTCTACCAGTAATACCTTTACTTTTTCCCAGTTCTTCTTCACCAACCGAATCCGATCTTTATACAGCTCTTCCAGCATCGTTTGAATAGGAAGATCCTCCTGCAAAATATCAAGTAGAGAATGAACAATATAAGGGGTAGCCACTTTAGAGATCACAGGAATAACCAAACGTAACAGGAGCCCCTTTTTCGACTTATAATGCTTGAATATCGTTGCTTCTGCCACCCCTGCTTCCTTTGCAATCAGCTGTGTGCTCGCTCCGCTAAACCCACGTTCAGCGAACACACAAATGGCGGATTCCAAAATTCTGCGTTGTTTATCTGTCAGTTTCTTCGACTCATCCAAATCCAATTCATACTCAGTAGCCATTGCTTCTACCCAATCGTGCCAATCGCTCATCTTTCATTTATCCCTTCATGTTCCATCACATAGACGAACATCTCTTCTAAAGAAGGCATAGCTTTTGCAATCTTTCCCTTCCCGCTATAGTGTTGTCGCAATTCTTCTAAGCGACCCATTGCAACCATACGGCCTTGATTCATCAGGCCGAGACGATCGCACTGCTCAGCCTCATCCATATAATGCGTAGTTATGATCATCGTGGTTCCTGCCTCCGTCAGTTGATAGACATGCTCCCAAAATAAGCGGCGTGTCAATGGGTCAACACCACTAGATGGTTCGTCTAAAAAGAGAAGTACAGGTCGATGAATAACCGCACAAGCAAATGCTACTCGTTGTTTGGATCCATCCGCAAGTTCGCCCACTTTTTTATGGCGCATATGGGCTACTTCGTATTGTATCATTTGCTCATCTACCAGACTGCTCACTTTTCCCTTCACCCCATACAGGCGAGCATAAAAAAGGAGATTTTCTTGTACAGTTAAGTCTTTGTAGAGAGAAAATTTCTGTGACATATAACCAATATGGGGGCGAATGTTAGACTGTTCATGCTGGATATCCCAACCTAACACTTCCCCTCTTCCAGCGGTTGGCTTTAACACACCACACATCATCTTAATCAGTGTTGTTTTACCTGCTCCATTTCCTCCTAAGAGCCCAAATATCTCTCCTCTTTCCACCTGGAGACTCACTTCATCTACTGCTGTAAACGAGCCAAACGATTTACTTACTGATTGGAGAGTAATCATGCCGATGTCCCCCCATTCTCAGGAATTTTTCGCAGTTGTTCCAATACGACATCTTCAAAGGACGGTACAGTTTGCACAACTTGATTTCCCCCCCAACCAAAGCGATCCATGACCTCTTTTTTACAGCTCTCTTCTTCACACACAAGCATGAGAGATTCACCTCGCCAATAAACATCGACCACAAAACGCAACTGTCTCGCCTCATGCAATTGCTTCACTGTCGGACGAGTAGACACCTTCATCTCGTATAACAAAAACGGAAACTGCTCTAGTAGTACCGCAGGATCTTCTTGAAGCAATAGCTTGCCTTTGTATAAAAACAAAACTTCATCGCAGTAACTCGACTCTTCCAAATACTGTGTAGATACAATCACGGTTGTCCCATGTTTCCTGATCTCTTTTAATAACTTCCAAACCTCCCGTCTCGATAAAGGATCCACTCCATAAGTCGGTTCATCCAAGATTAACACCTTGGGCGCATGAAGAAGGGCCACTGCAATCGCCAACTTCTGCTTCATTCCACCTGAGAGTGCTCCTGTTAAGCGGTTTTGAAAGGAACTCAACCCAATCCAGCGCAATAACTCGGTGCTCCGCTCTTTAATCTGCTCTTTGTCAAGCCCGTATAATCCTCCATAGAAACGTAGGTTTTCAGCAATGCTCATCTCTTCATATAATCCAAATCGACTTGATACATAACCTAAAGAGTGCCGATTCACCTCCACCTGTCCGCTACTAGGGAGAAGCGCACCGCTCATACAACGTAAAAGCGTAGATTTCCCTGCCCCATCTGGACCAATCACCCCATAGATACGAGCAGAAGTAAAGTGAAGGTCTAACGGATGTAAAGCTACTTCATCACCATACCTCTTACTCAATTTTGTTACCTGAATCATATTCACACCCCCTAAGATAAGCTTCTCCGAAACCGAACAGCGGCGAGTAGAATGAAGAAACAAGCAAAACCAGTCATCAGTATCATCTCCAAAGGAAAGTCCCAAGGCGTCAAACCTTTTAAAAAGATCGCACGACTGACCGGTATAAAATAAGTAAGAGGCATCAGATAGGCAATCCAACGAATGCCCCACGGCATTGCTTCCAGTGGAAAGACAAAGCCTGATAATATAATTTGCGGTAACAATGTCAACATCGCCAACTGCATTGCCTGTTGTTGATTCTGCGAAACCGTAGAAATCAACAGACCCAGTCCTAACGACCCGATTAAAAAGAGAAGAGCTACAACCATAAAAGAGAAGAATGGACCATGGAAGGGGACCGCAAATATCACGACTCCTGCGACAAATACAAGTAAAAAATCAATAAAAGCAATCAAAATGTACGGTAGTAACTTCCCTAAGATCAATTCCAATGAACTGAGAGGTGAAACGATCAACTGCTCCAATGTTCCTCGCTCTTTCTCCTTTACCACACCCAAAGAGGTCATCAAAGTGGTAATAAAGATAAGGATCAATCCCACTAACCCAGGTAACATATAATTGACACTTTTTAAATCTGGATTGTAGAGAACATCCACTTCTGGTTCTAGCTGCTTAAAATCAGGAAACCAGTCTTCGATCGTCTTTGCACGCTTTTCCGTCTGGCTTGCAATGCCTTTTTCTATTTCTTCATTAAGTCCTTCCTCTACTTGCTCGATTTGAGCATCAGTAAGCAGTCCCAGAAGTGGTTGAAGTTGTTCAACTTGCGTAAGCTCCAGTGATGGAGAAGGGGATTTTGCTAAAATTTTTACCAATTCTTCTTTTAATTCCGTCATGTTTTCCTGCTGCAATTCATATAAAAATTGCGATGTGCTGCGCACAGCTGATTGTGCCGTAAAAAGTCGGCTCCCATCCACTTGGAGGGTCAGCTTTTGCTCTTTCTCAGCTGGGAAAGAGCGAAACCCATTCGGCAACGTTACGATCACATCTGTCCTGCCCTCTTCCAATGCTCGCTCGGCTGTCGCAACGGGTACGATTTCATCTACTATCAAATCTTCATATTCTTCCAACTGTTCAATCACATCTTTGCTAGCTTCGTTCTTGGCCTCATCCACTACCATCACGTGAATCTCCTCAATATCAAAACGAACCGCGTAACCGAAAGCAATTAGCCAAATGAGCGGGAGAAGCAGCATCATCGCTAATGTTCGCCGATCTCGTCGCAATTGAATAAACTCTTTCCATACCAAATAGAGCACACGCCGTACCATCAGGCAGATCACTCCTTACCAGTTAAGTGAGTATTCACTTATATTTTATAGAAAATTCACTTAACATACAACACTTCTCCATGTCGACCGACATCAAAACGAGGGCTGATCCCTAGCCTCAGCCCTCGTCCTTCCTTCTTATCATCTACTCTTTTACACTTGATCCACCTCGATACGAGCGCTTTTGTTTACATTTTCTGCGCTTACAGTAGCCAGGGCATCAAAAAAGTGCACTTTAAAATGAGCCGGGGTTGCTGCTTGCTGTGCTCCACGCTCACCCGCAATACCATACGTAGCAAGTCCCACAGTAGCCGCCAGCCAGTAATCGCGTTCCACTGCCGCACACGACGCAATCACGGAAGCAGCCATACAACCGGTTCCCGTCAAAGCCCCCATTAAAGGATGGCCATTATGGACATGAGCTACCCGTCTTCCATCCGTCACGATATCCGTGGCACCTGTGACGATCACCGTTTTCCAGCCATCTGCCAAAGAGATCGCTACTTCTTCCACGTCCGCTGTCACATGACCCGTATCCACACCACGCATCTCAGCTCTCTCTCCTGCCAATGTTGCAATTTCTCCTGCATTCCCCTTAATGATTTCAATCTCAACCTCAGCGAGAATACGTCTTGCCATCTCTGTTCGGAAAGTGGTTGCACCCACTCCAACAGGATCAAAGATGACTGGAGTACCAAGAGCATTTGCCTTCTTACCTGCCAAGATCATAGCCTCTACTTGTTCTTGCGTCAGTGTGCCGATATTGAGGACGAGAGCAGCCGATGCTGCCACCATCTCCTCTACTTCTTCCTTTGCATGTGCCATCACGGGTGATGCTCCCATATGCAAGGTAACATTAGCACTGTCCTGGATGGAGACAAGGTTGGTAATATGATGAATAAGCGGCACATCGTCACGAATGCGATCTATCAGAGTAAAATCATTGGACGTGATTCGCATACTTACCCTCCTTCAATAAAAAAACCGGGGAATTTCTTCTCCCGGTTTATATTTTTATCCTTACACCTTCTCAGCGCGGTATTCAGCAACTACACTCGTACCCAGTCCCCCGCGGGGGTTCCACAACGCTTCGATTTTCATATACTTGGGCTTTGCCAGTGCAACCAGATCATCTAAGATACGATTAGTCGCATGCTCTTGATAAATCCCTACATTGCGATAAGAAGTTAAGTAATACTTCAACGACTTCATCTCAATAAGATCATTTTTAGGAATAAATGTGATCTTAATCTCTGCAAAGTCAGGTAATCCAGACCAAGGGCAAACCGACGTAAACTCATCAGTCGGAATCACCACTTCCGTCTCTTTATCCGGATATTCATAAGGAATTGTTTCTAAGATATCCACCATAATCGTTGATTCATCCTGTGTATCAAAACGGATGTTTTGATACTTGCTATGATCAACCGTTACTTGTTTTTCCATTGCTATTCCTCCTGTTTCCCCAAACAAAAAAGCGCTCCATCTATCGAGACACTTCTTTTCTCGCCTCCTATTATACAGGAAGTAGCGTGGGAGATGAATGAACTTTTATCGTCTAATATTTTCAACACTAGTCATAGGGACATGTCTATATCCACCCACCTCTCCCCTCACAATTACCCATAAAAATGGTACAATGTCACTATGAGGCTATTTGCTTCACTATGTACTATTGAATCGATGTACATATGCATGAAACGTGTAGGAAAGGAGAGTCGATCTTTACAAGCTCAAAGCGTAAATAATCCAATACAGACTCGTACTAACAGCATGAAAGGAGTGAAGAAAGTGGCTTGGAAAATCTTCCTGCTAGCTATCTTCCTCTATATTACTTATCTCGTTATGAAGAACATCAAATAACTGAGTACAGGGAGAGGAAAGCATATTGGAAATAAAAGAAGAACAAGAAGTTCTGTCCGTACAAAAGAAGAAAAAGAATTCTCTCTTTAGTTGGAAAAAGCTTGTCGTAGGTGGACTTACATTAACAGGACTTATCATTGGCTTTTCTGCGTTTACAGAAACGATTAACCAAGGACATGCTGGCGTCGTCTACTCCCGCAGTGATGGGGTGAAAGAGACGACCTTAAGCCAGGGGCTTCACTTTGTAAATCCAATTGAGCGAATCACAGAATATCCTGTTTCTACTGAAACTGTGGAATACAATTCCCTGCCCCTCGCCACCCGAGATGGTAAGCCGCTAACCGTTGATATGGTATTGGAGTACTTCAACGATGTAGAAAAATTACCTTATATCTATGACAAGTTTAAAGGTCAGGATCCTGAGGCTATTGAACAAACCTGGTTAAAAGCACGCTTAAAAGATACCGCACTTGAGGTAACATCAAAGTATACCATCTTAGAAGTGTTCCAGAATCGAGAGAAAGTAAAGACCGAAATTCTCGACAAGTTTTCCAAGGACTCTAAGAAACACGGGTTTCTCATCGAAAATGTAGTGTTCGGTACACCTACGCCAGATAAAGAAACACAGCAAGCGATCCAAGAGGTAGTAAACCGGCAACAAGAGTTGGAAGCTTTAAAAATTGATAAACAAAAAGCGAAAGAAATTGCTGAAAAACAACTGATCGAGGCCCAAGGAATTGCTGATGCCCAAATCGAAAAAGCGAAAGGGGAAGCTGAAGCAAACCGTTTGATTGCTGAATCTGTCACCCCTGAGCTACTTGAAAAGATGGAAAAAGAGGCCCGTTTGAAACACGGTTGGGTTACCATAAACGGCGTGGATAGCATTATTGTAGACGAAGATAAGAAATAGCTCTCTTCGTCATATCAATATTCAGCCCGTACTGTGGCGAATGCCCCTCCACAGCACGTATAACAAACAAGAGCCTTCATCTCAGTAAAATGGATGAAGGCTTTTGATCGTTCGTTCGTGTTCAGGGCTGGGGATCGTGAAAGTTGATTGGCATCTCTCTTCCCCCTTCTGTTTCATTATATGAAACCTTGTTTTATATCTTTATACCCCAAGGATATTTTTGTAAACTATTGTTTCCCAGGATATAATAGGGGGAAGATGACGGATAAGCATCATTTCCTAAACAGAATGCTAAAAAGGATGAGTTTAATGCATAGTCACCATCATGAACATGGTCATCACCAGCGTCGCGAAAGCAACAAGCGCGGCTTAACGATTGCTCTGGTCATTACCGCTAGTATTATGATTTTGGAGTTTTTTGGAGGACTTCTCACCAATAGTTTAGCCCTTCTCTCCGACTCGGGACACATGTTAAGTGATTCCGCCTCCCTCGCCCTCAGTCTATTTGCGATGTGGTTTGCTGCAAAACCACTTACCGCCAAGAATACATATGGATATTACCGTGTTGAAATCTTAGCCGCTCTTTTCAACGCTGTTACCCTGTTTGCCATCGCAGCCTTTATTATTTGGGAGGCGGTGGATCGTTTTAGAGAGCCCCCAGAAGTAGCTGGTGGCACCATGATGATCATCGCTTTTATCGGTCTTGCTGCCAATTTCATCAGTGCTTATTCGTTGATGAGAGTGGGGGATGTAAAAGAAAATGTAAATGTACGCAGTGCTTATTTGCATGTGATTGGAGATGCACTCGGCTCAGCCGGAGCACTTCTCGCTGGCTTTCTAATGATCACCTTCTCTTGGTATATCGCCGACCCTATTATTAGTGTCATCGTCTCCTTACTCATCTTAAAAAGCGCATGGGGATTGTTAAAAAGAAGCATCCACATTTTGATGGAAGGAACCCCACACGAAGTGGACCACGACGAACTACATGACGCCTTAAAAGCAATTCCTGGGGTGATTCGCTTACATGACCTTCATATCTGGACCATTACCTCAGGGATGGACGCACTCAGCTGTCACCTCGATATAATAGATGAAGCAAATGAGCAAGAAGTGTTACAAACAGCTATCAATCGGATAAAGAGAATCACCGGTATTACCCATACTACGATCCAAATAGAGAAATCAACAATCCAGCATGACCCTATCCACAAATAAAAAAGGACGACGTTTTCCAAGGGGGAAGACGCTGTCCTTTTCCATTGATGTTTTACTTCTATACTTCTTTCATCGGAGATGTAAAAAGTGGCCCCACTACCTTTAAGAAAAACTGAACCAGCGGACCCACAAGAAAGGTAATCATAACCGTCCCAATCCCAATCGGCCCACCGATAAGCCAAGCAATCACTAACGCAATCACTTCACCGATAGTCTTAGAAAGGCGCAAACTAAAGCCTGTACGAGTATGAATGGCATACATCAATTTATCAACCGAAGTAGGCGCGAAATTAGCCTGCAGATAGGTAGCTACACCTAAGCTAATCACAAACATGCTAATAAGAAACAAGCCCCCCTGCTGCCAAAAAAGGGTCGGCTCCCATGTAATCACCAATAACCATCCATCTAATACAACACCAAGTAAAAGAAGCGTGCCCAGCGCCAGCCAGTCCAAACGTTCCCAAAGTAGTAGTGCATTAATGAGGACCAATATAAAGCCGACAATGATAACCCAACTGCCGACAGTTAAACCAAACAATCCATAAAATCCTACATACAGCGCATCCCATGCCCCTGTGCCTAAGCCAGCTCGAATAGCGAGTGCGATACCCAGAGCGAGAATACTTAGTCCAATAACATAAGCGATCGTGCGCCGTCCATATTTATTTATCATCTCTTCATTGTATACAGGGTTATAGCGTCCACTCCTCATCCATGTGTCTCTTAAATGAGACATTCCCCCTGTATCTCTCCACCTTCCTTTTTCCGCTACCAGTCATTATAAAGGAAAAACTAACGATCTGCACTAGTGAACATTGGGAAAGGCTACTTCCGTGCAACAAACGCTACTCACTCCAATCCACTCGTGAGCAATCCCCGACAAAAATCTTTCCTTTTACTAGCATATGAGGAATAAAATGAAACAATCCAAAAGGCCGTTTTAGATGTAGAGACTGTTCAAAATACTTGATCGTTTCTTCGGGAAGAAAGGTTAATTCTTTATAATGCTCTATGGTCATTATGGAGCAATCCTCTGCGGAAACCTCACTTCCCACCCCTTTCCAATGTGTTGGAGAATAATGATAGCATACCACCGGTAGCTTAGCCACCTGCTGATACGGAATTCGAAAAAACAGACGGGATGCTGGCTCCACACCCAGGGCGGACAGAGCACGATACAGATATGCTGGATGAAGAGGTGAACAATGAATGACATCGTTCCACAAACAATTTAGGTAAGGTACTTTTCTCTGTGGGAGGCTGATTCGACCTGGATGATCCTCATATTTTTTCTTTTTCTGTTCGGATATATGAGGATAAACAGACGCTAACTCATTAAGCGGGTATAAATACTCACCTTGCAAATCATCCGGCACCTGGTGATACATGAACATATCTATCCCCTCTTCTCCCGATTCATCTCTATTTCATAAGACATCCTTCCCTCCGCATTCTAGCATCTGGTGATTACAAATGGCAGTCTTATTTTGCCAATACATCTGTAGTATAATAGAAGAGAGATAAGGAGGGGATTAGAGTGGAACTTACATTCCTCGGTACTGGTGCTGGCATCCCAGCAAAAGAACGGAATGTTTCAGCTCTTGCTTTACGGATGCCGGAATATGAAGGACAGACATGGCTTTTTGATTGTGGCGAAGCTACGCAACACCAAATCCTACACACTTCGCTCAAGCTAAGTAAAATTAATCGTATCTTTATTACACACTTGCACGGAGATCATATCTTCGGCCTCCCTGGAGTGTTAGGAAGCCGCAGTTTCCAGGGTGCCACCTCTCCACTAACCCTGTATGGTCCAGCTGGGATCAGAAAATTTGTGGAAGCCGCTTTACAGACATCACAAACCTACTTACGCTATCCCTTAAATATCATCCAATACGATGAAGAGACCGAGTGGGAATTGGACTCATTCCACATACGGGCACAAAAGTTGGAACATGGACTATTATCCTATGGATTTCGTATCGAAGAACATGATCAACCTGGAAAGTTAGATGTGCAGCGACTAAAAGAGTTAGAAGTCCCTCCTGGCCCTCTCTATAGTCAACTGAAACGAGGGGAATCAGTACGACTCCCAAATGGGCGCTTACTCTGTTCTGAAAGTGTTGTTGGACCCGCGAAGAAGGGGCGTGTCCTCGCTATCTTTGGTGATACCCGTCCGACAGAGACGGCTGCCACGCTGGCACACTCCGCCGATGTATTGGTTCATGAAGCAACCTTTGGCATGACTGAGGTAAATACTGCCTACCAGCACTACCATACTACCGCACAGCAAGCAGCCTTATTCGCTAAAGGTTGCCAAG
Organism: Mechercharimyces sp. CAU 1602; assembly: GCF_024753565.1. Classification (NCBI taxonomy): domain Bacteria; kingdom Bacillati; phylum Bacillota; class Bacilli; order Caryophanales; family Thermoactinomycetaceae; genus Mechercharimyces; species Mechercharimyces sp. CAU 1602. Next base: position 544,095 of record NZ_JANTPT010000001.1, on the reverse strand, counting down.
TAAAACGTCTCCTCCTAACCCACATCAGTCCTCGCTACCAAGAGGATTGTGCTGCATTACTGCAGGAAGCGAAAGACGTTTTCCCACATACCCATCTCGCCCACGATTTGTGGAGCTATACATTTTAAAAAGGAGATTTTAACTCATGCCGATAAAAGAGATTACTAGCCATGCCGATTGGCGCGCATCTTACGATGTAATGCGAGAACTTCGTCCCCACCTTTCTCTCGAGGCATACCTTACACTATTGGAAGAGATGCGCTCACAAGGCTACCGCTTGCTTGCCCTCACTGATGAAACCGACAAGATGATGGCACTGGCTGGCTTCACTATTCAAACTAACTTTTATCATCACCGTCATCTCTTCCTCTATGACTTAGTAACACAGTCAGAGCAACGTTCGCGTGGATGTGGAAAAGAACTGCTGTCTCACCTCGAAAGGTGGGCAAAAGAAGAAGGGTGTCAATATCTTGAACTCACATCCGGACTTATTCGTAAAGATGCCCATCGTTTTTATGAAGAAAAAATGGGGTATACTTGGACCAGCAAAGTGTTTGTTAAGGAGCTATAACAAAAAAGGGATCATAAGGAGTGTTTCCTTCCGATCCCCTTTAACCTATTTCTTTTGCTCTCCTACTTCCTTCTTCTTCTTCCATGACTAATAATTGCTGGTCGCAAAACCTTATCATCCCCATACCCGCGCGATTGTGTATCCGGATTATTGATCACTCCAAACACTACCAAGACAGATAAAATTGCATTTACGATCACCTCGTACTTAGCGGGTACAATATCAATACCAAATAGTTGTAAAATGATAGGAATCAGTGCAGCGATAGCAGCCCAAAAACCGTAGTTTCGTAAGCGATTTTCCCAACGCATGATACCCCTCTTCCCTAGCTACCTGAACCGTATAAAATGTAATATTCTCCTTAGTCATGCAAACGGTAGGCCACTTTTGCGAATATCTTCACTCGGATCTTCTTCAAATGTTACGCTTGCTGTATCTTCTCTCGCTCCATTCATCTCTACTTTTCCTTCCCTCCACGTAAAAAGCAAATGCTTGACTAACCCGCTAAAGTTCGTAGTTTTCTCCTCAGCGAAGTAAAGCAGCTCCCGCTCCAAAGGGTCGGACATATTAAAACCCACACGTTTTATTTGCTGTTGCATTTTACCATCGCCCTTCCCACCTCGAAAAATCCACGCACATTAGCCATTTGCGGATCATCTAACGTAAAGGCATACGGAAAGTGTTCTTGTAAATGAGGCTCTACCTTAGAAGCAACTCCACCAATGAGCATGACCATATCTTTTGCTTGCCATTTTTTTGATACGGTTCCTGCAATGTGATTGGCCATTTCCTCCACATTAGATTCACTCACCGTCTCCCATCCAATCGGAAGTGTACCCGAATCACGATCAATAAAAACTTTGTCTTTGAATGTAGCGTAATTGGTTGTTTTCGCACCTACATCCACAATTCGAACTAACCCCATGCGCGGGGATGTAAAAAATGCACTACCTCCCTCAATCGTGATATAAACACGTTCAATTTGAAACTTGCGCATCTCACCATTGATTGAAACCTCGTGCATTCCTTCTAATAATTTGCGTAAGGCTACTCTCTCACCTTCGTTGTAATTTTGAATCGGCAACCCCATAATCAACTGGATTCTTCCTGCACCCTCAGCCAAATGAATTGCTGCCAATGTTAACAAAAGCGTTTCATCTACTACTTTTGTATCTTGCATCGCCTGCCTGGTAAACTCTCCTTCACGCTCAGCTAACTTACCAATAAACCAGCAGCGATCATTATAGATCAGTTCGATGTCCCCTTCTAGTTCCTGCCGAAAATTTCGCTTGCGCCACGTGCTGATCTTACTCGGAAACGAAAATGTCTTCTTTTCTGTCATCACCTTAACGTGACTCCGTCCACAATCCACGGCAATTATCATTGACCATCCCTCCAATACATGCATATGCCTTTTTTTCAATGCTTATTCTTTTGTCAGCTCACCTTTTCCATTTGCAAAACTCTTGTATTCACCTTTATAATAGAGAAACGAGAGTAATAGAAACACAAAAAGAATTTAAAAATACGTAGTTTATGTTTATGCGATAAAGGGTGATAACAGTGGCGCAAATATCTAACTTTTTAATGATTTGTTTAGGTTGGTCATTCGTTGGTTTAGGCTTTCTCGGCTTGTTCCTCCCTATTTTACAGGGTGTACTCTTCTTAGTTATCGGCTTTGCCATCCTCTCCAAACGCTCACCCGCTGCTAATCGCTTCCTTCGCTATTTAGAACGTAGGTTCCCAACTATGGCAAAAAAATACGAACAGATTAAACAACACAAATGGTACAAGCGCTTCGTAAAAACTACACCCATCAAAGAAACCTAACGTAAAAATAGACTGACCTAGTCATTTGAGACAATAATAAAACACCTTCTTAGGCTGTCATGTCACCAAATTCTATTGGTGTATGGTAGCCTAATTTTTCTTGGATACGTACTTCGTTATAATACCTCATAAAGTTATCTACACGTTCTCTTACTTCTTCTAAAGATAATGAGTTGAATTTAACAAATTGAAATTCCTCTGATTTTAGATTTGAATGAAAAGATTCGATTACTGCGTTGTCCCAACAATTCCCCCTGCGTGACATACTACTGACTAAATCCTTCTCTTTTATCTGGTTTTGATAAGCATAAGATGTATAGACGCTTCCTTGATCTGAGTGGATAATCACTCTTTTAGGGTTCCCTCGTTTTTCTAGTGCTTCACTCAAGGTATCCATCACTAAAGGAATTTGTTGATGAGTATAAAGCTTATAAGCAATGATCTGATTATTAAACAAGTCCATGATCGTTGATAAATATAAAGTGTCTGAACCATATTGAATGTAGGTAATATCCGTTACCCATTTTTGGTTGGGCTTGAGGGCATAAAAATCTCGCTGTAATAAGTTTGGAGCCACAATGACAGATTCCCCTTGAGATTTCCACTTTCTCTTTTTCTTCACTCTACACTGGAGATTATATTTCTGCATGATCCGTTGAACAGTATTACGGTTTAATTTCATCTGATATCGACGTTTTAACAACTCTCTGATTTTTCGATGACCATAGCGATACGTTGTTTCTTGGCAAAGGAAAATGATCGTCTTCTCTTCCTTAGACAAGTGGACGGGTGGCGAAGATGCCCAGCGATAATAAGTTGATCTGGGAACATTTAAAGCGGATAAAATAGCGGACACTGTATATTTCTTTCGTAATGTATGGACTAGTTGGAGGACGACTTCTTTTTCAACTCCTTTTCGATCTCCAAATACTTTTTTAAGATTTCATTCTCCTGCTGTAAGTGCTTCCTTTGACGTTCTTTTTTTTCGTCATCACTTGGACTGGCAGGTCCGTGCCCATACGAATATTGTTTGCCTATTGGTTGATCAAATCGATGAATCTGATTTTCACGATACCATTTCATCCATGTTTTAATTTGAGAAACATTTTTAATCCCGTACTTCTCCATGATTTCTTGATTCGTGAATTGACCATTCATCTTATCTTTAACTACTGCCCATTTAACTTCGCTTGAATACACGTTTTTGCTCACGCAAAAACACCTCCGATTCAGTACTTTTTTAAAGTGTACCATATTCGAAGGTGTTTTATAGTGTCCCATTATTTTAGGTTAGTCTAAAACCCCTCACCAAGGTGAGGGGTTTTTGTTAAGTACAACTGCTATTCGCCTATCACGCGAGCAATCGCTACACCATCTCCGATCCGCAAGAGCGTCGCTTCAAAACGATCGTCTTCTGCGATGGTGCGATTATATTGTTGCATTGCTAATGTAGCAGGGTCATCACTACCCTCTTCTAAGACGCGCCCGCCGAGTAGGGCATTATCAGCAATAATGAGTGCTCCTGGATTGGCAAGCTTCACGGCATGCTCTAAATAGTGAACATAATTTTCTTTATCTGCATCAATAAAGAACAGATCGTATTTTTCCCCTCGATCTTCCAGTTTGCGAAGGGAATCACGCGCATCACCCACATGGTACATAATTTGTCCTTCTAAACCAGCACGCTCAACATTTTGAGCCGCAACATCAGCATTCTTTTTATTGATTTCTAACGAGTCAATTCGCCCCTCTGGCGAGAGAGCCCGTCCCAGCCAGATGGTGCTATATCCGCCCAGGGCACCTATTTCTAAAATCCGTTTCGCTCCCGATATTTTTACTATCATATAAAGCGCCTTCCCCACCTCAGGTGGAACTGATATTTGCGGCATATCATTTTCATCCAGTATAGCAGGAATAGATTGTAAAACTTCATCTCCTTGTGCAAACAAAGATGCTACATATTTTTTACTATCCACGAGATCGCCTCCTCTATTCTCCTCTTTATTTTCGCTGATTCCACAAGTGTTGTCTAGAAATTTTTCTCATTAAAAAAACCTACCGTTAATAATATAGGTAGGTTTCATACTATGGAGCGGATGACGGGAATCGAACCCGCGCCGCTAGCTTGGGAAGCTAGGGTTCTACCATTGAACTACATCCGCAAAAAATCAATTAGATGTAAATTATAGCATATGTCATCGTACATAGCAAGAATAATATACAAAGAAAATCGCAGCAAAAAGGGGGATGAGCCCATCCCCCTTTTCATATTACCTTTTAATATACGCGCAGTGGCGCCATCATAAATGACAAAATTAATGCCAGCGCTCCTATCCCAACAGCCCACCAACCAAATCCGCTCCCCTGACGCGCCCCAATAAATCCGAGGACTATTCCCACAGGTGCTGTAAAGTAAGGAAGAAGAAAAAATGCGACGATGGAAAAAATCACTCCTGCAATTGCCAATCCACGTCCTTCACCTTCCATCCCCTCACCGATCGGCTCTTCCAACTCGGTAGAGCCGGAATCACTTCTCCCTCTGGAAAAAGTACCAGTCATCTGCATAGGGGCTATCTCTTGGGCCGCCTCCACATCATCTTCTCGAGCTGAATTAAACTCTTGGTCCAACTCTTCATTGACTGCTTCTCTGTGCTCACGTTCGTCATTTGTCTTGTTAGCCATCCAGTCCACCTCTTTATTAAAATGCCTATAAAGGTAGTATGAGTTGATCCGTCCACGCTTATGTTACCAACTTCCACCTTGTCTCTTTCTTCGGCTCCATGCTAAGATAATGAAGCATACTGGAAGAGTGGACACTGAATTTCCGGATAAATCCGGCTTCTTAGGAGGATATACATGCTCGATTGGTTAACAAAATTGATGGAGATTTTAGAGGAGTATGGCGTTTGGGGACTAGGGATTGCCTCTTTTGCTGATTCTTCTTTTTCTCCTCTCCCACCTGATTTCATCTTGATTCCACTAGGGATTGCCAACCCCCATTATGCTTTTGGCTATGCACTTGTTACTGTTATTACCTCGGTACTTGGAGCATTATTTGGCTGGTGGATTGGTAAAAAATTAGGCAGACCGGTCTTGACACGGTTATTTGGGGAAAAACGCGTAATCCAAGTAGAGGGGTATTTCAATCGTTTCGGTGGTTTTGCATTATTCGTGGGAGGACTCACTCCCATTCCCTACAAGATCTTTACCATTGCTTCAGGTGTTTTTTCTGTTAAAAAGCGAGAGGTGCTTTTCTGGTCTACCCTTGCCCGCTCCATTCGTTTCTTTCTGGAAGCCTCCATCATTGTTTGGTTCGGAGGACCAGCTGCAGAAACATTTATCGCTGATAACTTTAGCTGGATCACAATTATTGTTGCAGCGGTTATCTTGCTTGCCATCTTCCTATATCAAAAAACAAAAAAGCGTCGTCATACCTAAAGAGATTTCTCTTTAGGTTTTTTTGTATCCCCTACAGGTACTGCTCCCTCTAATGGAGAAGCATAGAAGAATCCATCTATGCTAAAGGGGGTACACCCATGTCCCGGTATACCGTCTGTACAAGTATCGCCAATGTATGGAGATCTCCCCAATCCCCTCGCTCTTGCGATCAACTCTCACTCACATCCTCGTTTGATCCGCGGCTATGGTTAGAACAGTTAGATAACCATGGGTTGAAAGGGCGACTTCAACTGCAGGGGCGACTCGAAACTCAACTGCTGTATGGTGAATCAGTGGAGGTCACCTCCGAGCAGGGGCAGTGGTTACATATATGTATCCCTCAGCAAAAGATCTCACTGCAACATCCAGGCTATACTGGCTGGGTTCCTCGCGAGCAAGTCTGTTTATCGCCCTCAAGAGATTGGAATTGTCCTCAAGTCATCATCACAGACACCACATGTACCCTTACACTAGATGGAACACGCACAAGACTTCCGCTAAGCTTTATGACCTCCTTACCATGGGTCGGTGAGCTACAAGACGAAGTGATTGTCTCCACACCATCAGGGAAGATCGGAAAACTTCCGCTTCAAGCCGTTACGATCGTCCCCTCACAATCAGCAATGCCCCCATCTATATCCCGCCGGCTTCAATTGGCGCAACATTTTCTCGGGCTTCCTTATTTGTGGGGTGGCACTTCTGCTTTTGGATTTGATTGCTCAGGATTTATGTATCGCGTATTTGCTGCTAGTGGAGTTCAAATTCCTCGCGACGCTTCCGTCCAAGCCCAATTTGGGCAAGCGATTTTAATGAGTGAGATACAAGCAGGAGATCTGCTTTTCTTCGCACATGAACAAGGAAATGGCAGCATTCACCATGTTGGTATGTATATTGGTGATGAGCAGTTTATTCATGCACCTAAAACAGGAGAACATATTCAGATCGCTTCACTTGCTTCCTCCCCTTATTTAGAAGAGCTTTGTCAAGTGAGACGATATGATGGGTCTGAATTTTAGCTTCCACGCCGTCCTTGCCAGTCTATAAGCATGGCCAATAACTGATCTTGCAGCCACTCGCCATCTTGTTCATGCAAGAGATGATTGATCAGCAAAGAAAAGATCCATTTGCATTCTCCCTCAACACTAATATAGCCCGATATATTTTTCACATCTCTTAGGGTCCCCGTCTTCGCTTTTATTTCTACACCCTTAGGAAGAATGAGTGCACGCTCTTGCAATGTCCCTGACCGACCGTAGGAAGCAAAACTATTAATCAGTTCGGGGGCCCACGGTAATTCTTTATACAAGTAATGTAGCAATTGTACCGTTTGTTCAGGAGAAGCGAGATTGTGCACCGATAAACCAGAACCATCCCTATACGAAGGGTGTGGCGTCAATCCCCAACGCTCGATACAATGATGGACACGCACTCTCCCCTTTTCGATGTTGCCATTTCCCAATGTTTTTAGCAGCACTTCAGCAATAAGGTTATCACTGTCGCCATTCACTTCCGCAAGCAGCTTTCGTAAAGGGGGGGATCGATGCTCCCACAATAGAGGAAGATCCTCTGCAAAATAATACGGTAGAATAGAAGTTTTATTTCGAATATTAAGTCCCATATCTTTTAATGTCGTTACGATCCCGTTCGCAAAGTGATGGGGCCCTCGCTTTACTGCTACAAATACTTCTGGATGATTTCGATCCAGCTCTCCTTTAATATAAATGTGGTGGTTATCTCTACGTATGCTTAGCTTTGTCTGTTTCCCTGGTTCAGCCCATGTCACTCGTTGCTCCAGACGGATCCACTCACATGGTGATTGTCGTGTAAGCTCAGGATGATTACTGGATGGGTCAGCCCTAAATAACATGCGGTTACGATCAAAATTAAGGGCATGAATAGGTGCAGCATATCCCAGAATCCGTTCGTCCCATTTCCAACCTTCTCCCCAAAAAGGAGCCTTCCATGCCTTATCGTCTACATACACATGACCACTTATCTCTGTCACACCTGCACGTAAAAGCTCTTTTCCAAGTGCTTTAGCTTCAGTAAATGAAAAGGCAGGATCACCACCACCCTGCAGCCAGAGTCCTCCATCGTGGTCTAATCCCGCCCTTGTTTTCCATTGATAATCTAGTCCCAATTCTGCAATCGCTACCGCTGTCGTCCATATTTTCTGATTTGAAGCGGGAAGAAACCACCTTGACGCTTCTTCCATAAAGAAAGGGAGACCTGTCGGGGTGTAGATCGCGCAACCTATATGCGCTCCCCATTCTTTTGTTCTCTTCCTCCATTGGTGAACCATCTTATCCCACTCTTGACGAAACATACGGGTGCCCCCTTTTATCTGCGATAAACGTATTGTTCCAATTGGGCAATTCGATTCATCACATCACGTAGTGCTTCTTCTACATGGCTATCTGAAGAAGAAGAGTGTGGTTTTTGTTTTTGAAGTCGCAGCTCTTCCTTCAATTGCTTATTCTCTTCGGTGACATCTTCATAATTCTTAATGACCAGGTCTAAAAATTCATTTACCTCATCCACATCATAGCCACGCAAAGCCGTTTTAAAATCTTTTTGAAAAATATCCATCGGTGTCAGCTTTTTAAATTGCATCATTTTTTCCTCCCCCACAAGCCAGTTACCATTCTCATTATCATAAATGATTTTATCATGAATACCATGAGCTGAAAAACAAAAATCTTTGATTTCAGTCGGTAAATAAAGAAGAATAGGTTGAATCGAACCAAAAGTCCAATTCAACCCCATATCAATGTTATGATGAGATGATGAGTCCTACTACATGTTAGGAAAAGTACGCTTAATCATATCCATAAAGTTATCCCTCATACCTTCAACAGGTTTACCGGCACGCACATCATCCGCGTATCTCCCCATATGTTCCATAAAATCAGGGTTTGCTGATACGTACACCTCTTTGATATTGGGATCTACCGCTTTCACTTTAGCAGAAATATCATCTTTTAGTTTCTTCGTCACTTCGGCTTTGTTTCCATCTGTCATAACAGCCACATATGCCGTTCGATCTGTCCGCATCACTGTACAAGAATTTACTTCATTCATCTTTGATACCACATCTGCCATATTTTCAGCAATCCGAAAGTTTTCACCCGTACGTTCTCCTACACGCATGTTACGATCTTCACGCAGTCGGTTCATGTTTTCCGCCGCTCCACGCTCCGTATTGTATCGTACTGGTGTTGTATTCTGGTTATACCCAGTTTCTTCTTCTGTATCTGTACTATTCCCGCAACCAGCTGCTCCTAACACAACCGTTGCTGCCAGTGCTCCCGCCATCCACTTTTTCACTGCTCCCTGCATCACTTCGCCTCCTTGCGAAAAGATTACTCCTAGTTTGTCGCATACCGAGGTTACTATGCAGAAAAAAACTGGAGCCCGTGGTAAGGGTCCAGTTTTTTAGAGAAGCTTATTTAATCTTCGTTAGAGGCTAAAAACAAAAAGACAAAGCGGAGCAATTCCAGAATGGCGTACAAAGCTGACGCCACATAGGTAAGTGCAGCTGCGTTTAACACTTTACTTACACCACGTTCTTCCACATTGCGAATGAAGCCTCTCTCCACCATAATCGTCTTTGCCCTTGAACTGGCATTAAACTCGACAGGTAATGTAACCAACTGAAAGGCTACCGATGCCGCAAAGAAAATAATCCCAACAAAAAATAGATTCATCATTTTAAACAACAGCCCTGCGATTAACAGAAAGGGGGCCACATTGGAACTAAAATTAACCACTGGGAACATGCGATGGCGTAACACTAAGGCTCCGTACGCCTCTTTATGTTGAAGTGCGTGTCCACATTCATGTGCAGCAACAGAGATCGATGCGATCGAATCACCTGCATACACCTGCTCAGACAGACGCACTACCCGGGATAACGGATCATAATGATCAGTTAACTTCCCACGTGTCATTTCTACAGGTACATCACGCAAACCATTATCATCTAAAATCTTACGCGCAACATCATGTCCGGTCATCCCGCTCGACGCAGACACTTTTGCCCACTTCTTAAAGCTTCTCTTCACTTTAAATTGCGCCCACAGCACTAAAATAAAGGCTCCAATAGATAAGAAAAACAAGAGAAACGCAATCGCACTATAGGACATATCCATCACCCGTGCTCACAACTGATCCTCTCCTCAATCATAATCATTCCCTTTAACTTTCCTAACACCATTATACCATATTAGTGGAATTACCTACGAGAACCTATGCCGTCTCAAAAATGAAATATTTACCTATATTGCTTCTCTTATGATCCCATTGTGAACTGAATCACCATGCCACCAACCAATACGAGAAACAAAAATAAAATAATCCATAACCCTACATTTGATTTGCCCATGTATAACCGCCTCCCTTTGTAAAAACTATACGCTTAGAGTACCTGAAACCCTTACTAATGTAAACGCTTTGTGCCACTCTTGACTTACCCTAGAATTGACCCCCTCCAATCTGCTAAAATGGAAGGAAGACAATCGATACATAGGAGGTTCTCGATGGAAGCTTATAATATCTTTATAGAGCATTTAAAAGAAGATCCATACTTCTTTCTCCTTGAGTTTTTCGTAATCCTGCTGGCCGTTAAAATTGCAGGACATTTGAGTAAGAAGTTAGGACAACCTGCCGTTTTTGGCGAACTACTTGTAGGGATCATCCTTGGACCGGCTCTTCTTGGATGGATTGAAATACAGATCGGGGAGCATAGCACTCTTTCCAGCCTAGCTGAAGTTGGTGTCATCTTGCTCATGTTTTTAGCAGGGTTGGAGACAGATGTGGATGAATTTAGAAAGACTGCCCTCGGCTCCTCTCTAACCGCAGTAGGGGGTGTCGTCTTACCTCTAGTTGGGGGATATGCCGCTGGGATTATGTTTGGGTTTGATCCAATGACATCCATCTTTATCGGTACCCTGCTTGTTGCCACCAGTGTAAGTATTTCCGTACAAACATTACGCGAACTGGGAGAACTACAATCTAAAGAAGGGGTAACCATCCTAGGTGCCGCCGTTCTCGACGATGTCCTAGGCCTTATCACCCTCTCCGTCGTACTAGGCTTTGCTAGTAGTAGTGGTTCCGGTTTCAGCGTGCTGGCGCTCATCTGGCTACTTGTACGCATCTTGTTATTCTTTGTTATTACGATCGTGTTTGGTCGTTATGTTCTTCCGCGCATCTTCGATTACGTGTCTGGTTTGATGACACAAGAAGTGATCCTCACATTTGGGATTATGACAGCACTTGGATTTGCCTTTTTTGCCGAACAAATGGGGCTTGCAGGCATTATCGGTGCCTACTTCGCCGGTTTAATGTTGAGCATGACGAAGTATCAACACGAGTTGTTCCATAAAATCGAAACAATCTCTTTCTCATTCTTTGTACCGATTTTCTTTGTCAGCATTGGCGTAATGGCAAACTTAGCAGGTCTTAACCAGGATATCTTGATACTGATCGCCGTACTCACTGTAATTGCCATCATTACCAAGTGGCTCGGTGGAATTATTGGTGCCAAGTTAGCTGGTTTTAGCTGGCGCAGCTCCTCTGGGATCGGGGCTGGTATGATTGCTCGCGGAGAAGTAGGTTTAATTGTTGCCTCGATTGGTCTTAACAAGCACTTAATCGATGAGGGACTTTTTACCGCTATGGTGATCATTGTATTGGTAACCACACTGGTTACACCCCCTGCCCTCAAGATGAGTTTTAGCAAGCGATCATAAGTTATTCTCCCTCAGCAAAAAAACCCCCACAAGGTGGGGGTTTTTCTGTAGGCACACCTTTTATGCGCCTTTCTTCTTGAAGGTGTGACAACATGTATCCGCTGGTTTACTTGCATTATAGTCCTGATGACGGGTGTCAATCATTTCGCCACCAATTTCTTCGTTGTAATTCTTTCCATCATGACTATCCACATCCACCATAATCGCATCAGCACTACAATTGTTGCCTTGCTCCCAATAATGGCAATTGGCCACACTACATTTGACTTGGGGCATTATCTTCACCTCCTGCCTAACAGTGTTGACAAAAGGCAAAGAATTTATTTCTCCTTTTTTAATGCAAAGCACCTATTTTTTAATTAATCTTCCTGGTCTATCGTAATATCGGCCTGATTTAATTCATCCAAAATGCGATGGAGTTCACGTGGATCTATTCCCCGTTTATTACGAGCGGATACCGTAAAATAAACATCTCCACTAAAACGTGGGATGGTTTCTTTTACTTCCACTTCCGTATCTCCATATATCTTTCGGAAGATAGGCTGATTTTTCACCTTTTCCCAACCACAACGAGTTAACTCTTGTTCATACAAATCAAAATCGTCCTCTTCAATACGCATATCAATGCTCGTTACTTTCACTTGCTATACCTCCCTATATTTAATCACGTCGATTTTTCAACACCCTTTGACAAGTTCGTCCATTCTCGGTATCATCACTAGAAGATTGAGAGGAGAAGAACGATTCCATCTCGAAAAGATACAGATACGAAGGTAGACTGTAAGGTGTAACTCCTGCTGCAGATGGCAAGAATAAGGACGAGAAAACCGATCTTATCCATCCATTTCTCTACATGCTAACATATTTAACACTTGATTTACATTCACAAGCGCGGAAAAAAAGAAGTCCCACATGGGATTGATCAAAACGTATATACATAGAATGAGGGGATCAACAATGGTACGTGGCAAACCTAGCTTCTGGTTTATATTAATCGTCTTTATGCTAGTCGGGTTCGGACTCGTGATGGTCTTTAGCGCCAGCTATTATAAAGGCATTACAGACTACGGCAACAGCTACTTTTTCTTCCGCCAACAATTAATCGCCGCAGGCATTGGTCTGTTTTTATTCTTCACCATCGGAAACATTCCATATACTTTGTACTCTCGATTCATTGGCTGGATTCTATTGGGGAGCTTAGCCCTTTTACCGCTAGTTTTTCTACCTGGGATCGGTAGCACTATTAACAACGCCACACGCTGGATCGAGATCGGCTCTTTTAGCTTTCAACCGTCTGAGCTTGCTAAATTGGGGGCTATCTTTTATACAGCCTATATTATGAGCAAAAAACAACAGCAACTGCATGATTTTCGTAAAGGGCTGCTTCCTCCTTTAATCATTATTTTTCTTTTTTGTTTCCTGATTGTAATTGAACCTGACTTTAGTACAGCCTTACTTCTGCTTAGCTCGTGTATGATCATCATCTTTTGTGCTGGAGCACGAATCAAACATCTACTCTTGTTAAGTACTATCGGTATTCCCATAATCATTAAAGTTATGATAGACGCTGACTATCGTGTAGATCGGCTTTCCGCCTTATATGACCCCTGGGTAGACCCCACAGGTAATGGATGGCAAACGATTCAATCACTCTATGCAATCGCTCCTGGCGGCTTATCTGGAAGTGGATTGGGAAACAGCATCCAAAAAATGGCTTACTTACCCGAGGCACATACGGACTTTATCTTTGCTATCGTCGCTGAAGAATTGGGGTTCCTGGGAGCTACTTTTTTGGTACTACTCTTCATCGTCTACACAGTGCTAGGGATGCGAATCGCGCTACGCACACCGGATACCTTTGGTAGTCTACTCGGTATTGGAATTGTTTCTCTTATCTCTTTGCAAGCAGTACTAAACCTTGGAGTAGCTACAGCTATTCTCCCCGTCACTGGAGTGACGCTCCCTTTTATCAGCTATGGGGGGACATCCTTAATTACTTATTTGACAGCTTCTGGAGTGTTACTTAACTTGTCTCGTTATAATCAGGCTCATTCCATTCGGTCCCGTCAATCTTCTAAGAGCAAAGTATCCATGGAGGGGTTCTAATTAACCATACTCTTGTTACCAGTGAGGACGTCTACTATATGTAGACGTCCTCACTCGTTCTCACCATCAGTATTCTTATAACAGCCCTTCGGTCGGACTACTTGCAATCGCATACGTTTTCTTCGAAATCCGTCCCGCCTCAAACCCAAGACGCCCTGCTTCTGTAGCCAGCCTCATCGCAGTGGCCATCTTAACGGGATCTTTCGCACCCGAAACAGCAGTATTAAGGAGCACACCATCCGCCCCCAACTCCATCGCCTGAGCCACGTCTGCTGGCGAACCAATGCCAGCATCTACAATAACAGGTATATCCACCGCATCTCGTAAGAGTGAGAAATAGAAAGGGTTTAATATCCCCTGTCCCGATCCTATAGGTGCTGCTCCGGGCATAATCGCATGCGCCCCCGCTTCTACTAAATGGCGCGCCAAGATGGGATCATCTGAAGTATAAGGTAAAACCGTAAATCCTTCTTCCACCAATTGTTTCGTCGCTTCCAAAGTAGCGAGTGGGTCAGGAAGAAGGGTTTTCTGATCTGCAATCACTTCCACTTTGATCATATCGCATAGTCCTGATGCACGTGCAAGTCGCGCAATCCGAACCGCCTCTTCTACTGTTGCAGCCCCTGCAGTATTAGGAAGAAGAGTAAATCGCTTTAAATCCAACTGTTCTAACAGGTTCGGTTGATCCGGATTACTCAAATCTAAGCGTCGAACAGCAAAAGTAAGCACTTCGGTCGCAGATGCTTCCACTGCCTCTTTTTGCTCTTCTAAAGAGTGAAATTTCCCAGTTCCCAAAAAGAGACGTGATGAAAATTGATGATTCCCAATTATTAGCATAATTATCCTCCTCCTACAAAATGAACAATTTCGATTTCATCCCCTGCTCGTACTTGAGCATTATCATGATGTTCTCCTGCTAATACGATGCGGTTGTGCTCCACAATTACCATGCGTTCAGATAGTGAGAGATGGTCGAGTAAGCAGGTTACTGTAACTACCTCTTTGGGAATCTCCACCTTTTTTCCATTCAGTTTAATTGCTATCATATTTCACCACCTCTCTTCTGTCAGCTCCTGTATCAACCCCGAGTCGATCCAGAGAAAACGATGATAGCACAGGGTTCTTCTTCCCCATCATCGCCTCCGCTATCCACTTGCCTGTAATGGGACTAAGTAAGATGCCATTACGAAAATGACCACATGCCAAATAGAGATTGCCAACCTCGGTTACAGGTCCCAAAAATGGCATCCGATCTGAAGAGCCAGGTCGAATACTAGACCAACTCCGCAAAAAGGTACTTTCTTTCAATGCCGGAACGAGTCGAATCGCTTCTGATAACAATAACTGTATCGCCTCTGCAGACACACCCCGTGTAAAAGTATGATGAATTTCTGTAGCGCCTACGATTACTTGTTGCTCCGCTTTAGGTACCAGGTAACACCCTTTGGAAAAATAAGTCTTATTAAATAGCGGTACAGGTACTTGTAGGGCAAGCGATTCTCCTTTAACTGGAACAATCGGTACCTTAACCCCTGCTGTACGGGCTAAGGCTGCACTCCAGGCCCCTGCTGCCAGGACAACTTGATTAGCTTCAAATGAACCTAGCGCTGTTTCCACCCCGCTAACGCTACCCTTTCGCATCAATAGCGCTTGTACCTCCATCCCCGAGTAAAACTGAACCCCCAATTGCCTCGCTCTTAGTTCCATCGCTTTTAGCCAGCGAGGTGCATGTAGTTGCACATCAAGGGGGAGCGATAAAGCTCCCTTCACTGCGCGCGATAACTCCGGTTCATCCCGCCACAGCGCATCTCCTTCACACCAGTGCGCACACTCACCTTGTCTTTGCTGCCACTGACCGCGCTCTTGTAACCTCTTTTTCTCTTCCTCATCCCATGCTAATCGAAGCATCCCTGCCCGATTTAACTCTACATCTACCCCTGTCTGCTCCCACAGCTCATGTTGGAGCTCGGGAAACATCCTTCTGCTAGCAAGACACAGATCTACCATCGGCCCTGGAAAAGACATTTCCACCTGCGCCCCCAACATACCTGCGGCTGCACTCGACGCATGGGCTCCAACGTGATCCCGTTCCATAACGGCTACCTCTGCTCCCGCTTGTGCGAGAAAGTAGGCGATGGTACAGCCAATAATCCCACCCCCTACAACGATCACTTCATGTTTCAAATCGACATCCCCTCCCCTCGTAAGCTCTTTCCCACTATCCATAAGCGGTGTGCTGCTTCTTCTATATCAGGCTGCTGAAGAATGGCTGAAATCACTGCTACTCCTGATGCCCCCGCTGCCGCTACCTCCGCAAGATTAGTAATGGAGACACCCCCGATAGCGAGCACTGGGATGGATAAAACAGTAACAAGTTGACGAAGCATATCTACTCCACGCGCTGGTAACCCCGGTTTGGATGGAGTAGCATATACATGACCAAATGTTACATAGTCAGCTCCTAGCCTTTGAGCTTCGTGGGCGGATGCAAGTGAGTGAACAGAGACCCCCAACTCCCGCACATAAGGAGAGTGGCGACGAACAAGTGGAGGTGACATCCCACGTTCTGGAAGGTGCACTCCGCACCCAAGCGCCCGTGCAATGTCAATGCGATCATTTATCAAGAGCTGTTCTTGCTTCCACCCTGTTTCAAGCAGGCGAGCTCCCAGTTGAAAGGTGAGCAGGGCTGTCTGGTGCTTCAATCTCAGTTGAAGGCGATCTACGTAAGGAGCCACAGCCTCTAAAGGCGGGAGCCTCCCCTCCTGTATACAGCGATCCGTAATAATAAGATCAATCCGCATCTTTTCACCCCTCGCCTATTGCTTTTTGCAACACAAAAAACGGCACCCAAATAGATACCGTTTGCATTAAAATCAGTGGTTAAATTAACTCCACATCCTTACGCTGGTATCATCCAGGTCAAGTTCGAAGGGTTGAGGTTATCCTCTCTCAGCTTACGCACCCCTTGTGGGAACACTATAAAATTATCTTCTTCCTCATTGTAGCAAGCTTGCTTTTCATCCGTCAATTACCAACCAAATCGGTTAGGAGGTACTTCTATCGTAAGAGGACCATATACATCCAGCTGACAAGCTAGGCGATACCCGTCTTCCACCGCATCTTCACCTAGTCTCAGCTCTTCATTCTCCCCTACTTCATTCACATTTTCCCTACCTGCAACTATTTTCACTTTACAGGTTCCACATCGTGCTGATGTGCAGTTGTAGGGAATAGGTACCGACTGCATAATCGCCTCCACCAATAACGGCGCTCCTTCGTCAACCGACACCTGATACTCTTCTCCCTTACACTTTACCGTTACTTGCGACACTCTCTTCCCTCCTCATGCTTGTGTGTAGCATTCATGCACCACCTTATTCCGATGGGCTACCTACTTACGAAATATACGCCGCAGCTGACTTGTGTTTTGTGTACGAAACCATAAATAAATCGCCAGCGGTGCGAAAATAAAAGACAAAATTAGTAGCCAGCTACCGTAATGTTCAAAAAGAGCAAACACTCTTTCCCACTGCTCTCCCAGTATAAAACCTAAGCCAATAAAAGTGAGACACCAGGTTACTGCTCCGCTATAAGCATAGAGACCAAAACGCCGGAAAGGCATATTAGAGATACCGGCGACATATGCCGTCAAATGACGAACACCCGGGATAAAATAACCAAAAAAAAGAACCCAGTTCCCATACTTTCGAAACAAGAGTTGGGTGACGCGAAACCGTCGTCTCGTCAGCATAAATTTACTCCCATGCTTTTTGACGAAGGGGTACCCTAGTTTATTACCTAAAAAATAGCTAATCGAAATACCAGATATCGAACCGCTTACTGCACTTAAATAAGTATAATAGACGATTAATTGACCCTCAGATGACAGGTATCCAACGAAAGTCATCATAATCTCATCTGGTAAGGGCAATCCGACAATTCCCAAAACCAAAAAAACATATATCCCTATATATCCATAATTAAGGAGAAAATCGATCCATGATTGTTCCATAACCCAACCCCGTTTTTTCTACATACCATTATCCCCAGAATATCATACTTTTCCGTAGTCGAAAAGGAAAAATGCCGTGTCTTGAAGGTGAACATCTGCTTTTTTGAAGATCGGGTTACGAGAAAAAGACGAAAACTCCTTTCACTTAAGAAGCATTCGTCACGAACAAAATAAGTGAGCTAATTACTTCCTCCCCGCAAATTGCGTAAATTCATCTACTTTGCGCTGGTCTAGCCCTTTAATCAGCTCTACTACAAGCCGCTTCGCCCACTCTAAATCTTTTTTACTCACCATTGATACATGACTGTGAATATAACGAGCTGCCACTCCGAGGACAATGGAGGGTACCCCACGTTTGTACATGTGTATACGACCAGCATCCGTGCCTCCGCCCGTCATCGTCTCCACTTGATATGGAATTTCGTGTTTACTGGCAGTCTCAATCACAAAGTTACGAAAACGAGTGTTTGGAATCATCGTCGCATCTAAAAAGGTAACGAGCGGGCCATTTCCTAGACGCAACTTGTCACTCCCTTCAGTGCCTGGTCCATCCTCTGCTACTCCCACATCTAAAATAATAGCAACGTCTGGATCGACTGCATACGGAGCTGTTGTTGCACCACGCAGACCCACTTCTTCCTGCACCGTCGCACCGGAGTAGACTACATTGGGATGAGAGTGAGCACGTAACTCTTTCAGAGATTCCAGCGCTAAGTAACAGCCTGCCCTATTATCAAATGCTTTACCGAGCAAGGTATCTTCATCGGCTAATATTTCAAATGGACAGATAGGAACGATGGGATCACCAATATGAATACCCCATTCTTCTACCTGCTCTTTGCTTTTGGCCCCCACATCAATATACATTTCTTTGAGGGGATATACCTTATTCCGTTCTTCTGGCGTTAAAATATGAGGGGGTTTAGAGCCAACCACACCTGTATAATTCTTGTTCTCAGTCATAATAGTAACCCGTTGTGAGAGCAGAACTTGACTCCACCATCCCCCGAGCGGAACAAAGCGAAGGTGACCACTACGGCTAATTTCCGATACCATAAAACCTACCTCATCTAAGTGACCTGCAATACAGATCGTTGGCCCTTCTTCAGCTCCTATTTTCTTACCAAAAATACTACCCATGTGATCCGTAACAACTTCCGCATCCATATTACCTAGTTCCCGCTGCACAATACGACGCACTTCTTCCTCATAACCAGGGACACCTTTCGCCTCCGTCAGTTCCTTAAGTAAAAAGTCCATCTCTTCATCTCCTTTCATCGTTAGATTATCCAGCGAAGAAGAAACTCAGTCATGCTTATCACGAGCATACGCCTTGGATTTAATCTTAGAGATAGGGACTTAGGACTTTTAATCAAACACCTAGTAAATACTCCTTACTCATACCCTTTTATTATTTAATGAATTCCTCAAGTTAATAGCAGGAAAAACCAGAATGTCTAGCTTACCTGAATGGTAACTCTTATGGACATCAGACAACACAATTATGGAACAGTCACTTCCGTTCCTGTCTCCAAGACTTCTGGTGGATCTTCAATCACAATATCATCCACACTCAATCCGCTTACAATCTCCACCTTTCCTCCGTGGGACAAGCCCGTCTTAACTTTCTTTTGCACAGCTTTCTTCTCTTGCACAAAAACAACAAACTGACCCTCCCTATCGAGGATAGCTGATTCCGGCAGACTATCCACTTCTGCTTCTCTGGTTTGGATCTCTACAATAAGGCTTGAACCGAGTTTCGCTGGTATACTCTCTTCCAATTTAATTTCCACTGGGTACTCAATCTGGCTGTCTCCAGTATCCGCTACTTTCTTTTCCGGAGTAAATCCAATCGCTGTCACTTTCCCTATCCATTCTTCACCAGGAAACACATCAGATTGTACTGTGACATGCTGTGCTTTCTTCACTTCAACTACATCCAACTCCGATATTTTGGCTTCTACCTTGAGATTCCCCATATTTGCAATAACCACAAGCGGTTCGCCCCCATCGGTTGCATCTTCTATTGAAGAAACTGATACCACCGTGCCCGAATGCTTACTCTTCACTGTTAGTTTTGTTTGCTGATTTTTCACCTGCTGCAATTGTTCCTCGGCTTTCTTCATTTCCAACTCTGCTAATTGTATCTCATGCTGAATTTGGATCTCACTTTTCCCCATTGGTCAAGTAGCTGTCACTTCTCCAGATTGTCCTTTAAGCTCTCCCGATTGTTCCATACCTTCCTTTGATTGTTTTTTGACCTCTTCTAATTGTTCGTGTAAGATAGAAAACTGAATTTTTGAACGGTCTAGGCTTAACTTCGCCTGATGTTGTTCTCCGATAAGTGCTGAATTCTCATATTGTACAAGTGTAGTTCCTTCTTCCACCTTATCCCCTACTCGTACATTTATTTTTTCTATACCCCCGAGCTCTGATTGCAAATAAACAGTCTGTTGTTCATTCGAGGTAAGTTTACCAGGGGTAATAATAGTATCCTTCATTTTCTTTGCCTTTAGACCGGTAGTCCTCACCTTTATATTTTTTCTCCATGACTTAAAACTGTAAATACTATCGACATAATCATTACGAGAACAATAACAGCCCAAATCCAAATGTTTTTATTTTTCATGGCTTCCTTCCCCCACACAGACAAAATTTTCACTTAGGTCATTAGATAGCTAATATAATAGTTGCAAACAGATTAATCACAAAAATTGTTATAAGAAATATTTTAATCCACTTATCTCTTTTCCATATGGGATGAAATAGAAGATATAAAGATGTAAAACCAAATGTTAATAAAGGGACAAGAAATGAAACAAATGAACTTATCCATAAGCCGAGTAATAAGATTAATGGTATACCAAGGTAATATATTCTTTCCATTTTAATCATTCCTTTCATTATAAATATTTAAATATAGGAGTTATTTCGGCCTCAATCATTGCGGCTATAAGGACTAAAAAAAGATTAATACAACCATAATACAAACGAATTTATTATTTCAATGATTTCGACAAAAAATACTTTTGTTAGACATTATTCAAGGGTATGCAGGATATATTTATATTAATTTATAATTATATAAAATAAATAGATATATTTATAATCTATTTGATCCCTACCCTTTCCTACTCCGAAACCATGAAAACAGCGGTTGGAAAATAGTTGAGCAGTCTCCTTTTTAATACGGTGTTTATGTGTTTATCGCCATCCAGGAAGAGCGTTTTGCTGTTCTATACAGTAAAACATACAGTAGACCGAATGTTCTTGTCCAAACCATGGCAGCCTTTTGATCCTGAAAGAACTAAACCGGCTAACTGATGAGGAGCTCATTGATGAGTTTTTATATTGACTAACATTTCATCACACTTTAGGAATTGAAGAAATTGAATCGGAAAACAGAGGGAAATCTTCAGATGAAGAAATCGCTTTTTTTATCGGATTGCCTGACTGAATCGATTCTATTAGATCACTCCTTCGATCGAATGGATCCGATGTAATCGCGAGCAATTGAAAACGATGTCTCGGGTTGAACTGATCTACACTATGAGTCGCAAAATGGTACAAGCGCTGTCGTCTCTCGATGGAATCGACATTCAGAGACCTTTGAGACCAACTTGGCGCCCTCTTATCAAAAGAAGACCCTTTATCGCTTACATACGGACGAAATCCAAACGCGTATCTATTTTCTTCTTGGGTAATCGATGGATCTCTATCCTCACA
The DNA here is from genome assembly GCF_024753565.1 of Mechercharimyces sp. CAU 1602. Lineage (NCBI taxonomy): Bacteria > Bacillati > Bacillota > Bacilli > Caryophanales > Thermoactinomycetaceae > Mechercharimyces > Mechercharimyces sp. CAU 1602. The sequence goes on along the minus strand of NZ_JANTPT010000001.1, from coordinate 522,662 downwards.
CGACTTCTCTCAATACCTTACAAGACACCGAGGCTTTTGTTCATCTTTCTCGCTTGAATGGGGAACAGACGGTCGACCGCCTTCAAGGGGTATTATTTTCTTCCTGTTTATTTTCTCACACCAGGGATCCCAACTGATGATGATTCTCTATAAATAATATCCTCCAATAGGCTTTCTGAAGGGAAATCGGAGTATCACTTTTAAATCATTGACCGATGTGCAACCTTTTCATTGGTCGGCCGCTTACAACTTTTTTAATAACTAGAGTATTACATTTACAAACAAAGAGCTTACTCTCCCTGAGTAAGCTCTTTAGTCATGTTGATTTGTTAAAAAGTTATCCATGCCATCCGCAATGGCAAGCTTGTTTTCCAGATAATGAATTACATTCCCATAATAGTGAGCAGCCTCTTCTTCTTTCCCACTAGCGATAAGATCTTGATACGTGGAATAGCTCTCCTTCATCAGCTGAAAAGTACTACTAAACTCGTGGGGGGACAATATCGAAGGGCGACCGTCTCCCTCCTCTGACCAAAACATCGTATACCGTTCTCGATACGCTTCATAAGAAGAAAAATTAGGATTCATCTATATCCCTACTTTCACTGTTCATACTAACTGCTATCCTCTCCCACCCACCCTTTCCTTATTCCTTTTTACCGATTAAACTGTGCATTGGCAGATGCCTGTGCATTTCCACGTATCTCTTTTACCATCTTAGCTGCCATCAGTGCATATCCCTTACCATTGGGGTGAATTTCGTCTGCCAGCCAACTTCTTTCTGGATTAGGTGTAAGCACTTCGTCAACATCAACCACATAGCCCGTTGAATATTGGTAGACGACTTCTTTCAATCCCCGGTTCCAGATTGTTAACATATTATCACTATGATCGTAGTACGATTCTTGAGGTGAAAGTGGATTGTAAAGAGTGGTCACAATAATCGGAGCTTCAGGATTTAAGGTAGTAAGCTGGTCCATGATCGCGGTTAAATTCGTTTTAAACTCCGCCTGTATTTTAGGAAACTCTGTTAGTACCTTCATCGGATTCTTCTCTTCGAGCACCACCTTTAACAGGTCGTTGCCACCAATCGTCAATGTAATAAAATCTGCTTCCTTTACTTTCGTGGATAAGCCTGACTCTGTCTCTAAGGCAGAGCGTAATTCAGCTGATGTTTGCCCAGAGATTCCTTGATTGTCCAGTGTAACTTGTAAGTTTTCCTTCTCTAATTCCCTCTCGATATGACTCGTATATCCCTGCTCATCTTGTTCCGATCCTTTTCCCATTGCCACTGAATCTCCAATACTGAGGTAATCTACTTGTCTATGCTCCGAATTAATTTTTAATGTATTTAAAATACTTTCTTGCGCTTGATATACAGGTTCTGGCTCCTCTTTAAAAAACAGCTCCAGATAAGGCGTTGCTTGCCCTAGCCAGGTTCCTGTAATTAAGAACAAACCACTAACTCCGGCAATTAACCATTTTTTCATATCCAATTCATCCTTATAGTTATGATGTTATTTTAATTGTACCCGCTTTTCTTTACGAGAGTTTTTCATGCATATAACAAAAGATAGAATTGAGATAACAATTTAACGCAAAAAAGCAGAGGGCGCGACCCTTTAGGATCACATCCTCTGCTTCCAACCTTTTTATGTACTCGGAAAGCAAACTATAAGCCGAGTTCTGTCCTCCCAGTGGTGCACACGGCGCCAAGCGCCTCCCACCATTGGAGTGGCAATCATCTGTCTAGGCGATACATTGCTATATCGCTCAAGCGACCAACCCGGGGTCTCTGCGGGCTACAGTTGCCTCCTATAAGGAAGCTCGACCCCCTCTTAGGTCTTGCTCTAGGTGGGGTTTACCTAGCCAGTATGTCTCCATACTGCTGGTGCGCTCTTACCGCACCGTTGCATCCTTACCTGTGGAACTTACCGTTCCCATCGGCGGTCTACATTTCTGTGGCACTAGCCTTAGGGTTGCCCCCACCGGCCGTTAGCCGGCACCCTGCCCTATAGAGCTCGGACTTTCCTCCCGTGGGGCCTTGCGGCACTCCACCGGCGATTGCCTAGTTTACTTTCCGTTTAAAAACAAGCAACAGGATCTATTATAACAACTTTCACCGTTACCTGCAAGGAGAACAACTGCCACGATCGTATATACAGCTTGTTGTTCCCCACTTCCATCATCTTATACAAAACGAAACGGTTCGGTATGGGCACTAGCTGAGTAAAAAGGAATTACACCTTCCCCTATTAGATCTGTCAGCTTTGCAATCACTTTGGGGACGACCCAATGCTCAACATGATGCCCAACATCCACTAGCGAGAGCCCGAGACGCTCTGCTTCCTGGGCATCATGAAAGCCAATGTCTCCTGTAATGTATGCATCTACACCTAATCCATGTGCTTGGGGATAAAACTGACTACCCGATCCACCCACGACAGCCACGGTTTGAATGATTCTATCCTGTTTTCCAACGATGCGCACAGCTGGCAGTTGGAAAACCTGCTTACAATGCTCTGCTAATTGAGGCAGTGTCATTTTCTTGGCTAAAGATCCTACTCTACCCAAACCTTGTGCACTCCCTTTTTGTTTTAAGGGATATAAATCATATGCTACTTCTTCATAAGGGTGGGCTTCTATCATCGCTTGTACTACCGATTCTACCTTCTTTTTAGCTACGATGGTTTCGATGCGAACTTCCGGAACTCGCTCTACTTCCCCCGTTGTCCCAATAAAGGGATTAGAACCTGCACGTGGAAGAAAGGTGCCTGTACCATCCAGGTGGAACGAACAGTGACTGTAGTTCCCAATCCAACCCGCCCCTTCTTCACTAATCGACTTAAATACCTGATCACGATAATCCTGAGGTACAAAGACGACCAATTTATATAACGGTTCGTATCGTTCCGGCAGAAAAACTCGTGTATCCCGCAGTCCTAATCGCTCAGCGAGGGCATCGTTTACCCCTCCTTCTACCACATCCAAATTAGTATGGGCAACATACACCTGCAAATCGTGTTTAATTAGCTTTTGCATCAGCCTGCCTGTTGGCTCATCTGTGCGTACAGCTTTTAATGAATGAAAAAGGGGAGCATGGTGAGCAACAATCCAATTTGCCCCACATGCGAGCGCTTCATCTACTACTTCTTCTGTCACATCGAGTGTCACCATAACGCCAGTTACTTCGGTTCGGGGATCACCCACCTGCAGTCCTATTCGACTACGATCCCATTCGGCTGCCAACTCCTGTGGACACCACGACTCAAATGTACGAATTAGGTCCTCTCCTCGCCATACCATGCTTTCACACTCCTCCATGTAGATAATTGCGTGCGTATATCGTGCGCGCGTGCTTCTGCTTCTGCGGATTTTCCTCGTTGGAGTTGCTCTAGTATCCGCTCATTTTCCGCAATCAACCCTTGCAAGCGTAATACGAGCTTGGGATGAGATTGCTGCCACAAACAAGGTCCTAGTATCATAAGTTGCTTTTGCGAGAGTTGATGATGCTCGTATTGCTCCTTTCCATTTCCACGCTCTGCTACAATTATTTCATACAAAATATCTGCCTCTTCGATCAAATCCTCATCCACTACTCGCCATCCATGCTCCAATAACCAGCTCCGTACCGCCTCGCTAGCATTATTGGGTTGTAATATTAGTCTTTGTACACGTTCCAACTTTTCTTCACCTTGCTGCAAAATCTTAGCAATCAGGGCTCCACCCATCCCTGCAATCGTAATTACCTCCACTTCCCCAGGAGAGATCACTTCCAGCCCGTCCCCCAAACGGACGTCAATAAGGTCATTTTTGCAAAGCGCCTGCACACGCCCCAACGCATTCTCATATGGCCCACGACTTACCTCTCCCACGATTCCTCTTTTCACCTTCCCTGCTGCTGCAGCTGCCAACAACAGATAGGCATGGTCACCACCAATATCTGCCACTGTTGACTGGGCTGGAATATGGTTTGCAATAGTATGTAGTCGTTGTGATAACTGAATTTCGTTCCCAGAATGCATGCAACACCCTCCTCTATCTCGCTTTTTATTATAAACGAGGCACCCATCCCCATCAAACCGCATAGGCTAGCTTGTTGGAACTTATAGAGTAGAGGAGTGCTGACCATGGCAGGCTTTATTGTGATGAACCAAATCTTTAACACCAAAATTCAAGCTGTTTCTGATCCAGCTACCATCAACTTAGGTGATGTGATTAATCTCTGCCCAGAAGAAAATTCAAAATCATCAGGCGGTTCATCCCCTGTGGGTGATTTCCCCATCAATATTGACGGAGAGGTAAATATCGGGATAGATCCTGACCTCTTTGATCAGGTTGATTTTTTGTAATTTTAGAAAATATAAAACCAAATAAACCTCCCCCCTCCTGTAATCTCATTCTCATAAAAGAGAAAGGACGGTGGAAAATTCCACCGTCCTTTCTCTTTTATACACCTTGCTCTTCAAAGTAAAGCCACTCTGCAAAAAATGCATTTAGATCCTTACCCGCTACCTCACTTGCCACACGGATAAAATCTTCCGTTGAAGCTGTTTTAAATTGATACTGGTCGTAATAGGTATGCAGAATCTTCTTCACCTTCTTCATCCCAATCTCGTCTGCTAATGACCACATCATGGCTGCTGGACGAATGTACACCATCAATCCATAGATAGGATCGGGGTACTTATCTACCGGTTCCACAGAGGTAATTCCTATCTTGTCATGAATATCTTCCGTCCGCTCCGCTGCCCGCTGCAACAGTTGACGCTCGTCTTCATTCATCTTCTCTTTCATAAATAGGAATTCAGAAAAAGTGGTAATTCCTTCATCCAGCCACGGTTCATGCACTTGGTCGTTCCCCACGACACCATACCACCACTGGTGGGCCAACTCATGCGCGACCACAGAGTGAGCAGCTTTTTTACCATCCTTTGTTGGTAATTCTGGGATAGAAGTAACCAATCCAGGGTACTCCATTCCCGCAATTCCAAGCCCTGTCTCTCCTAGGATCACATCTACCTCTTCATACGGGTAAGTGCCAAATGTTTGACTAAAGTAGTCCATGCTACAAACAGCGGTATCGTGGAGCGTTTGCGATACATGCTCCATCCCCTTCAAATACCAGAGATTCACCTCTGTCTGCCCAGACTTCCCCGTGATCACTTCATAATCTTTGCTGATCATGGCGGCAAAGTCACGCACGCGTTCTTGCTTCACTTTTACTTTATTACGTGGATTTTCCGCACTACGATCGTTCGCAGTCGTGATAACCGAGTACCCTTTTGGCAAAGTAAAGGTTACGGCAAAATCGGAGATTTCACTAAAAAACGGATCCCCCGTTGTCGTATATTCGTCAGTGTGCCATCCTTGCTTATCCTTTACAGCTAACATCGGATACCACTGAGCCAAAAAGGCCGTTCCATCTACCGTATTTAGGCGTGTGCCGCCTTGAGGAATTTTTAACTCATATTCCATCTCTACCTTAACTTGAGGTAAGGCTTTTGTGCTTTCATTGATCACCTTTAGGAGTGTTCCTTTCTCCTCAGTCTTCACTTTCTTCCCATTCACTTTCACCGTAGATACCTTTAAATATCCCGCTTTTTTTGGCTTCGCATCGCTTCCCCACTTCCAATCTCTAAAAGCATTGGGGTAAAGATGAAAGTATAGTTCTTTCTCCTTTTGAAATCGTTGCGGCAAAGTAAGTGAGTAATGACCCCTTACTCTATCTTCGTTCTCGTCATAATCAGCGGTGATTACATATGTAGGTCGGTCTACACCACTGTCTTGGTATGTAACTGCCTCTACTGTGGAAGAGGCAACACAGACTGACAACAAAAATGTTATCACTAACACCCATGAAAAAGCTCGCTTCACTTCTTCTCACCCCTGCTTTGTGTTAGAAAGTCGTTCTACCTCGCTTTTTCTTTAGCCAAAGTAGAATAAGCCATTTCCCTTTGCTCATCCTCTTTAGTCTCCCATGGGCTAGGGAATTTTATTCTTTTGCCAAGACAAAAAAGCAATCCCCAAGCATAAAAGCTGAGGATTGCTGATTTTATCATACCAACTTTATAGATTTCCCCGACGCGCCTGTTCTCGCTCGATCGATTCGAATAATGCCTTAAAGTTTCCTTCACCAAACCCTCGTGAACCTTTACGCTGAATGATTTCAAAGAAAAGTGTAGGACGATCCACAATCGGATTAGTAAATATTTGTAATAGATACCCTTCATCATCACGGTCTACTAATATCTTCAGGCGACGCAATTCCTCCACCGACTCATCGATTTCTCCGACCCGTTCTTTCAAATCATCATAGTAAGTGTCTGGAGTATCCAAAAATTGAACTCCGTTTTTCTTCATCGCTTCAATCGTCTTCACGATATCTTTTGTGTAATAAGCGACATGTTGTACGCCTGCCCCGTTATAAAACTCAAGGTATTCTTGAATTTGTGACTTACGCTTCCCTTCAGCCGGTTCATTGATCGGGAATTTGATCCGACCTGTCCCATTTTGCATCACTTTCGACATGAGAGCAGAATATTCCGTGCTAATATCCTCATCATCGAAGTGACGAAGCTCACTAAAGCCAAATACTTTCTCATAGTAGGAGACCCATTCACCCATGCTCTCCACATTTCCTACCACATGATCAAAACCTTCAATCCCTGTCGGAGTGGAAGGAATCTCGAAATCTGCTTTGATAAAACCAGGTGCAAAAACCCCTTTATACCCAGTTCGTTCGATAAAGGTATGGACAGTATCACCGTACGTAGCGATCGTAGCTTTTTTTAACGTACCATATTCGTCTGTCACCTCATACGGCTCACGTACGACAATGCCCCCACGAGAAACCGTCTCCTGAAAAGCTTTCTCCACATCGGCCACCTGTAAGGCGATATCTTTCACACCATCTCCGTGCTTCATAACGAATTTGCTAATTTCATGGTCAGAAGTATAAGCCCCACTTAGCACTAATCGCAACGTGCCTTGCTCTAATACATACGATGTCTGCTCTCTATTACCTGTCTCCAGCCCGCTATAGGCAAGTGGCTTAAATCCGAAGTTCTTACAATAATAAACCGCTGCTTGTTTGGCATTACCCACATAAAATTCTAAGTAATCCACATCTAGTATTGGGAAGAAATCCCCTTCTGTCGCTGTCACTTGAGCTTGTTTTTGTTCCATCTATGATTCCTCCACTCTGAAGGTTTATATGTTTCAGATTAACCGGAATACAGTTATTCAGCAAGCACTTGCAGTATCGCCCCACCGCTTTGGTGCTGTGAAGAATTTTCTATTCTCCTACCATAGGTAGACTCCCTAACACCCAATCTCACGTGCAATAATATTTCGTTGTATCTCAGAGGTTCCTTCACCAATCTCTGTCAATTTTGCGTCGCGATAAAAGCGCTCCACATGAAAATCATGAATATAACCCCAGCCCCCGTGAATCTGTACTGCCTGATCACAGACACGGTTAGCTACTTCTGATGCAAACAACTTACACATCGATGCCTCTTTGGTAAAGGCTCTATTCTGATCCTTTAACCATGCCGCTTTGTATACCATATTGCGAGCCACTTCTATTTCTAATGCCATATCAGCCAATTTATGCTGAATCGCTTGAAATTTAGAAATGGACTGACCAAATTGCGTCCGTTCTTGCGCATACCGCAACGCCGCTTCATACGCTCCCTGCGCAATCCCTACAGCCATCGCTCCAATTCCAATTCGTCCACCGTCCAATGTAATTAAGAACTGCTTAAATCCATATCCTCTACGCCCTAAGATGTTTTCAGGAGGAATACGCACCCCTTCTAATACCAGTTCCGTTGTGTTAGAACTATGAAGTCCCATCTTATGATAGGAGTCCTTTACTGTAAATCCCGTTGTATCTGTAGGACAAATAAAAGCCGTAATCTCTTTCTTGCCCCCCTCTTCTGCGCTGATGGCAGTAAGCGCCAGAAATTTTGCATAACTGGCATTGGTAATAAATGTTTTACTGCCATTAATCTCCCATTCTCCATTTTCAAGTTTATGCGCTCGTGTTTTGGTTCCCCCTGCATCTGAACCAGCATCGGGCTCTGTCAACCCAAAAGCGCCTAAACTTTCACCCAGACAGAGCGGGGTAAGATATGTTCGTTTCTGCTCCTCTGTTCCAAAGAGATAAAGAGGAGCACCTCCTAAAGAGATATGAGCCGAATAACCAATCCCAGTAGAAGCACACACACGGCTTAACTCTTCTACTGCAATCGCAAAGCTAATCGTATCCGCACCGCCACCTCCATACTCTTCAGGAAAAGGAAGTCCCATAAGCTGTAATTGAGCCATCTTCTTATACACCTCATGTGGAAACTGTTTATCGCGATCGCGCTGCTCAGCCCCTGGTGCTACCTCATTCTCAGCAAAATCACGCATCAATTTTTTAATCATTTTTTGCTCTTCTGTCAAATCAAAATTCACATTCTCCACTCCCCTTTACATTCTCTTTGATAACGCTTACATTATATATTATAGAAGCAAGTAGGGTTTGACAGCAAGAATTTTCAGTTAAAGATTGTGATGAAAACAAATTCGGTTTGCATTATGTTTGGAAAAGGGATAAAATTGAATCACAATAAACAAACAAAAAAGCACTCTAGTGAGTGCCTCATAACAGGGTTATTCCAAAAAATCTTTTAACTGCTTACTACGGCTTGGGTGACGCAGTTTACGGAGGGCTTTCGCTTCAATTTGACGGATCCTTTCCCTTGTCACACCAAACACTTTACCCACTTCTTCAAGCGTACGTGTCCGCCCATCATCTAAGCCAAAGCGAAGACGAAGCACATTTTCTTCCCGATCGGATAAGGTGTCCAATACTCCTTTGAGCTGTTCTTTTAACAGTTCATATGCGGCGGCATCCGCTGGAGCTTGTGCATCATCATCAGGGATGAAATCACCTAGGTGTGAGTCATCTTCTTCCCCGATCGGAGTTTCCAAAGAGACTGGTTCCTGTGCAATCTTCATAATTTCTCTTACTTTTTCCGGACTGAGATCCATTTCAGCTGCCACTTCTTCTGGTAGCGGTTCACGACCTAAGTCTTGTAGCAATTGCCGGGATACCCGTATCAACTTATTGATCGTCTCTACCATATGAACCGGGATACGTATGGTACGTGCTTGGTCCGCGATCGCGCGTGTAATTGCCTGTCGAATCCACCAAGTCGCATAGGTACTAAACTTATATCCCTTGCGATGGTCAAATTTTTCTACCGCCTTGATCAAGCCCATATTCCCTTCTTGAATCAGGTCGAGAAAGAGCATACCACGCCCCACGTAGCGTTTAGCAATGCTTACTACTAAGCGTAAGTTCGCTTCTGCCAACCGCCGCTTCGCTTCCTCGTCTCCTTCCTCAATTCGCTTTGCAAGTTCCACTTCCTCTTTAGCTGACAATAGCGGAACGCGACCGATCTCTTTTAAGTACATGCGTACTGGATCATTAATTTTCACTCCAGGTGGAACACTTAGATCATCATGTAGCAATTCTTCACTCTCATCATCATTTCCTACCCGATAAGGAAGATTATCATCTCCTTCTTCGTTGGAAATCTCTACACCTTGCTCATTTAAGGAATCAAAGAATTCATCAATCTGCTGTGGTTCCTGGTCGAACGGAGACATTTTCTCCATGATATCTTTATACGAAAGAACGCCTCGCTTCTTCCCTAGCTCCACTAACTGTTCCTTCACCTGTTCTATTGTCAGATCTTGCTCCAAGTCCATGTTTTGTTCATTGGCCAATCTCTGTTCCCTCCTTCCCTGGTACTTTCGCCTAAGCCCGTCTCTTACTCTTTTCCCGCAGTTGGACTAATTGAATCCCCAACTGAGTTGCTTTTGCGATGTCACCAGCCTGCTCTGCCTGTTTCTGTTCTTCTTCTAGCTTTTTCATCTCTGTATAGAGAGGAACCATCTGTACATGACGGATATAATCAGAGATCGCTTCATCAGATCGATCCTCCGGAAGCTCCATCATGGCAAGTTCACTAATTGTTTTCATCAGGTAGTCCTCATTAACATAATGAATAAATTGGACCGGACTAGCTTGATAACCATCATCATAAAATGCATATAAGTATGCCGCGATTGCCGCATTCACGTCTTCACAAAAATCTGCACCCAACTCTTCCTCCACACGCAGAGCTACTTCCTTATCTCGTAACATCCAAGCTAGCAGTAGCTTTTCTGCTTGCTCATGAGCCGAGGGTAAGCGATGAGAACCGACCATGTGTTTGTTTACTGGATGATATTCATTATTCCACATTACCTTCCCTTTATCCCCCTGCGCCATACGCTTCTTGCTATTACGAATACGCCGAAGCTCTGCTTTTAACGCATCAAGTGATAAGTGAAACTCTTCTCCCAGTCTTCGTACATAGTGATCTTGTTCGATAGCCAACGGCAGCTCTGCTACCACACTGAGGGCTTCTGTTAGATACTTCATGCGTTCCCCTTCATCACGCACGTTAAATCCCTTCTTCAATTCCTCTAATTTAAATGCTGTCAATGGAATGGCTGCCGCCAACACTTCTTGCCGAAATGCATCTACACCGCGAAGCTTGATGTAATCATCTGGATCCAAACCTGCTGGCATTTGCGCTACCTTCGCATGCAAATCCTGCTCTCTTAATGTTTCTAAGCCTCTATCCGCAGCTTGTTGTCCTGCCTCATCAGAGTCATAACAAACAATCACTTGCTCACCATTCCGACGAATCACTTTTGCTTGGTCTGCAGTAAGTGAAGTCCCAAGTGAAGCCACGCCATTATCAATCCCAACCTGCCACGCCGCAATAACATCCATGTAACCTTCAAACAGAATCGCTTGCTTGGACTGACGAATCGATTTGCGCGCCCGATGAAGATTAAACAGATGACGGCCTTTATGAAATAGTGGAGTTTCAGGACTGTTTAGGTACTTGGGCTTCCCTTCATCTAAAGCACGACCCCCAAATGCGATCACATTTCCCTGTCCATCATGAATGGGGAATATGATGCGCCCGCGAAAGCGATCATAGTAATGAGAAGAGTGCTCTTTACGACTGACCAATCCCGCATCCGCCAGCAGTGCTGGAGTAAATTCCCGTTTCGTTAAAAAACGAAGCAAGGCATTATACGAAGGAGGGGCATAGCCCAACTGGAATGTCTCAATCGTCTTCTCAGTCACTCCGCGATCGATCAAGTACTTCCGCGCTTCTAATCCAAGCTCCATTTTTTGTAGAATATGATGGTAAAAACGAGAGGAAAGGTCCATGGCACGACGAAGTTCTCCTCGATAAGCCTCCTGCGGATCGTCAGCTTTCTCTTTACGCTCCGGTAAAGCAATACCTGCTTCAGATGCCATATGCGAAATAGCTTCATAGAAGGTAAACTGCTCAATCTCCATGATAAATTTAATCACATCTCCACCTTGCCCACAACCAAAACAATAGAAAATCTGTTTATCCGGGGCAACAGAAAAGGACGGTGTCTTTTCGGAATGAAAGGGGCATAATCCGAAATAGTTCCGACCACTCTTTTTTAGCTGGACATGTTGACTAACTACATCTAAAATGTCGTGTTGCTCACGCACACGGCTGATCACTGAATCAGGAATCTGACCAGACGTCATGCTTTTCCCCGCTTTCTTTATACCCATGCTCACAAGGTCTACTTATTCGCCAGGATTCGTCATAATCCTGCCCTGATTGGTTATTTTTTTGGGAGAGCACCATTCTTTCTCCGCCTTCTCTTCTATTCTATGCCCGCATAGGTTTTCCCTGCCTACTTCCAAGCAGAAAATATCTAGCGGCAAAAATATTTGTCGAATGAAGTCGAATAAATGGCTGTTTTTCTTCACTCTTGTTGTATTATACGCTGAAAAACAAAAAAAATCCTTCCTCTACCTTGACAGGAACATTTATTTCTGTATTACTTGCGATACTAAACTTTTCCCTGTCACTTCGTGAGGCAGGAGAGGGAGGGGGAGCGCTTCCCCACTCTCACATCCCATCATATTGTCACTGTAGCTTATTTCATGCATCTGCTGTTGTTCACTCTTTTTTCTGCAATGATGCTTGAGCTGCTGCCAGTCTAGCGAGCGGTACTCGAAAAGGGGAGCAACTCACATAATCAAGTCCTGTCTGATGACAAAAAGCAATAGATGCTTTTTCTCCGCCATGTTCACCACAAATACCCGTCTTTAAATCTGGTTTTACTCTACGACCGCCCTCAACTCCCATTTGAACCAGCTTACCCACTCCTTCAGTATCAAGAGTAATAAACGGATTCTCCGGTAAAATGTTTCGGTCAACATATTGATGTAAAAACTTACCTTCTGCATCATCACGACTGTAGCCAAATGTTGTTTGCGTCAGATCATTTGTACCGAAAGAGAAGAAGTCAGCCGCAGTCGCAATCTCTTCTGCAGTTAAGGCTGCCCGTGGCACCTCAATCATCGTGCCGACAAGATATGGAATCGTAAGCCCACTTTCCGCTTGGATACGAGTAGCGATCTCATCGACCAAAGTGCGCATCTCTTTCAATTCATTCACATGACCTACAAGGGGGATCATCACCTCTGGTTGCACCGTTCCCCCGGCGGATACGGCTTCACGCGCTGCTAGGAAAATCGCCTCAATCTGCATCGCATAAATCTCAGGGTAAATTAAGCCGAGTCGACAGCCACGATGCCCCAACATGGGATTAAACTCATGCAAGGCTCGGATTTTACGTAACAGTGCATCCTTTTTTGCTAACTCTATATGATCCACTTCCGCTTGCAGGCTAAGTGTAGTTCGCTCTACGAGCAAATCCTCCATGTTAGGTAAAAATTCGTGGAGTGGTGGATCAAGTAAACGGATCGTCACCGGGAGACCGTCCATTGCTTGGAATATCCCACGAAAATCAGACTGCTGGAACTGTAACAATTTATCTAATGCCGCTTGACGTTCATCCGCGTTTTCCGCCAAGATCATCTCTTGCACAATTGGCACTCGTTCCACTTCCATAAACATATGCTCGGTGCGGCAAAGACCAACCCCTTCTGCACCAAACTGGCGTGCTTTAGCTACGTCTGCCGGTGTATCCGCGTTGGTACGAACACCCAATGTACGAAATTCGTCTGCCCATTGCAACAGCTCTTGAAATTCCACCGATAGTTCAGGGTCGATCAAGGGTACTTCGCCTTGAATCACATGACCTGTTCCACCATCAATAGAAAGAAGATCACCCTCTGTCAGCGTTATTCCCTCTACTGTTACCACTTTGTTTTTTCCGTCCACTTTCATCGCTTCACAACCACAAATACACGCTTTCCCCATTCCACGAGCTACAACAGCCGCATGACTGGTCATTCCACCCCGGCTGGTTAGTATCCCTGTAGATGCCACCATTCCGTGAATATCTTCCGGAGTGGTTTCCGTGCGCACCAAAATCACCGCTTCCCCATCTTGTGCCCATCGCTCAGCCGTGTCAGCATCAAAAACGATCTTACCTGAAGCTGCTCCAGGGGAAGCAGGCAATCCCTTCGTCAATACATGTAGCTTCGCTGTAGGATCAACCCGGCGATGCAATATCTGATCCAGCTGGTCAGGATCAACCCGGCTAATAGCTGTCTCTTTATCTATGATACCCTCTTTCACCATATCGACAGCGATTTTCACACCCGCATGTGCGGTTCGTTTTCCGTTACGTGTTTGTAAAAAATATAACGTGCCCCGCTCCACTGTAAACTCGATGTCCTGCATATCCGCATATGTTTTTTCTAACTTCTGGCAGGTTGCAGCAAATTGTTCGTAAACATCCGGCATAATATCAGCTAAAGTACGAATCGGTTGTGGTGTCCTTATTCCTGCAACCACATCTTCCCCTTGGGCATTGAGTAAAAACTCACCGTAAAGACGATTTTCACCCGTGGATGGATCTCGTGTAAAAGCTACACCTGTCCCCGAGTCTTCACCCATGTTACCAAACACCATCATTTGCACATTAACCGCTGTCCCTAAATCATGAGGTATTTTATGGATATTGCGATAGATGCGAGCACGATGATTATTCCATGAATCAAATACCGCGACGATAGAACGCAGCAATTGCTCCCGGGGATCTTGTGGAAATGGGTGCCCGTCCTCCGTATGTACGAGCTCTTTGAAGGAGGTGATTATCTCTTTCCAATCCGATGTTGTTAGTGCTGGATCATCGTTAATGCCGCGCTCTTCTTTTTTTCGTTCAATAATCTCTTCAAATTGATAATGATCTATGCCGAGCACGACATTGCTAAACATCTGGATAAAGCGACGATAACAATCATACGCAAAACGTTCATTTCCCGTCAAGCGTGCTAATCCGACCACCGTCTCATCATTTAGCCCCAGATTAAGAACCGTATCCATCATTCCTGGCATCGAAAAAACCGCGCCAGACCGAACAGAAACAAGCAATGGATTAGCGGTATCTCCTAAGCTTTTGCCCGATACAGCCTCTAGGCGCTGTAAGGTTGATTCGATCTCTTTCATCACATTTTCACTTAATTGTTGATTTTGGCGGTAGTAGTCTAAACATGCCTGCGTCGTAATAGTAAATCCAGGAGGCACTGGCAATCCTGCACGAGTCATCTCGGCAAGGTTAGCGCCCTTCCCTCCCAATAATGATTTCATCTCTCGATTACCTTCTTCGAACATCAACGCTGATTTGGTCATCAAAACTCCATTCCTCCCCGCTTGCGAAGAATATCGATTATTAGATTTGCTGTCTCTTCTACCGCTTTATTCGTCACATCTAATATTGGACAACCCACTTTTTTAATAATGCGTTCTGCATAATCTAACTCATCTAAGATTCGTTCCATATTGGCATAATTAGCTTTTGCCCCTAACCCTAGTGATTTCAACCGCTCCCGGCGAATGTTGTTAAGGTGGTCAGGGTGGATCGTAAGCCCAATGCACTTCTTTGGCGAAACCATGTATAACTCATCTGGCGGCTCCACTTCTGGTACCAGCGGTACATTAGCAACCTTGAGGCGTCTATGTGCCAAGTACATAGAGAGCGGAGTTTTTGATGTGCGCGAGACCCCAATCAGAACAACATCTGCACGCAGAATTCCACGGGGATCACGACCATCATCATACTTGACTGCAAATTCAACCGCTTCAATCTTGCGGAAGTAATCTTCGTCCATGCGTCGCACCAAACCGGGTTGCTCCCGTGGGGGGCGAGGATATAGTGAAGATAAACCTGATACCATCGGTCCCATAATATCTACATATGGGACTTCCAAGCGCTCTGCCTCTTCTTTTATAAAGGATTGTAATTCTGGCACAACAAGCGTAAAAACAAGTAATGCGTGCGATTCCTTCGCCGCTTGCACAGCGTCTGCTATCGTTTTTTTATCATCTACATGGGGGAAGCGTCGAATATCTACTTCTCCCCCATTAAACTGACTGGAAGCTGCACGTACGACAAACTCGGCAGTTTCCCCAACAGAATCAGAGACGACAAACACTAATGGATGTTTTTTATCACTCAAGATCATCTATCCCTCCCGCTACACCGTTTCCTCTTTGGCTAATTCTACAAACGCTTTCGTAATTGTCGTTTTAGACATCCTTCCAACCACTTCTACCTGACTACTCCCTTCAATGGGGCGAATAACGGGCAGCGAATCCACCTGATAATCCATTAGCTTCCGCGCCGTTTCAAATAGTGTATCATCTAATTCACATGTGATCACGTTTGGCATCCGTGTCATCACAACGCCCACCGGGATGGAATGAAGATCCTGCTTCCCCATCGCACTTTGCAATAAATCCTTGCGCGATAATACTCCAACAAGGATTCCTACCTCTTTAATAACGAAAAGGGTACCAACGTCCTCTAAAAATAACATACAGATTGCATCGTATACAGACGTTTCTTCTCCTACCACTACAGGTAATGACTTGTAATCTCGCACCAATAACTTGCGTAAGTGCTCACTCAATAATTGGTTAGCCGACTTCCCCGCATAAAAGTATCCCACCCGTGGGCGTGCATCCAAAAATCCCGCCATGGTGAGAATAGATAGGTCTGGCCGTAATGTCGCCCGTGTCAGGCTGAGTTGCTCTGCAATTTTCTCACCTGTAATAGGGCCTTGATTCTTTACAATCTGTATGATCTTCTCTTGCCGCTCCGATAACTCGATTTCCTTTCACCTCCTGCGTCAGCGTTCCGCTTCATTATGATATACTTATTTGCCTTAACTTCATATAGTATATACTATATTGGACTTATCTTTTCTGCAACAGGGAAAATAAGAGTATCCTTCCCATTCCTCTTGTTATCCATTAATTCTTCGTTGCATTTCCTTCACATTTATATGAAAATGAAAGGATAAATGAAAGGAACGGAGGATTTCCTCATGCTTTTTTCTAATCTCTTAGCGGCAACGACGCCGCTTCATATGCATTCTCTCCACCACATGCATAAACACGGACTTGATCATGTCGTCATTCAACTTCCTGAAGAACGTTATGAGTACGCAGAGTTAGAGGAGATTTTTGCCGTAACAAAAACCAAACCTCAAGCTTTTCGCATGCCCCATTCGCTCGGATTAGGTACCCATCACTTTCCCCTCGAGGATTGGAAGTATTGGTTAACTACCACCGCCCCCCTATTAGACCAGAAAAGTGCTGGCATCATCGTGCACGGATCTACTGTCGCACTAGGGGATATTTTTGCTTATTTGGACAAGCGTCCTCGCCAATTTCATGCACTCCATGATTACAAAACACAATATGTAGAACGCTTCATTGAGCAACTCCTCACGTTACAACAAATCGCACACCCGCTCGGAATATCGCTACTCGTTGAAAATGCGCCCATGGGGGGCTCCTACTATTTCGAACCAGGCAATAATGCCATACACCCAGCTCTTCGCACCCCCCGTCATTTACTACGCATTACGGAAGCAACTAAGGCGAAACTATGTTTTCACAGTGCCCATGCACGCGTCACTTCACATGCCTTATCCTACATGCACCGATCCCGTAGTCTGTTTGGTGCGGCAACAGAGAAAGAAATTTTAAATGCTTCTCGTACTTGGATTGACTTCTATGAAAAAGTAAAAGAGAAAACAGCCTTAGTTCTCCTCTCATATGCTACCAGCTGGGGAGATACGCCCGAAACAAACCGCATCCCCTTTCCGGCGAGCACCTACCCAGAATTACTACAATTCGCAGAGGTTGTCCATGAACAAGTACCTATTGCTCTTGACCTCCAAGGAAATGATTTATACGTAAAGCAGATGATGGATACACTACGACAACTAAAAAATAGATAATAAAATTATACCCCTACGCTCATCCCAGTTGAGCGTAGGGGTTTCTTAAAGTGATGTGCCTTCCCTTACTTCGCGATCGCAATCGGTTCACGGGGAAGGGAGCCATTCACAATCGGTTCTAACAGCCGCTTCATTTCGCGTGGATATATCTTCTCTTCACTCTCTTCTAACTCCTCTAAGCTCCACCAGTGGTGGCCCAAATAGGTTTCTTTCTCGACAAGGGTCAGATAATCCAGATTAACCTTTCTTTGTTCCGCTCCTCTAATAAAAGCTAAAAAATAATGCTCCACAAAAAGAGTCGGTTCTCCTTGATATATATGCTCAAATTGCCGTATCCAAATCAAGGGACCCCACTTTACATTCTCCAATCCTGTCTCTTCCCATAGCTCTCGTTTGGCTGCCTCTTCGTACGTTTCCTCTTCTTCTAAACCCCCACCTACTGTAAACCATATAGAACCTTGCCCAGGATTAAGCTGATCCATCATATTAAATAGTAGGACACGGCTCTCCTCATTCATCAGCACAACCCGCGCTGAAGGGCGCTTTTTCATTCCTCTCACCCCCGCTTTGCTCTACTAACCTTGGTAACGATTTTTTCATCCAGATGTTTTCATTCATCTATATGTATAAATAATATATTTATTATACATATTGTAGAGCTAATATAAGAGCCCTATCTTTTTTTCATCCCTGTGTTTCGGTTTACTATAAGGGTAATTTTATATGAAGTCAAGTATCTTTATACATCAAATGAGTGGCTCATAATAACAAAAACTATACAATCTTTACACTGACGCTAATCCAAATCATACTCCTAGATCCACAGCTGACAAAGCCTGCATCTGATCTTATTTACCAGATCAGACTCACCTTCTCTTCCTATGTCACCACTGTCTACTGTACAATTGTAGAAGAAAGATCGAATCTACTCACGAGGAGGAGTGAAATATGCCATACCTTAACTTGAAGGTAACAGCTGGACTTACCCGCAAACAAAAAGCAGAGCTAGTATCTGATTTTACCGATTCGCTTGCCCGTGTGCTAGGAAAAAAACCGGAACACACTCATATCGTTATTGAGGAAGTCGCAGAAGAGAACTGGGGATTTGCTGGCATGTTAACGGATGAGTATCGTCGAGGGGAAAACAGTTAGGCTGGCTTAAGGCGAAGTAGATGATGAGGGTAAAGCAATAAGTACAGAAACACATCGAACCAACCCACAAAAAAATTGACGAAAAGTAATCCGCCCTGTTGAGCTTGAGCTAAACAGGGCGGATTACTTTTTAATAAAACATTGCATTAGCGCTTACAATGTGTACTTATTCACAGCAGGTAGGTTCATGGCTCATTATCCTTTAAAGATAACTTTTTATTGAAATACGATAAATATTAATTTATAATCAAGATAACTACTTTCAAGTGAGGTGTTTTGTATGAGCTTAAGTTCAACCAACTTCTTAAGAGTCACTATCTTCCTAGCTGGTACTGCCGTACTGTTATTATGTATCTTCGCATTACCTTCAATAGCAGTTGAAATTGCCGAATACGAAATAGAGACTGCGCCTTATTTATATCCCATTTTGATCGGTATGTATGTAACCGCCATTCCTTTTTTCCTCGCCTTGTTTTACTCATTACGGCTATTACGCTTAGTTGACAGGCAAGATGCATTTTCAAAATCATCTGTAACTTATCTACGTAGAATTAAGTTTTCTGCAGTCGTAGTAAGTCTAATCTATCTTGCATTGATGCCATGCTTTTATTTCGTAGGTGAGATCGACGACGCTCCGGGTGTCATCGTAATCGGCATGGTAATGGTATTTACGTCATTTGTCATCGCCGTATTCACAGCACTGCTACAAAAGATCTTAAAACATGCAATCGAGATAAAATCTGAACATGACTTAACCGTGTGAGGTGAACCATATGGCAATTATTATCAACATCGATGTAATCCTAGCTAAACGAAAGATGAGCGTGACAGAGCTTTCTGAGAAAGTAGGAATAACAATGGCCAACCTGTCTAAGCTTAAAAATGGCAAAGCAAAAGCAATTCGCTTTTCTACCTTAGAGGCAATCTGTAAAGCATTAGAATGTCAACCTGGTGATATTTTGGAATATAGAGATGAGCTGAACGAACACATCTGAGAGAAGTTTTCGATGAAACGCACACTGACATGTAATTAAAGAAGAGAGGCAAGTCCAGCTTGCCTCTCTTCTTTTCTTCTCGCACCCGCATTACACTAACAAATTTAATTTGTCACCAACTGATCAAAACGCGCAAATTGCGAAACCAGCTGGGTAATTTCTACGAGTAGGGCAAGTCGATTCGTCCGGATTGTTTCATTATCTGCCATGACAAGTACGTTATCGAAGAAACGATGAATGACAGGAACGATGTGGGTTAGTGATGCGTACATTTGTCCCGCATCGCGTGTTCCCGCTTGTATAACATAGTCGGCTTTCGCCTTTAAATAAGCATCATATAACTCCTGCTCACTCGCTTCAAAGAGAAGACTCTTATCTACTTTTACCCCGGACTCAGCCTTCGCTGCAAGATTGGCCGCACGTGTGAAACCTTCGATAACCTCTTTAAATGCAGGCTGCTTCACTTCCTGCATCAATATATGCGCTTTCGCTCGTACCAATCCAGGATCGCAAATGTCACTTTGCAGGACTGCTTCAATCACATCGTAACGTATGTGCTCGTCTTGTAGGACTGTTTTTTGACGAGCGGAGAAGAACGCATGAATCTGTGTTTTCAATTCTGTTACCGGTACCTGTAACAGGTTGTGCTGCACAAGCGTTTTAATCGCTACACCATTTAGCTGGCGTAAACTTAAATGAAAGGAATCCAGGTCGAGCAAGAGTTGAATAACACCTGCCGCTCGGCGTCGAAGCCCGTATGGATCTTGTGAGCCGGTTGGCTGCAGTCCGATCCCAAAACATGCAACGATGGTATCCATGCGGTCTGCTAAGCCGATAAGTGCTGCTATCTTCGATTCAGGTAAATCATCTCCCGCCGCACGTGGTAAATAATGCTCTCGAATCGCTTGGGCTACCTCGGCTTCTTCCCCTGCTTTGCGTGCGTAATCCTCACCCATTAGCCCCTCAAGCTCTGGAAACTCTCCGATCATCAAAGTAGGAAGATCGAATTTACAGATCGCCGCCGCCCGTGCCAGTTGTGCTTGTACTTTTTCATCCATCTGCATTGCCTTGGCTAGCTCAGCTGAGATTTGCTGAATACGCTTCACTTTATCACCAATCGTACCCAACTCTTCATGAAAAACCACCTGAGAAAGTTTTTCCACTCCTGCTTCAATGCTCATTTTCTGATCTTCTTCATAAAAGAACTGTGCGTCTTGAAGACGTGCGCGCAACACCTTTTCATTTCCACGCGCTACGATATCAAGGGATGTATCATCACCATTACGAATGGTCACAAAATAAGGAAGCAAATGGCCATCTTCTGTCTCCACTGGGAAGTACCGCTGATGTTCACGCATGGTGGTAATGAGTACTTCCTTTGGTAAGTTTAAAAAGGATTCATCATATCGACCAAAAAGAGCAGTAGGATACTCGACCAGATGGGTTACTTCCTCTAAAAGCCCCTTGTCCACAGGAATATGCCACCCCTGTTCAGATTCCAACTGACGCAGTTGCTTTTCAATGAGCGAACGCCGTTCCTCGACATCAACGACTACCCATTGCTGTCGTAATCTCTCCACATATTCTCGGGGATGATTTAATGCAGTAGCTGTTCCCAAGAAACGATGTCCCTTCGTCTGATTAGTAGCGGTACAGTCCGCCCACTCTGCTGCAATCACTTCTTCGCCTAGCATACAGACCAGCCATTTAATAGGGCGAATAAAACGCATACGTCGATCTCCCCAACGCATCGTCTTAGGAAAATGTAATCCTTCACAGATTTGACGGACACCTGCATTTAGTAGTACATGTGTCTGCTCGCCTTGCTGATGCACCTCAGCATATACATACGTCTCCCCTTTAAACTCCTTAAAAGTGAACGCAGATGGCTCTATGCCTTGCTTTCTAGCAAACCCTTGAGCTGCTTTACTCCATTCACCTTGTTCACTCAAAGCAATTCGTTTGGCAGGACCACGCACCTCTTCTTCCTTATCAGGTTGCTGAGTAGCTACTTGTTCAACATAAACAGCCAACCGACGAGGGGTTGCATAAGTCTTTATTTCACCATGCTGGATGCGGTTTTCTTGCAACCACTCCTTTGTCTTCTCAGCTAATTGAGATCGAGCACCTTCCACAAAACGTGCAGGAATTTCTTCACAGCCAATCTCTAATAACAAATCCGCCTTATTCATGATCCACACCCTCCTTCGATAGCAATGGGTAGCCTAATTGTTCACGCCCAGCGACATATGTTTTTGCACACCGACGTGCTAGGTTACGCACCCGAGCGAGATAACCTGTTCGTTCGGTCACGCTAATCGCTCCACGTGCATCCAGCAGATTAAACGAATGGGAACACTTCAGCACATAATCATAAGCAGCAAAAACCAACTCCTCATCTAGCGCACGCTTCGCTTCTTGCTCATAGTCATCAAACCAGCGGAAAAGCTTTGCTGAATCCGATACTTCAAAGGTGTACTTGGAGTGCTCATACTCTGCTTGTTTAAAAATATCACCGTAGGTAAACCCTTCTACCCACTCTAAATCAAACACATTTTCTTTTTCTTGTAAGTACGAGGCAAGACGTTCCAAACCATATGTTAATTCAACAGATACTGGACTCGCCTCTAGTCCACCCACCTGCTGAAAATAAGTAAACTGCGTAACTTCCATTCCATCTAACCATACTTCCCAGCCCAATCCCGCGGCACCTAAGGCAGGATTTTCCCAGTTATCTTCGACAAACCGAATATCGTGATGACGAGGATCAATCCCAAGCGCACGCAAGCTATCTAAATATATTTCTTGAATATTGTCAGGCGATGGCTTGAGGATCACTTGGAATTGATGATGCTGATACAAGCGGTTTGGATTTTCTCCATATCGACCATCTGCCGGACGGCGTGATGGTTCTACATACGCCACTTTCCACGGCTCTGGACCTAATGAGCGTAGAAAGGTCATTGGATTCATCGTTCCTGCTCCTTTTTCCACATCATAAGGGTTGGTTAAGATACATCCTTCTTTCGCCCAAAAGGATTGCAATTGTAAAATCATTTGTTGCATGTTCACGTTTTCTCCACCTCCAAAAATACGTAAAAAACCTCCCATTCCTATAGAAAAGGCCCTTTCTATAGGGACGAGAGGTTTTCCCGCGGTTCCACCCTATTTGACCAGCCAGTGCGCATGCGCTCTGCTCTGATCCACTCTGTCTCAAAACGCTTCAGACCGCCGTTCACGGGTTACGTACGCTAGGCTTCCACCTTCCCTAACTCGCTGTAGTACGTATCTCCCATTACTCCTGTCTATCATCACGTCATCGCATATTCATAATAGCTATAACCATATATATATCAAACGTAGAAGCTTCATGTCAACAAACTATTGCTCACTTTGCCCCTCTCATAACAAGCCATCGCGTCGCATTGTATCCAAAAACGTACGAGCCTTAAAACGAACAGGAAGGTATTCACCCATAAAGGCGCGTAATATCTTATCTAACTCTTGCTTCGTCTCTTCCTTCACTTCCACTTTACCTAAACGGGCGGGTGGAAGTTTTTGCAGTGTATGCAAAACACGACCCGCTCTCAAAGAGAGGGGAAGTGCTTGGTGATCGTAATCGCTGCACTCATTGCAAATAGTACCTCCATGTCGTACGCTAAAGCGATACAAGTTTTCTTTTTTTCGACACCGAACACAATGATCCAATACAGGAGAATAACCCGCATATGCAATAAGTGCCAACTCAAACATTCGCGCTAAGATATCAGGGTCTATCCCTTGTTCTAACTGTGAGAGAGTAATAACAAATCGACGGTACAAAGAGGATTGGGGCTCTTTCTCCTCTGTCAGCTTATCCAGCAGTTCAGCAAAATAAGATGCATACGCAGTTAAGCCTAAATCAGAGCGTACCTTTACATGCCCTTCTAACACGTCTGCCTGTGTTAAGGTTACCATCCCACTGCCCGCAAAGTAAATATATTGCCCTTCGACAAAAGGGAGCACTGCCGCGCTCAGGCGACTGCCCATCTTCTTCGCCCCTCGTGCCAGTGCCGATCTCTTCCCTTGCTGTAAAGTGAAGAGTGTGAGAATGATATTGCTCTCCCCATACTCCCGCGCCCGCAGTACTACTCCATCTGCTTTAGCTAACATGCGGCAAAGCCCTTCCTACCCTTGGTTTTCTCCCTCATCTCTCTCCGGCTCGTCCTCATCTGCCTCGTCTTCTTGTCGCAAGGCGTCAGCGTCACGGTATAATAAGTAGGCGTCGACACTGCCAGTTACTGCAAATACACTCCATGAGAAATTGCGCAACCAGCATCATCCTTTCCCATAATCGACTTCCTTCTTATCATGACCTGGATTGAGGGGAGTATGTTAACGAAATTTTGTCAGGTCAACAATCTTCGATCCTTCTTAGTTATTCATCACGATAACCAAACTGTTTCAACATGTTTACCTCATTGCGCCAATCTTTTTTAGCCTTTACCCATAAATCAAGGAAGACGCGTGAGCCCAATAGACGTTCGATTTCTGTTCGTGCCTGCAAGCCTACTTCTTTAAGAAGCGCCCCTTGCTTTCCAATTAATATGCCCTTTTGTGTCTTTCGTTCCGTAAAGATCGTACAGCGAATAAAAATCAGGTCTTTCCCTTTACGCTTCGACATTTCATCGACGACAACTGCAACCGAGTGAGGAATTTCTTCATGAGTAAGACGTAACACCTTTTCTCGTACTAATTCACTCACAATAAACTGTTCGGGATGATCAGTCATCTGATCGGAAGGATAATATTGTGGACCTGTGGGGAGCAGATGTAAGATCAACTCCTTTAACGAGCCCGTATTACTTCCCTGTAATGCTGAAATAGGGATGATCTCTTGAAATTCCATCAGAGCGCGATATTGATCAATCAAAGGTAACAACTTCTCTGGATGGACGCGATCAATCTTATTTAGCACCAAGAAAACAGGGGTGGATACTTTCTTCAAACTCTCTATAATATAGCGATCACCACCCCCTAAACCTTCCTCTGCATCTACTAAAAAGAGGATAAGATCTACCTCATTAAACGTATCTTGCGCTGTACGTACCATAAAATCCCCTAAGCGTGACTTGGGCTTATGAATCCCCGGCGTATCTAAAAAGATAATCTGTCCTTCATCTGAGGTTAAGACACCACGAATTTGATTGCGTGTTGTTTGTGGTTTATCAGACATGATAGAGATTTTCTCATCCAAAAAATGATTCATAAGCGTAGATTTGCCCACATTAGGACGACCAATCAGAGCCACAAATCCAGACTTATACGTTTCGCTTACCTGCATGCAAATCTTCCTTTCCAAATGAACCTGGGAGCAATTGAGCCACCGTTGTCGTCGCTCTCTCCCCTTGTAGGTTTCCCAAAATAACAGTCATATCTTGCGGACATAGTTCAGACATCACTTGTCGACATGCCCCACATGGTGAGACAGGACCGTTCGTATCTGCTACGATCGCGATCGAACGAAACACTGTTTTCCCTTCTGCTACTGCTTTGAAGAGGGCCGTGCGCTCTGCGCAATTACATAAACCATAAGCTGCGTTTTCAATATTACATCCATGAATAATTTCACCCTCTTCTGTGAGAAGAGCTGCCCCTACAGCAAATTGCGAATACGGCACATATGCCTTTTCACGCGCTTTGATCGCCTCAGCCATTAACCGTTCCATTACACATCCTCCTTCAATCCTATACCGCTTCTCTATAACAAACGTAAGCCCATCAATGCAACAGCTACTCCAAGCAAAGAGCCAATCACGACTGGGCGCGTTCGTCTTATGTTGACACGAAAACGCGTATACGCAATTAACGCAGCCAGTGTATAGACCAACAATGCCACATACAGCTTAGGCATGGTCATCGCTATCAAAGTGGCAATACAAAACGATAGGGAAGTTGTCATGCTCGGTTCCCACGCACTCTTTTTTGCTCTCACCATAAATCCTTTCACTAACAGCGTCAAAAAGAAATCAAAGACCAACACAACCGTCACTCGCGTATCAATGGGGGCGTTTGATTCTCTCCATGCTGTAAGTGTGACTGATTCCATCACGGGATAAAACACACTAATACCTATGATTACTGCCAAACCCGCACAAAGAAGGACGGCACCCGCAGCCACATCTTTGGCTACTTTTGCAAGGGGGTGATACTCTTTCGTCACCATATCAACAACCGCTTCAACTACCGTATTGAACAGCTCTGCTACTAAAACTAACACGATAGCCATAAATAAAAGCAATACCTCTGTTTTCTTGATAGGAAGAAAGAGGCTAAAAAATAGGACCCCTAATGCAACGACAATATGAATGCGCATATTGCGCTGGGTGACAAGGGTATATTTTAATCCTTCCAAAGCAAAGCGGAAACTTTTTACCAGTTTTGCAATCCACATAAAGTGCCCACCTTATCTTTGCAAATTCACCTCAGCTAGGATCGCGTCTTGCCTTGCAAACATCACTTGCTCTTCCTCTTCTGTCATATGATCATACCCTAAGAGGTGTAAAAAGCCATGCACTGCTAAGAAACCGATCTCGCGCTCAAAACTATGTTGATATTCATGTGCTTGCTCTCGAGCGCGCGGAATGGAAATTACAATATCCCCTAACAAGAGCGGCTCTTCGCTCTCGGTCATCTGTGCTAATTCTTCCCGCTCCCACTGAGGAAAAGATAATACATCCGTCGGTCGATCAACCCCTCGGTATTCTAAGTTAAGTTGATGAATCGCTTCATCATCTACCAATGTGATCGCCACCTCAACCTGGGGTCGTCCCTCTACCTTGGCCGCAGCCTCAACACATGTTTCAACCCAAGAAAGCGCCTCTTTTTCTTTCTCTGATAATGATGTTTCAACCTGTACTTCTAAGATGAGAGTCATGTTGCTTACGCTCCTTTAACTAGCTGGATATTCAATGCGAGAATGGAACACCCCATTTAGCGTTTCACATATGGATCTCGCAATAAGATCCAATTCTTTCAATGTCAGGTCACACTCATCAAACTGTCCATCTTGCAAGCGATCCTGGATAATACTTCGTACCATCCCTTCTATTTTGGAAGGCGTTGGTCGGGCG
Organism: Mechercharimyces sp. CAU 1602; assembly: GCF_024753565.1. NCBI lineage: Bacteria > Bacillati > Bacillota > Bacilli > Caryophanales > Thermoactinomycetaceae > Mechercharimyces > Mechercharimyces sp. CAU 1602. The sequence continues at coordinate 496,068 of NZ_JANTPT010000001.1, read as the reverse complement.
AGGGAGCGAACGGCTGCCTCCACACAATCTGCCACCCCTACTATCGCAGCTTCTTTAAACTGAGCTTTCGGACCTGGATAACGATAATCTGCTTCCAACACTTGTGCTCCATCTGTCTGCTTTTTAGCCTTAAAGTAAAAATACTTTACAAGTGTTGTACCGTGATGCTGTGCCGCAATATCGCGAATTGGTTTGGGAATGCGGTACTGTAAAAGCATTTCCACCCCATCCCGCGGGTGCGCAATAATAATACTTTTACTCAGATTAGGAGATAATTTATCATGCGGATTTTCAATATGCATTTGATTTTCAATAAAAAACTGAGGGCGTTTTGTTTTCCCTACATCATGATAATAGGCTCCCACCCGTGCTAACAATCCATCCGCACCGATTGCCTCAGCTGCTGCCTCTGCAAGGTTGCCCACAATCAAGGAATGGTGATAAGTACCAGGTGTTTGCACTAATAGCTTCCGCAATAAGGGGTGATTGGGACTGGCTAACTCCAATAGTTTCAGCGGAGATAAAATATCAAATGCGGTCTCCAAGATAGGTAATAAGCCAATGGTTAAAATAGCAGCAAATAAACCTCCTACAATTCCGAACCCGAGCGATTGCAGAAGTAATAACCCATCCCCCTCACCTGAAATAAAGAGGTAATTAATCAAAATGGGGATAACACTGACCAAAGAAGCGACTAATCCCCCTTTGATCACCGATGTTCGGTTACGTGCCCCCGTAAGGGCAAACGCTGCTGCAGTTGAGCTTAAAAGAGCCACCAACCCGTAGCGATAATCAAACAATACGAAGTTGCCTTCATTAAAAAATATGCTTGCGAGCAAAGATATCAACATGCCACACCAAAGTGCCAGTCGAATATCTAACAATAATGTGATCAGCATCGTTCCCAAGGCAACAGGTGCAATATATCCAATCGTACTATATTCCAAGCTTTGTCCCAGCGCGACCACTTTCATACTTATGAAGGTAAGGAGCAAAATCGTTAGTAACATCATCAGCTTACTATTATCTTGACCTATCTCCTTCTGAAAGCGAACCAAGTAGAGATAGATTAATAAGACTAATACGGCCAATAATAGTGCCAAACCGATGAATAGCTTAGGGTTACTAAACTCACGTAAGAGTCCCAGATCTTTTAATAATCCGTATTGATAATCAGTAATTACATCCCCCGCTGATACCAACACTTCTCCCTTTCTAATCATAATCGGATCTACGCTATTACGAGCCGCATCCCGCAGTGCCTCAGTCCTTTCTTGGTCATACACTTCACTAGCGATTAGAAAGTTGCGTGTAATCTCCCTTACGATCGAGCGAGCATCGCTTTCTAAAGAGGAGGTAACCAGCATCTCATCAATCTGCGCACGCGAAGAATCCAATTCCGATTCTCGCACACCTTGCTTTAGCATCCTCTCCAATATTTCCAAACTTATGACTTGAATGTCGGAAATTCGACTAGGCTCTAATTTAGCCACTCGCTGATAAAATGCTTCTGACATAGCGGGATCAATCTCTTTTAAAGCCTTCTCTTTTTCCTCTTCTTTTTTATCATTTTTATCCTTATCTTGGTCTGCATTTTTATCTGCTAAAATCGTTTTCATCTCTGTAAAAAATGCTTGCATGCGATCCACTTGTGCACGCGTAACCTCTTGATCTATTCGATACTGCTTCTCCACAGATTCCGCTGCGAGATCTCGTTCTAACTGTGTTTCTAACTGATTCACTTTGGTTACAGGCGAAGTAATCGTTTCTTTACTAACCGATCCTTTTTCTAAATCATACTGTTCTGGCAAGATATGATTTACAAGTAATCCAAAAGTGATCATCGCAAAAACGGAATAGAGTAAAAAGCGCAGGCGGCGACTATTGCGCCAGCCTGCTTGCAGTAAAAGTTTTTTCGATTTAAGATTAACCTGCTTCTCTCTCCCATTCATACCTCAACCGACTCCTTAAGAGGCACCTTTTCCTCCCACTTATTTTTTACGATCATAAGCATCGATTACTTTTTGCACCAAAGAGTGGCGAACCACATCTTCTTGAGCTAAGTAAATAAAGGGGATTTCCTCAATGGTGTTCAATACACGTTCTGCCTCTTTTAGTCCGGATTGCTTGCCTTTAGGTAAATCAACTTGCGTCACATCACCTGTTACAACCATCTTGGAACCAAAACCGAGCCGGGTAAGAAACATCTTCATTTGCTCTGGTGTGGTATTTTGTGCTTCATCCAAGATGACAAAAGAATCTTCTAACGTGCGCCCACGCATATAAGCCAAAGGCGCAATTTCGATTGCTCCACGTTCCAACAGTTTACTTACCTGCTCAGTTCCGAGCATGTGATATAAGCCATCATAGAGGGGACGCAAGTAGGGATCTACTTTTTCTTGTAAATCACCTGGAAGAAAACCTAAGCTCTCCCCTGCTTCTACCGCTGGGCGGGTTAAAACTATCCGCTTTACATGGTTTTCCTTCAACGCAGACACTGCTTTTACCACAGCTAGAAATGTTTTCCCCGTACCCGCAGGGCCAATGCCAAATACGATGTCAGATTTTTTAATGGCACTCACATAACGACGTTGCCCCATCGTCTTGACACGTACAGATTTCCCCTTGTATGTCGTACCGATCACTTCACCCAACAGCTCCAACAGCTGATCTGCTTGCCCCTCACTTGCCAAACGATAAGCATACACCATGTCTCGCTCTGTTAAAGTGATTCCCTTACGAATTAAGGTAAGCAAAACGCGAAAGAGGTCTTCAAGTACCTGGATTTCAAGTGCCGGACCCGTCAAGCGGATCTCAGCTCCTCGTGTCACAATCTTAGCTGCTGTCATCTCTTCAATTTGTTTTAAAAACTGATCATGTGGTCCAAATAGTGTCAGTGCTTCCTCGGCATTTTGCAGTTGTATTATTTTCGTCTCTGTTTGTGCTTGCAAATGGCTCATTCCCCTTGCAAGATAGGTTCTGGGGTCGCAATATTTTCTACGACATCAAAGTGTATCTTCATATAAACTTTACCATTGTCTACGCGTTGGTGCAAAACTTTTTGCTCTAAAATACGACCATCTTGTCCAATTTGTTCCCTTACATCGGCACGTGCCTGCTCCACCCCTACAAGTCGAGCTTCTTTCTCAGTCAGTTCTTGTTTCACCCACTCCATCTCCAAACGCTCTTCCTCTACCCAACCTATGGGTATCCTCACATTCTGCACTCTCAACGTCTGTAGCTTTTGTATGGTCTCGTACTTCTCATACGGCACTTTAGAAATAAAAGGTATCTGAATCATGGTGGAACCGATATAAGGATAGTATCCCTTTTCCCGTTTGCCCGTATATACTTTTCTTTTTTGTGCCAACGGTACCGTTACTTCTGATTCATACCATACCTCGCCCCACACTTTTCCTCTTGCTCCCACAACGGTTTGTGGCATGGCATCATCTTCAGGATTCCCGTATATCCCCGATACCAATCGCTCACCCTTTTTTACCATATCACGCACTTCCACTTCAGGTCTCCCACTTTTAACCCTCATCTCGTAAATGTAAGCATCACGTCTGGCTATTAGATGTACGGGGCCTCTTTTCTCTTCATTCTCTTGTTCCCGGACACTTTCCTTCTCCACCACTGTAATAATTGCACGCGTCCCTTCCATGCGAAAGCCTATCCACGTTACACTCGGGAGTTGATCTTTTAGCTGATATTGAATCTCATCGGATGAAGGCATGCGAACTTGTAGTTGCCCTGGAAATATACCTTGTTCCCGTGCTACTTGTAAAATTTCACTGCGTGGCACTTTTTCATTTCCTTCTATTTCTACTTTCCACACGAAGGAGCTAAGAGCATATAGTATGAAAAAGAAAAGTACAATTCCAATCAGATATCCCTTCCGCCGTTGAAGTCGAAAAAGAAGGAACGGTAGCCCCTTTTTGCTTTTTATTCTAATCTTCGTCTGTGTAGACTTAATGAGGGGGCGGAGCTGATAAAAACCTGCCACCGATACACTCAGCTCTAACTGCTCATTCCCTATCCAACGAATGTTTTCTAACGTGATCTGTTGTTGTCGAGCTCGATTGAGTAAAGAAGTGAGATGAGGACCGCGACACTCAATGATTACAATAGCATCCATGGGAATGGCCACTTTCATCTCCTCCTGTTACTCTAAAAATGTAATCGCTCCAATCTTCCCATCGATCACCACTTCTTCGGTGTAGATTTTGCGAATCCATAACTGATCACCACGTATATGTAACTTCCCCTTGCCAAGCTTTAAGACTAGCTCTTGATCACAAAAACTTTCCACACTGAGATAGTTTTCAATTTGCAACTGACGATTTCCCAGCATGACGATCCGCGGAACATCCGTTAATACATCTGCTGGAATGTCGAGCCACTCTGCCGTCATCTTACGTACTTTTTTACTCATTCCGCGCATGTCCGAGCCCTCCATCTCCCTACCACCATATGCGCAGGCACCACTGTTTATGAATCACCCTCCTACTGGAGCACAACAAAAAGGGGTCTGAGCTGCTGCTCCTACCCCTCTTCTTCCTAATCTTTATGTTTACTTTTGTGATTCTGCTTGTCGAATCAAGCGCTTGGTAATCTCTCCACCTATCGAACCATTGGCGCGAGCTGATTCATCAGGACCTGGCTGTACACCAAATTCTGCGGCAATCTCTTCTTTATACTGTTGTAGTGCCATTGCAGATCCAGGGACGAGCAAGCGGTTACTGCTACGACTTCGTGATGCTGCCATCGCCTTTCACCTCCTCTTTACACCTAGTATGGGGTGTGAGGCAGGTGTAGATCCACGATAACTATTACCAAGTACAACTACCAAACTTTCTAAGGATCTCCTAACGAGAGTGAGGTCGCCATGGTCGCTTTGCACGTGGTTCATCTAATACTTCTTTTAATACCACTGCTCGCGCCCACTCGCTTTTTTTCTTTGACCTAACCGCCGTTGAGGTTTGTTTCCTCATCTGAGACTGGTGGGTAGAAGAGACTGGAGTCGACTGTAACAACGAAGAACCTTCATCTCTCTGTTCTAATCGCTTTAGGGCTTCTGCTTTTAAATCATCTATTTCCAAGTCTGACCATGTCTGTTTTAGTTCTTTTCTTTCTGTATCCATCACACGTTTTGCCTTATCCACGCTTTCATCAAGGCTCTCCTTCATAGATGAAGAAACTTTCGTCACAAACCAGATGATTCCACCTAGCAAAAGCGGGCCCAACGGAGTGCCAAACAGCAACTCAATAATGGAATCTATGCCATCGGCCAGAGTCACGACTCGTCACCATCATCGCCTTCAGTATGACCAATCGACTTTCTCATATCAGTATCAGCAGAAATATTTTGCAGGTTATAATAATCCATCACACCCAAGTTTCCTTGACGCAACGCTTCCGCTAATGCCTCTGGAACGCGTGCTTCTGCTTCTACCACTTTAGCACGCATCTCTTCTACCCGAGCGCGCATCTCTTGCTCTTTAGCAACAGCCATCGCCCGTCGTTCTTCTGCTTTAGCCTGAGCAATATTTTTATCCGCTTCCGCCTGATCAATCTGCAGCGTAGCACCAATATTTTTACCTACGTCTACATCCGCAATATCGATGGAGAGGATTTCAAACGCTGTTCCCGCATCTAACCCTTTCTCCAAAACTGTATTCGAAATTAAATCAGGATTTTCTAATACCTGCTTATGACTATCAGCTGAACCGTTCGTCGTAACGATTCCTTCTCCCACACGAGCGATAATGGTCTCTTCACCTGCACCACCGACTAAACGTTCAATATTGGCACGTACTGTCACTCGAGCAATCGCTTTAACTTCAATCCCGTCTTTCGCTACCGCTGAAACAACAGGAGTTTCAATCACCTTAGGGTTTACACTCATTTGCACTGCTTCCAACACATCACGCCCTGCGAGGTCGATGGCAGCCGCACGTTCAAAGACGAGGTCGATCTCTGCCCGCTGGGCCGCAATTAACGCGTCGACCACACGGTTAACGTTCCCACCTGCTAAATAGTGTGTCTCCAGTTGATCAATCACAACGTCTAACCCTGCTTTACGTGCTTTAATTAGCGGATTAACAATACGTGAAGGAACAATGCGGCGTAAACGCATCCCAATCAAGGTCGTAAGCCCAACATAAACACCAGATGCCCACGCCGAGACCCAGAGCATAATAGGAACAAAGGTAAACAAGATAGAGATCGCGATAATCGCGAGCACCACTAAAATCAAAAAAGGAATTTCCATTAATAATTTTCTCCTTTCGGTACTAGAAAGATAATAAAACTCTACCTAAACTATACTATCCTTTCTCCACAATTTCATCTTCTTCCTGCAGTTGCCTTACAAAAACACTCGCCCCTGAAACGTGAACCACTTTTATTTTTACCCCATTGGGGATAAATCCACCCTCGCTCATTACATCGAAACGCTCACCTTCGATCATCGCCCACCCGGATGGACGAAGTTGCGTCATCGTGGTACCCCTTTTACCTAGTAATTCGTTTTTACCCTGATTACTTATATAACCGGCTTCATTTTTTTGTTCGTCCTTAAGTACAAAACCTTTCCATACTCCACGTTTCCCAAAAAACTTCACCGCAATCACCATCCCTATCAGAACCACTACAAGGGAGAGCAGAAAAACTGCCAACCCATAAGTGACATCGTATGCCGCCAGTGCAATCGAACCGATGAGCGCAACAATACCTAGAATGCCAAACACAGCAAATCCGGGTACAAACAGCTCGATCACCATTAAAGCTAATCCGACCACAAAAAGAGCGACTGATTCCCAACCAGCAAATCCTGCGATATAGTGCCCAAAGAAGTAGAGAGCAAACGCAGACAGACCAATAGATCCAGGCAAGCCAAATCCAGGAGAAAACAATTCCATCGCAAGCCCAGCTATTCCAATCAAGAAGAGAAGTGGGAACACGAAGGGGCTCGTAACCCAGCGTGCAAGTTGTTCGCTTGGGCTAAGCGTTACCGAAATCACGTCCGCTGAACCCAGTCCGAGTGCGCGAATCACTTCATCTTGACTTTCCACTATGCGATCCGCCATCCCGAGATCTACCGCCTGCTTTGCTGAAAGACTAAGGATCTCGCCTTTTTTCTTTACTCCTTCTATTTCTATATCCCGCTCCACCATGCCACGAGCAATATCTGGATTTCTTCCACCTTGTTCTGCGGCAGCACGCATATTTGAAGACCAGAAAGAAGTGGTCTTCGCATCCGCCGGTTCACCTGTAATGGTTTTCGGCTCGGCCGCTCCTATCGCACTGCCGGGCTGCATCATGATCTTATCGGTATTTAAGGCGATATAAGCACCCGCAGAGATCGCCTCTCCTTTTATGTACACTGTGACGGGGATATCAGAATTTCGAATCGTTTTCCCGATTTCCAAAGCGGCATCCACACTTCCGCCCAATGTATCCATTTCCAACACGATCGCCTCTGCATCAGCTTCCGCTGCCTCACTAAACGCTCGCGTCAAAAACTGTGATAATCCTTGCTCAATCGTTTCTTCCACCGGAATTACATAAACACTTGCTTGCGATGTCTTCGCCTCAGCTCCACTCTGAAATAGCGGTAAAATGAGTGAGAGCATCATCATCCCTACATAGAAAAGCAGACGGACTCTTCTCATATCCTTCTCCTTCCCTCATCTAAACAACGAGCGCCATTCAGTTTAAAAGAGTTCGAACTTTGACATTTTAAAAAAACAGCGTGAAAGCACGCTGTTTTAACTTAATCGTTGCTGTACCAATTGACTAACCTTTTTTGCATCTGCCCGACCTTTGACACGCGGAAGTAAAATCCCCATCACTTTCCCCATATCCGCTTTAGATGAAGCACCAACTTCCTGAACCGCTAGATCCACTTGTTGCAGTAGCTCTTCTTCTGTCAATGCTTGTGGGAGATAATCAGTGAGGATGCTTACTTCCGCATGCATGGCTTCTACAAGGTCTGCACGACCCGCTTTCTCAAACTCAAAGAGCGAATCTTTCACCTGCTTCAGCTCACGGACGACCACATCCAGCTCTTCTTCTGCTGTTAATGGTTGCTTTTGTTCAATCTCTTGGTTTTTCATCGCCGAACGCAACCGGCGAATCACATTTAGTTTTGGTTTATCTTTCTCTTTGAGAGCAATCTTCATCTCGTCTTGCAATTGCTGCATCATGCTCACGTAAGATATGCCTCCTTGAAAGGCCACCGCTCACTTTCTAGTGAACGTCGCTTCGCTTAAAGAAGATCACTCGCTTAGCGAGCACGTTTTTTATTATTTTTACGTGCGGCTTCTGATTTCTTTTTACGCTTCACACTTGGCTTTTCGTAGTGTTTACGTTTCTTCACTTCGGACATTACCCCCGATTTGGCACAAGAGCGCTTAAAACGGCGTAATGCACTGTCCAATGATTCGTTTTTACGTACTTGAATCTCCGGCATGCTTCTCCCTCCCTCCACGGGCCAACTGAAACCACTTCGCTTTATCGGAGTGGCCACACCCTTGGGGAGCCTATCAGTAGGTCAGATGTGACCCAGACAAGACTGCTTGGATATCCAACCCATCCCAAGACGTGCTATTTCTATGCTCACTGCATCCTATGCAGGAGCGTAGGTTCCATGACATTCATTTATGGATGAAGCCATAACATGTTTATTATACATGCCGTATTTCAGTGTGTCAAAGAGTTCTGGGCGATTAGCCGGGTGGCCAACCTAAAGAACGGCCTCCTAGTATGTGATAATGAAGATGACCTACCGTTTGCCCACCTTCTTCACCACAATTGTTTACCACACGAAATCCTGACTCCGCAATCCCCAGCTCCTGCGCTAACGACTGGATTACCTTTGTCATACGACCCATCAATACATAATCTTCCTCAGTCACAGCTAACATGGATGGAATATGTTTCTTAGGAATAATAAGCACATGCACCGGCGCTGCTGGGTACAAATCGTGAAAAGCGATCATTTCCTCATCTTCATATACTTGCTTGGACGGAATACTACCAGCTACGATACCGCAAAAAATACAGTCAGACACTCGATCACCTCCATGTATGTATACTATGATCATATCAAAAGATTCTCACATGCGTAAAGGAGAGCACTCACTACTCCAATCCAAACCGAATACTTTTGCCCACACAAAAAGTGCACTCCTCCATCCAGAGTGCACTTTTTGTATGGCTTCATACTAATATCCGTCAGTAGAGTGCCCTGTTTCCACTGCCTCTTTTACAGCTTGCTCATCGTGGGACATATGCATTGAACCTGCCGCCTGCACACCCTCTTCTACACGCTTACCGTATTCTTCATCACACTGTTTTATCATCCCAATCATCTTGTCGCGGATCTCCTGACGACATTCACACAGCTTATCCACCATATTGGAGATGAGCTCATCTTTTTCCCACTGATCGAAAGCTCGGTATGTTTCACCTGCTTGCTTAAAGTTATTTTGTCGATCAATCGGTTCCCTAACAAGCTGACCGGAAATCATCGGGGTATACTCTTTACCCGCAGGTGGTGCCTCTTTTAACTTGTTTAACGAAGAAGGTTCATAGTTCACATGTGGATTTTGATCTGGACCTTGATCCACATAGTAAGTCATCTGTCCATCACGTAAGTTGGTCGAAACATGCTTTTTAGGTCGATTGACCGGTAGCTGAGTATAGTTGGGTCCGACACGGTAACGCTGCGTATCCGAGTAAGAAAAGGTACGCCCTTGCAGCATCTTATCGTCAGAAAACTCTAGTCCATCTACCAATACCCCCGTGCCAAAAGCCACTTGTTCCACTTCTGCAAAATAGTTATCAGGGTTTTTATTTAGCGTCATCTTCCCGACTGGGAGAAAAGGAAACTGTTCCGGCGGCCACAACTTCGTATCATCGAGTGGATCAAAGTCTAATTCAGGATGTTCATCATCACTCATGATCTGCACGCATAACTCCCATTCCGGATAATCTCCACGCTCAATCGCCTCGTACAAGTCTTGTGTTGCATGATTAAAGTTCATGCTTTGAACCTGGTTAGCCTCTTCTTGAGATAAGTTTTTGATCCCTTGTAATGGCTCCCAATGGTACTTAACAAGAACCGCCTCTCCCTCTTTATTCACCCACTTGTACGTATTTACACCTGATCCTTGCATCATACGATAATTAGCAGGAATCCCCCAAGGAGAAAACAGAAATGTAGCCATATGCATCGCCTCTGGGGTATTGGAAAGAAAGTCCATAAGACGCTCGTTGTCTTGCCTATTGGTTACAGGGTCAGGCTTAAATGCATGTACCAAATCAGGGAATTTCATCGCATCGCGAATGAAAAATACCTTTAGGTTGTTACCCACTAGATCCCAATTTCCATCTTCTGTATAAAATTTAGTCGCAAACCCACGTGGATCACGCAAAGTTTCAGGGGAATGCCCCCCATGTATAACAGAGGAAAAGCGTACGAAAACAGGAGTGATCTTCCCCTTTTCCTGAAACAACTTGGCACGTGTATATTTGGAGACTGGCTCATCCCCCACCTTTCCATACGCTTCAAAAATACCATGTGCACCTGCTCCGCGTGCATGGACAACCCGCTCTGGAACACGTTCACGATCAAAATGGGATATCTTCTCAATGAAATTGTAATTCTCCAAAGTAGCAGGACCGCGATTACTTACCGTGCGTAAGTTTTGATTGTAGGAAACAGGGTGACCTTGACGATTGGTCAATGTCTCCTTTGATTCATTGGAGCCCAAACGCTGATCCAGTGGTCCTCCTTCTCCATCATTCGGTTTGCTCTTTAGTGGATGCATATCCTTCTTACCTGCTTCTTTATCCATTCATTACATCCTCCTATCCTCAAATCAACTATAAGATTAAGAAACAACACCATACAACCATAACTTGGTTTTAAAAGATCAATTTTATACTCAGCTATATATATGGAAAAGAGATAAGTAAAAAATCTGTCTCTATGTTTCGAATCAGTATGACCAAGGGAAAAGAAGAAAGCATGAAAGAGCCATGGTCTAACCGTCCCAGCTAAAAACAAAACTCTATATAAAAAAGACCCTTGACACTATCGATAATCCATATTAAATTATAATTATTATAAACAAAGATTGATTATCAGGAGGGCTACTCTCATGAATGAGAACCATCATAAGTTAACAACCAACCAAGGACGTCCTGTAGGTGACAACCAAAACTCACGTACGGCAGGATTAAGAGGTCCAACATTACTAGAAGATGCACATCTGATTGAAAAAATTGCTCACTTTGATCGCGAGCGTATTCCGGAACGAGTAGTACACGCACGAGGAGCCGGAGCACACGGAACTTTTAAAGTATTTAATGATATGAAAAAATATACAAAAGCAGCTTTTCTTCAAGAAGAAGGGAAAGAGACCCCTGTCTTTGTTCGCTTCTCTACCGTTATTCACTCCAAAGGATCGCCGGAGACAGCACGAGATCCACGTGGATTTTCCGTTAAATTTTATACAGAGGAAGGCAATTACGATATTGTCGGTAACCACCTCCCCGTCTTTTTCATCCGTGACGCACTCAAGTTTCCAGACATGGTACACTCGCTCAAACCAGCGCCTGATACCAATATCCAAGACCCTGATCGCTACTGGGACTTTATGATGCGTACGCCTGAATCAACCCACATGATGACCTGGTTACTCTCCGATTACGGTACCCCTGCTAACTATCGCCAAATGGAAGGACATAGTGTTCATGCCTTCAAGTGGGTCAATGCTGACGGCGAGGTTTTCTATATTAAGTATTTCTGGAAACCACTTTCTGGTGTACGCAATCTGTCTGCAGAAGAACTCCCACAGGTTCAAGGAGAAGACTTCAACCATGCTACTCGCGATCTGTTTAATCATATCGAACAGGGAAACTACCCCGAATGGGATCTACATGTACAAATCATGCGCCCAGAAGAGATGGACTCCTTCGACTTCGATCCGCTCGATGCCACCAAAATGTGGCCAGAAGACCAGTTCCCATGGCAGCTGGTAGGACGAATGACACTTAACCGAAATCCACAAAACTTCTTTGCTGAAGTAGAACAGTCCGCATTCTCTCCTAACGCGACAGTACCTGGAATTGAGCCTTCTGAAGATAAACTTTTGCAGGGAAGACTCTTCTCCTATCCTGATACTCAACGCCATCGTCTAGGGGCAAACTACTTGCAATTACCTATTAACTGTCCTTATGCAAAGGTAAATAATTATCAAGTGGATGGGCTGATGCAGACCAAGACGGATCTCTCACCAATCAATTATGAACCTAACCGTTATAGTGACCGTCCAATCGAACACCCTGAGTATCTAGAATCAGAAACCCCGCTCGAAGGAAATGCTGGTCGACACAAGATCTACAAAACCCTTGATTTTGAGCAAGCTGGCGAACGCTACCGCTCCTTTAGCGAGGAAGAGAAAGAAAACTTGATTAAAAATATGGTAAATGACTTAAAGCAAGTTCACGAGCAGACAGTGATGCTCGCCATCTGCAACTTTTATCGTGCAGACAAAGACTACGGTGAACGCCTGGCACACGCGCTCGGTGTAGATATCAAACAGTATGTATAGAAAAACGAGCCACTCTTCCTTTAGCTAAAGGAAGAGTGGCTCGTTTACTTCAACGTCTTACTCTATTAGATTTAAGTACCGTACTAAAATGGGAGCATTACTCTACAGCCCTCACAACCCCTGATGTCCCAATAACCTTTGACGATGAGTCTAACGCTTTCACTTGGAAATAGGGTCCCCCCGACTCCACTACGATGGCAGTCTCAAACCCCTTACGTGAAGCACTCTTTCGCACCACACTCACGGTCTGAGGTGTCATACCAGCTAGGACTCGCCAGGCAACAGTCTCTGTTGAACCATTCCATGACGCATACACAACAGCAGCATTACCAAAAAGATCAACTGCAATGCTCGGTGGGTTCAAAGGGAGACCGACCCATTTATTTTTAAAGGCTCTATACGAACCAATCCGATCAGGAAACTTCATATCATAGATGAAATTTTCTTTAGGGTTTGCAGGTGTATTCCCATTCCCTCTGTATTCGGAGAGATAGGACTCTGCTCCCCAACCAATAAATTTATTTCCATTTTCCAAATTTTGAACATTGCCTGCCACGGTGGAAATTAGTGGGGGAGCATGAAAATACGTGCGATCTACATTGGCCCGCATCCTTTTTAGATCAAGCTTGAGAATCAGACCATGCGTCACCCCTTCGGGTAGTGTAGTAGGAGATGCACAACATGAGTTATCAAACAAACTAATCCTATTCCCTGGTAAAAGGCGAGCGTTATGTTGCCATGAGAAAGTAGCGTTAGGTCCAAACGTAAAATCACTCCTCTTCCCACCCAATCGCCATAAAATATTTCCTGTTTTTTTATCAATACAGAAAATTGTCCACATATTCCTCATGCTCACGAGCAGGGTATCATCTGGACCTTCTTGCAACGAATTGGTATGATATGGATCCCAAATATTGTCTTCTTCCGCTGCTGATGATGCTGGGAGCATGGATTCAGTAGGGCTAACATGTGTAAGCGCCTCCCACATGAAAAGGAGTTTCCCTGTTTTTAAATCAACCTCTTGGATTGCATCGTTTATAATAACACCCTGTTTTGGTCCGCCAAATGGGGTTAGATCAGCTGGTACTTTTTTGATACCAATGAATAGTGCCGTATTGCGTTTGGTAATCGTAAACTCATGCACATCAGAAATAAACCCTTTTCTAGCTTTTAACCTCTTTATAACCTGATAATTCTGATTAAATATGAGAAAAAATGCTCCTGGAGCAGGTAGCCCTAGTAAGAAAGACTCCAACTCACCTTGCCACATGGTTAAAACAGGTTTCCCTTTATATGTTTGCACACGAAAATCTGTATTTGTAAGACCACCCTCGAGAGGACGAAACCAGACGGGATTTCCAAGCTGATCCATAATTAAAGCTCCTTGCATTACGTTACCAGCACGTTGTCCGGGACCCACAAATATGAATCCAGGGGCCGTTCCAGGTTTGTTCACATTGACAGTTACTCTCATAGGGTGAAGATCGGGTTCCGACATAAAATTCCACACTTGAGGTTGAGAACGTGACGATTCAAAAGATGACATTTCCGACTACGCCTCCTTTAAAAAGCTAGGATCAACATTCGAAATTAGCTACCTTATTCTTATGTAAGCCGGCAATGAATATATCCACTTCATGTAGTCTGAATAAGAAAAACCAGGACAGAAGCGGAGACTCCTGTCCTGGACTACCTCGCCTTAACTCCTTTCATGATGAAGGAATCTCTTTCCATTTATCTGTTTCCCCTGGGGGTTGAGAAGACTTAATTTTTTCGATTAGGCGGGCTGGATCGCTCTCACAGATGAGTAAATCTCGATGCTCCTCAGGTATAAATTCATCTTCAATCCCACGCTCAACCAGCTGGAGTAAGGGATCATAATAACCAGCCACATTATAAAGACCAATTGGTTTTTGGTGTATGCCAAGTTGTCCCCAGCTCACCACTTCGAAGATTTCTTCCAAAGTACCAAATCCACCTGGTAGCGCAATAAAAGCATCAGATAGCTCCCCCATCTTTGCCTTTCGTTCGTGCATGGTTTTCACTTGAAAGAGTTGTGTAAGCTGTGTATGAACCATTTCTCCACGAAACAAATTTTTGGGAATTACACCGACCACTTTCCCGCCATTATCCAGAATGGTGTTCGCCATCACCCCCATCAATCCAATACTAGAGCCACCAAACACAACATCCATCTCATATTCTACTAATTCTTTACTTAACTGAACAGCTGCTTCCTGATACTCCTGCCTCGTTCCTACGTTGGAGCCTGCAAAGATACAGATACGTTTCATATTCTCCCTCAACCCTTTTATTTCATGTTATTGCTCCGTGCTATTACTGCTGTAATGTAATCACCGTTACTTGTGGACGACAAAACAATCGCACAGGTAAAATCGTTGTCCCCACACCGCGGCTTGTATATACCTGTACCCCTGACTTCTCACCTCTAGCCAACCCTTCTGGATACTTCCCCCCGTAAGGAGGAGTAAGCAATGGTCCCACTAATGGAAGACGAATTTGCCCTCCATGACTATGACCCGATAATTGCAAGTCCACTTGAGTAGCATCCACTGCATCGATAAAATCTGGCTCGTGCATCAGGAGGATGGAACATGCCCCCGCAGGAATCCCTGCTAGCGCTTGAAGTAACTGTGGGTCACCCAGCATGAGATCTTCCAACCCCACCATATACAAGTCTTTCTCCTTATGTGTAACCTTAACATGCCGATTCAGCAATACTTCAAATCCTGCCTCCTCTAACACACCAACAGCGGGCAATCCATCTGAATAATCATGATTACCTAATATGCTATATTTACCAAGAGGTGCATCTATTCGATCAAGTTCAGCGCTGACAGCTCTTCCTGTTGCAGCCATCGCAGATCGTTTGTCATATAGATCTCCTGTAAAGCAGACGAGATCTGGTTTTTCTTCATTAATGTCAGCTACTAACTGTGCTAATTGCTTCTCTTTCACTGTCGTACCAAAGTGTAGATCAGAAAAGTGAAGAAGTTTCTTTCCCACAAACGCTCCAGGTAACCGTGGCAGAGAAATCGTTATCTTTATCCATTCTACCCAGTGTGGTTCCAGCCACAATCCGTAACTACTAAGCGAGCCCATCCCAATGGCGGCGCCTATCCCCCATCTCCCGCCCTTCTTTAGAAATTGACGACGTGAGATTGTAGGTTTTATTTTATTTTCCATATGTCCTCCCCCACAACCCGTTCGCTTTCCATTATATCAGGAGATGGAAAGCGAAGGGGATAAACACGGTGATCTATTTTCTTCTAAGTAATGCAAACAATGAATATCGGCACATATTAATGATATAAAGAACTCTTTCCAACGAACAGCAAGCATCCCTTACTTTCCACCTTCATCACTGTACAGGTTCGCTATCTTTTCCATCATTTCACCTCATCCTTCTGCCCTGCATACAATGAAGTGTGATGTTAGCATCATTTTGCAAAGGAGGTCTATTCTTTGTCCAATGTACCGCCTAAAAAAATGGAAGCACAATTACGCAAATTGATCCGCCGTATTATTAAAGAGGAGCTTGAACAAGCACAGGCTGAAGGGAATAGCCAACAAGCACAGGATATCCACGACTCTCCACCTCATCCCACTACACATCCTCGTCCCGGGCATTTCCCGCCTGAAGGATTCCCCAGTCCTCATCAAATGCACCCTCCACGGCGAGAAGATGGTCCACCCCAAGGTCCACCTCGTCCCGACGGTCGTTTTCGACCTGCTATTGCCCCACATCCACACCATGGACGAGACGACGGATCTGAACATGGGCAACAAGATGCACGTGGGGAAAGTCGGGATTCACGGCGAGAAAGAGCACGCCCTCAGCGTCGTCGTAGACCAGATCCATTCTTAGATGGTCCACCGATGGGACCCCCACCACAAGCCCGACGCAACCATCCACATCCAGATGGAGACGAACGTGGAGAACAAGATATTCCTCCGTGGGTATTCTTCGGTTCACCCGAACCTGACCAGCAACGAGCCCAACCACAAAGAGAAGAACGTCCCCGTCCTCCCATGGGAGGCTTACCATGGGGAGCGCCTCCACCTCATCGTCAAGCTGCACCAGCACAAGAAGACGAGTCAGACTTTGATGCTCCCCCATATGTTCCACGTTCCAGAAAGAGGGACTAAGAACAGAAGCCCCTGAGGAAATAAGGGGCTTTTTTATTTTCTAAGCTCGTCATGCCTGTCCTGCTCCGCCCATATATATAAATGAAAAGCGGGGTGTCAAGGATGAAAGAAATTTTAATTCCCTTAGCGACAGGCTTAACCATCTTCTTATTTGGTATGCAGTTAATTCGCATGGGATTGCAAGAACTGGCGGGCGATCATATGCGACGCGTCATCCGCACTTTTACACGCACACCTGTACATGGATTTATTACAGGCACTCTTTCTACCGCTGTTCTTCAAAGTAGTAGTATGGTTACCGTACTTACGATCGGCTTTGTTCACTCTGGTTTCTTAACGTTTCCACAATCCATTGGCGTCATTTTGGGAACCAACATCGGCACTACCTTAACAACAGAGATTTTAACGCTTAACATCGAGGACTTCGCTCTTCCACTAATTCTTTTTGGAGCCAGTATGCGCTTGTTCCCCAATAAAGTATGGGCAAACATAGGACTTTCCATGGCAGGATTCGGCTGTATTTTTCTCGGTATGGAAGCAATCCAATGGATAGCTGAACCATTGAAAGAACGCGGATTAGTAGATTGGATGCTATTTGATAATCATAGTCCTGTCTGGAGTGGCATTCTTGTCGGTACCTTGCTTACCGCCATCATCCAAAGTAGTAGTGCCTCCATCGCCATGACGATGGGCTTCTTTGCTACGGGGCTTATACCTCTTCCCTTCGCATTAGCCATCATTTTGGGGAGTAACATTGGAACGTGTATCACCGGATTAATCGCTGCGATTGGTACTATTCGGCCTGCCCAACAAGTAGCGGTCGCTCATCTTATTCTCAATGTAGGAGGAGCAATTCTCTTCGCCCCTCTCATTGATTGGTTTGCCGCTTATACCACCCAACTCCAACTGGAACCAGCCTCTCAAATTGCCCATTTTCAAACAATCTACAACGTTTTATGCTCCCTAATCGTTCTTCCTTTTGCTACGCCTTTTGCTCGTCTTATTACCACCATTCTTCCTGAACAGACAGAAAGCTGGCGCATTTCTACTAATTTGGGGCAAAAAAAATAAGACAAGCGGACATTAATAGTCGCTTGTCCCTGCCTCACCTGCTACAATAGCCACACCAGAACTAGCTCCAATACGGGTTGCACCTGCAGCCACCATCTTGTGCACGGTCTCACGATCACGTACACCGCCTGATGCCTTTACACCCATCTGATCACCTACGATGCGACGCATTAGACGGATGTGATCAACTGTTGCACCTCCCGGCCCGAAGCCAGTCGAAGTTTTAACAAAGTGAGCACCCGCTTCTTTTGCTTTCCGGGACGCTATTTCTACTTCCTCATCTGATAAAAAGCCCGTTTCCAATATAACCTTAACAACACAATCCCCCGCTGCCTCGACTACCGCTTTCATGTCCATCTTTACTAAATCAAGATCTCCGGATTTAAAAGCACCTATATTCATTACCATGTCCACTTCGGTGGCTCCATGCTCGATCGCCTGTCTTGTCTCAAATGCTTTTACCTCCGGAGTCGTTGCACCCAAAGGAAAACCAATCACTGTACATACCTTAACTCCACTTCCTTTTAAATGCTCAGCACACCGTTTTACCCATATAGGGTTTACACAAACAGACGCAAACTGATGTTGCTTCGCTTCAGCACATAGCTCATCAATCTGCCCAACTGTTGCCTCCGGTTTTAATAAGGTATGGTCGATAAGAGCGGCCAAGTTTTTCTGATCCATTAGGATTCATCCCCTTCCAATAGTTGTAAAGCTTCTTTTACTACGGATTGATTATTATCATACCCCTTCGTACGATGAAGCTCTGCTGCCTCAGCGAGTGGAAACCACTTTGCCGCATCAATCTCCTCTACTTGTGCAGTTACATCTGTACTTACTGCTTCCACCAAATAATAGGTTACACTCTTGTCGATTTTACCACGTACGCGGTCATAGTAGATATAATGAACCTTTTCTAATACTGAGAGGATCCGACCTCGAACACCCGTCTCTTCCTTAATCTCGCGTAGCGCAGTCTCTTCTACAGTCTCACCAGGTTCTTGTTTTCCTTTTGGTAAAGTCCAGCGTCCATACCGATCGAGGATAAGAAGAACTTCAATTTCACATCCTTGACGGTGAAAAACAACACCACCTGCAGCTATTTCTTCCACACCCCATCATCCCCTTTATTCCAAATGCTCTTGCCATCGTAGCATTATCGCCTAATGCCACGCAAGAGAACAGCCTCTTATCCAAATGGATAAAAGGCTGGAGGAGAGGATTCGTTATCCCGCAACAGCTGAACGTGAAGCATCATCTACTACACGTACAAAGGTACCATGACACGTCTTGCCAGAAACAGTGTCAATGCGCACACGGCAAACCTTACCTACCATTTCTTCCGTACAAGGAAACACCACTTGCAAATAATTATCGGAATAACCGACGTAAGTACCGTTACCTTCCGGCTTTTCTGGGATCACTTCTAAGACTTCACCAATAAATTGCTCAGCATATTCATGAGAGAGTCGTGTCGATAGCTCGATCAATTGCTGCACTCTTTCTTGTTTCACTTCCCCTGGAATTTGGTCAGGCATACGTGCCGCTGGAGTGCCTGTCCGCATCGAGTATGGAAACACATGAAGCTCTGCAAACTGCAACTCTTCAATCAAACGATACGTATTGGCAAATTGCGCTTCTGTCTCCCCAGGGAACCCAACGATCACATCGGAGGTAAGAGCAAATTGAGGCATGGCTTTGCGTACATAGTCAATCTTCTCTTTATATTCCGCCACCGTATACTTGCGGCGCATGCGCTTTAAGACTGTATCATCGCCTGCTTGCAGTGGGATATGCAGATGACGACACATTTTTTCTGAGCGATTAAGCACATCAATCACATCATCGCTGATCTGACTCGCTTCAATAGAGCTGATGCGGATACGCCCCAAACCTTCCACTTTATCCAACTCCCACAAGAGATCAGCAAAGGAATAATCATCCATGTCTTCGCCATAACCAGCCGTATGAATCCCGGTTAATACGACTTCTTTGTACCCTGCGGCCACCAACTGACGCGCTTGGGTTAATACACTTTCCACTTTCCGACTACGAAGTAACCCACGCGACCACGGAATGATGCAGAAGGTACAAAAGTTGTTACACCCTTCTTGGATCTTCAAATACGCACGGGTACGTTCTGAAAATGAAGGAACATCTAGATCTTCAAACTCACGTGCTTTCATAATGTTACCTACTGCGTTGATGGGTGTACGCTCTTGTTGAAATTTCTCTACATATTCAACGATCTTCTCTCTCCCCTGCGTTCCAACTACGATATCTACTCCAGGGATTTGAGCTACTTCATTAGATGAGGTTTGTGCATAACATCCGGTCACTGCAATTACCGCATCTGGGTTTTTACGCACGGCCCGGCGAATCACTTGGCGACTCTTCTTATCACCCGTATTCGTCACTGTGCACGTATTGATCACATACACATCTGCTTCATTCTCAAAATCTACTTTTTCATATCCTGCTCCTTGAAACAGTTGCCAAATCGCTTCTGTTTCATATGAATTCACTTTACATCCTAACGTGTGAAAACCCACTTTCACATGATTCACCCCACTTCTCCATTTATCACCATCAAACAAGCAAGGACTGCCAGCCCAGCAGTTTCAGTCCGCAAGATACGCGGTCCCAACGAAACTCGGGTCATGCCAGCCTCTTCTGCTTCACTCACTTCCTCATCCGTAAATCCGCCCTCTGGCCCAATAATGATCAGGAGGCGATCGCCGTGCTCTATATCTCGACCAGCCGCTGTGAGAGCTTCTCCACCCTTCTCATAAGCAATCCATACATGATCAAAGCTAGCCTGATCATGTAACAATTGCTTCCACGGTATCGGCCCGTGAACGATAGGGATCTTCCCGCGGTGAGATTGTTCTGCTGCCTCTTTGGCTATGCGTTGCCATCGTTCCACACGCTTTTCTGCTTTTTTATCATTTAGTTTAACGACCGTTCGCTGTGACATAAAAGGTAAAAATGCACTTGCACCCAATTCTGTCCCTTTCTGCACTACATAATCCATCTTATCCCCTTTGGGTAAAGATTGTGCGATGGTAATGTGAATAGGTGCCTCACTCAGCGATGGTGTAGAGGTCTCGATGCGACCCTCAATCGCATCGGCGTGAAACTTCTCCAGATGTACGATGTAATCCGTCCCTCTACTGTCACAACAGAGAACCTTTTCACCGGGATTACTGCGCAATACGGTTCGTATATGATGTACATCATCACCTGTGATGATGATGCGATTACCCTTGATCGAGTCCGCTTCAATAAAGTAGCGTTGCATAACTTTCTACTCCTCGTATCTTATCATTTTTTTTGCGGCAATGGCTACCCAGTCCCCTTGGCGAATCGTTTCCAATACAGTTAAGCCCGCCCCCTTCATCGCTGTTACTACTATCGTCTCCTTATCTGCGATAATACCAGAAGCGATCCAAGTCCCTCCTGGTAACAACGCCTCCGGAATGTCAGGTGCCAGGTAAACAATCACTTCCGCCAAAATATTAGAAATGACAAGGTGAGCTTGCTCAGACACTCCCGTCAGCAAATCCCCTTGCCGCACTTCGACTTGTGCATCTACATCATTTTCAATCACATTATTTTTCGTGTGATGAACAGCCACATCATCTAAATCGAGAGCGAGCACATGAGTAGCACCTAACTTTGCCGCCGCAATGCTTAATATCCCACTGCCGCAACCCACGTCGATCACATTCTCATCTGACTGTAGGTACTTCTCCAATAAGCGTAAACACATGGCCGTGGTAGGGTGACTCCCCGTTCCAAATGACATACCCGGATCGAGTGAGATGATAATCTCATCTGCAGAAACCGGCTGATACTCTTCCCACAGTGGTCGAACTGTGATCCTATCGCTTACTTGAAAGGTGCGATAATACTTTTTCCACGCATCTGCCCACTCATCTTCCGATACACGCGCTACCACCAACCGTGCTGTACCTACATCTAAACCTGACGCACCAATTCGCTTCATTCCCGCACGCAACTGTTCTTCTACCTTACTGTCCTCATCGGTAACAGGAAAATACCCCTTTATCCAGATCCCTGCACGCGGATAGTCAGCAGGCGAAAGATCATAAATCTCTCCATATGGTCCAATACCATCGCGCTCTAAAACTTCAGGATCTACTACCTCTACCCCACCAGCCCCACAAGTCATAAAAAGGGCACTGGTTGCTTCCAACGCTTCTGCGCTCGTTTCAATCGTATACTCCATCCAATCCACTGCCAAAATTCCTCCTAATCATAAGGAAAAACGGGCCGAAGCGCCCGTTTTAATCATGTCGAAATGCTTTCTTCATTTTATCAAAAAAACTATCATGTTGCTCATGAATATAGTCCCCGCTCACACGACTAAATTCGCGTAAAGCTTCTTTTTGCTCTTCACTCAACTTGGTCGGGGTTACGACCCGAATTTTTACCCGTTGATCCCCTTCACCCGTACCGTGCAAATGAGGAACGCCCTTCCCGCGTAAGCGGAATTCAGTACCAGTCTGTGTTCCAGCTGGCACTTTCAAGTTAGCGCGTCCTTTTAATGTAGGAACGACTACCTCATCTCCCAATGCCGCTTGAATAAAGGTGATTGGCAGTTCGCAGACAATATCATCGCCTTCGCGTGAGAAATACTCATGCGTTTTCACACGCAACGTAATGTACAAATCCCCTGCCGGACCACCCTTTTTCCCCGGTTCGCCTTCTCCACTTACACGTAGCTGGGCACCATCTTGTACCCCTGCTGGGATCTTGATCTGAATTTTTTTCTTTCGTTTTTGTTCTCCCGAACCATGACACTGTGTACACTTCTCAGGGATATACTTCCCTGTCCCCCCACACTGATGACAGATCCTCCGGTTGACAATCCGTCCAAACGGTGTGTTTTGAATCGTTTCCGCTTCACCTGTCCCTTTACAGGTAGAACATGTTTCAGGGTTTGTCCCTGGTTTCGCTCCACTTCCGTGGCACTGGTCACACGATTCGGTACGCTCTAGCGGAACATCTATTTTTTTACCAAAGACAGCATCTTTAAACTCAACAGCCATCCGGTACTCTAAATCAGCCCCACGTCGAGGTCCATTGGGGTTGCCACGGCGACCGCCCCCACCGAAAAACATATCAAAAATATCACCAAAGCCAAAATCTTGCCCTCCTGCACCAAAACCACCTGCGCCAGCCCCCGTAGGGTCTGCTGTCCCAAAGCGGTCATAATTGGAGCGCTTCTGCTCATCGGATAATACTTCATATGCTTTCGTCAGCTCTTTAAATTTATCTTCTGCACCTTCATCCGAATTCACATCTGGATGGTATTTGCGAGCTAATTTTCGATACGCCTTTCGAATCTCTTCTTTGGACGCATCACTGCTCACACCAAGAACTTCATACAAATCTTTCTGACTCACCAGCGCTTCACCTCCTTATTCCTTTCCCATCAGCAGAAAACGAGCAAGTCAAAGAAAGGCATGACGCCTTTCTTTGACTTCTTGAAGGATTAACCTTCTTTCTTCTCGTCCTCATCTACCATTTCGTAGTCGGCATCCACTACAGTTTCTTTCTTCTCTTTCCCTTCACTACCTTCACCTGTTTGCCCTTCAGCTTCTGCAGCTTTGGCTGCTTTCTCATACAACTTGACGGAAAGCTGCTGCACCACTTCTTGCAATTCTTCGGATGCCTGCTTAATCGCTTCCAGATCCGTACCTTCCAGTGCGGTTTTCAGTTTTTCTTTCTTCTCATTTGCTTGATCAACCTCTGCCTGTTCCACTTGTTCTTCGAGGTCTTTCAAAGTTTTTTCGGTAGTAAAGATCATTTGATCAGCTGTATTACGAATCTCTACCTCTTCTTTTTTCTTCATATCTTCTTCCGCATGTTCTTCTGCTTCTTTTACCATGCGATCAATCTCTTCATCACTCAAGCCACTGGACGATTGAATCGTGATATCCTTGCTCTTCCCAGTTGCTTTATCTTGAGCGGATACATTTACAATCCCGTTGCTATCAATTTTAAAGGTAACTTCGATTTGTGGAATCCCACGTGGCGCTGGTGGAATATCTTGTAGCTGGAACCGACCCAAGGTTTTATTTCCGGCCGCCATTTCTCGCTCTCCTTGCAGAACGTGAATATCTACTACCGTTTGGCTATCTGCTGCCGTGGAGAAAACCTGTGATTCTTCTGTTGGAATCGTAGTGTTGCGCTCGATCAATTTGGTAAACACACCACCCAAGGTTTCAATTCCAAGCGACAGCGGAGTCACGTCTGCCAAAACAACATCGTTAACTTCTCCTGCCAGTACTCCACCTTGAATGGCTGCACCCATCGCTACTACCTCGTCTGGGTTTACACCTTTAGTCGGTTCTTTGCCTGTTAGTTTCTTAATCGCATCTTGAACTGCAGGAATACGGGTGGAACCACCAACGAGTACAACTTTATCAATTCCGCTCGGATCAATATCCGCATCACGCAATGCTTGCTTGGTTGGTCCCATCGTACGTTCTACCAACTCAGCGGAGATCTCTTCAAATTTCGCACGAGTGAGGCTTACTTCCAAGTGCTTCGGACCTGTTTCGTCCGCTGTTAAGAATGGGAGCGAAATAGTGGTGGTCAATACGCCTGATAAGTCTTTCTTTGCTTTTTCTGCTGCATCTTTCAAGCGCTGGATCGCCATTTTATCTTTGCTGAGGTCGATACCATTCTCACGTTTAAACTCTTGTACAAGATGGTCAATGATCACTTGGTCGAAATCATCTCCACCCAGTTTGTTGTCACCACTGGTCGATTGTACTTGGAAGAACCCATCACCCAAGTCCATTACGGACACATCAAACGTTCCACCTCCAAGGTCAAATACGAGAATGGTTTGATCTTCATCTTTATCCAAGCCGTATGCTAATGCAGCGGCAGTTGGTTCGTTGATGATACGTTTCACATCAAGTCCTGCGATCCGACCAGCATCTTTGGTTGCTTGACGTTGACTATCGTTAAAATACGCAGGTACCGTAATGACTGCCTCCGTTACACTCTCCCCTAGGTATGCTTCAGCGTCTGCTTTTAGTTTTTGTAGAATCATTGCCGAAATTTCTTGTGGAGTGTACTCTTTACCATCAATCAATTCTTTATGATTTGTACCAATATGTCGCTTGATCGAGCTAATTGTTTTATCTGGGTTGGTAATCGCTTGCCGCTTCGCTGCTTCTCCGACAAGGCGCTCATCGGTTTTAGAAAAACCAACAACAGAAGGAGTGGTGCGACCTCCTTCAGCATTAGGGATAACTACCGCTTCGCCGCCTTCCATAAATGCAACACAAGAGTTCGTTGTTCCTAAGTCAATTCCAATCACTTTACCCATGACGTAACCCTCCTAATAACTCTTTTCATATAATTTTTATTCGCTTACTTTGACCATAGCTGGGCGAAGAACTCGCTCTTTCAAGCGATAGCCCCGTTGTAGCTCTTCCAAGACGATTCCCGAATCGTGCTCCTCACTCGCCACTTTCATCACCGCATTGTGTTCATGCGGATCAAAAGGCTTCCCTACCACGTCAATCGCTTCCACACCACTTTCCTTCAATACCTGCAGAAGTTGACGGTAGACCATATCTACCCCTTGGTAAAATGAATCTCCATCTTGGGGGCCTGCCATCAATGCTCGCTCCAGATTGTCCACTACGGGCAATAGGGACTCTGCCAATGGGGAAACCGCATACTTAGCTGCTTCTGTCTGCTCTTTGCGCACACGGCGACGAAAGTTTTCCAGATCAGCTCGAGCACGTAAGTACTGCTCCTGATGCTCCTCTGCCTTCTGCTTCCATTCGTCCCGCTCTTGCTCCATGCTCACCTGCGATCCCTCTGAATCTGTGCCCGTCTCTTGCTCTAGCGTATGTACGGGCTCTGTTTCCGCCTCGCTGTTCCCAGTCGACTGTTTTCGTTGATTTGCCTCTTCCATCACAAGTTCACCTCCTATTCTACGCCAATACTCTTTTCTTCCTCTACCCCCATATGGGAACATCTCTTACGATGCTTATTTTGGACATAAGGAAGGGGACGAGGGGATCGATTTATCCCCCTCGCGCCAACTCCCCCTTATTTATACAGCAATCGCAAATGATCGGAAAAGCTTTTTGATAAAATATCGATATATCCTACGACTTTCTGATAATCCATCCGTGTTGGCCCCAGCACACTAATCGTTCCGAGCACACGACCATGGAGCTGATATGATGCCGTAATAAGGCTACATTGATCCAGCTCGGCAATGACATTCTCTTGCCCGATCTTTACTTGAATGCCTTGTTCCGCTAAAGGGTGAAGATGCATCACTAGGGATTGATGTTCCTGATGCTCAAACAGATTAAGAAAACTTTTCACCTTGTTTAAATCCTGAAATTCTGGCTGGTTTAACATATTGGTTGTACCGCTGTAATACATGCGATCTCTAGTATCCGTAGCTAGTACATGATTCATCAACGAGAGCACCGATTGATACTCTTCTATATGACGCGATAATTCTACTGTTAACTTTTTATACACGGTCTCTTTTAAGCGATGAAGAGGAACTCCGTGCAAATGTTGGTTGAGGAAGTTCACCATCTGTTCGATTAAGGAGATCGATACCCCTACTGGAATCGAAATATTCCGTTTATCCACATGCCCTGTATTGGTCACAATAATGATTACCGCGGTCTTATCAGAAAGCGGAATCAGTTGTAAATGCTTCAGCTTATGTTCCACGATCTGTGGTCCCAGTATAATCGTCACATAATTAGTGATGCTCGAAAGAATACTGGCAGTTTCCTGGATCACTTGCTCCATCTCCCCCATCTCGATGGCAAACAACTCACGTAAGAAAAACATCTCTTCGCGCGATGGTGTTTCTGGTTCCATCAAGTGGTCGACATAGTAGCGATAGCCCACATGTGTAGGAATGCGGCCAGCAGATGTGTGCGGTTGCTCGAGAAATCCCAGGCTTTCCAGATCCGCCATCTCATTGCGGATGGTTGCCGCACTATAGCCAATGCCCTCAGCTTTGGAAACAGTACGTGAGCCTACTGGTTCAGCTGTGGAAATATAATGATCCACAATCGCTTGCAAGATGATTTCTTGTCGCTCCGTTAGCATCTGCGCCACCTCCTTCTCTTGTTAGCACTCAATGGTGTCGAGTGCTAATCCTTTCTTTTAAGGTACCAAACCCGTTGTCAATTGTCAATTCGTGATTATTGCTTCACCTAAAAAAGCGGCAAACACATCGTTACCAAAAAGTAACCCCTGTTCGGTTAATTTGAGATGCTCTTGCTCCCATTGCAAATGCCCCGATTGGATCCATGCGTGAATGATCTCCCCAAAAACATCTTCCATAGAGCAGGAGAACTTGCGTTCAAACTGATATTTACTCACACCTTCTGCTAAACGCAAACCGAGAATAAGTTGATTTTCCATCGCCTCTTCTCGCGTCACTTCATGTTCATCTGCCCGCGGACGATGTGTACCAACACTTGCATCAATATATCCTTGAATGGTACGCACATTACTGTGGCGGACCCCATCTGTATACCCGTGTGCGCCTGCACCCAATCCATAAAACGGTTGATTACGCCAATAAACCAGGTTATGCTCGCTTTTTCTACCTACTTGGGCAAAGTTGCTCACTTCATATTGTGGATATCCATGTGCTTGCAGATAGGAGCGTGCTACCTGATACATCGCCAACTCCTCTTCCTCATGTGGAAGCTGTAGTCTGCCTTCCCGCTGCCACTGATCAAAGGGAGTCCCTTCTTCTACTTTCAAGCTGTAGACAGAGAAATGTTCGGGCTCAAGAGCGACAGCTTCACGTAAAGTATGTTCCATATCTGCTTTGGTCTGCTTGGGAAGCCCAAACATGAGGTCGAGTGAAAGATTGCTAAACCCAGCCTTACGAGCTTGTTGGACGCTACGATAAACATCGTCCACACTATGGATTCGCCCAATCGCACGCAACAGTTCGGGGCGAAAAGTTTGTACTCCCATACTGAGGCGATTTACGCCGCCCTCATACATAGCTGCGAGAAGTTCGGGACCAGTGGTACCCGGGTTTGCTTCCACTGTTACTTCAATAGTAGAGGCCCACTGAGGAAAATACTTCTTTAAGTTAGCTAATAGTCGCTCCATCTGCTCTGGTTCCAAAATGGTAGGGGTGCCTCCACCGATAAAAATGGTCTCGATTTGAGCAGGCGGCAGTTGCTCTGTTGTAACAATCATTTCCCGTTCCAGCGCGTCGAGATAAGCATCAACAGGTTGCCCTTTCACCACATAGGCGGTAAAGTCGCAGTAGTGACATTTATTGGTGCAGAACGGAATATGAACATAGATCGCTTTCGGTGTTGGGGTCGTAATGGTCACCATATCGCTCTCCTCCTTTCACAGTATTCCATCTTGTAAGGCGCATGTAGTATCCTGATGTAAAAATCCGCAAGCAGGAAAACCGCTTGCGGATGGGTTTGCTTTAATGGTGCATCTTTATTTCTTTTCATCATCCATGCGTAAGACTGCCATAAAAGCTTCTTGTGGAACTTCAACGTTACCGACGTTTTTCATCCGCCGCTTCCCCTCTTTTTGCTTCTCCAACAGTTTTCGTTTTCGTGAAATATCTCCGCCATAGCACTTTGCCAAAACATTTTTCCGCAAAGCACGAATGGTTTCGCGCGCAACCACTTTTTGCCCAATCGCAGCTTGTACTGGCACTTCAAACTGCTGACGAGGTATCAGTTCTCTAAGGCGTTCTACCAATTGACGTCCACGATAATACGCTTTGTCACGGTGAACAATAAAGGAAAGGGCATCGACTATCTCCCCATTCAATAGGATGTCCATCTTTACTAGACTAGATTTCTGGTATCCGACCAGTTCATAGTCAAAAGAAGCATACCCTTTGGTCCCTGATTTTAACTGATCGAAGAAATCAAACACGATTTCCGAAAGAGGGAGATCATACACAATATTAACACGGTTCTCATCCAAATACTTCATATCCTTATAATCACCACGCCGGCTTTGACACAGCTCCATCACAGTCCCTACATAATCATTAGGGGTCATGATACTAGCCCGTACATACGGTTCTTCCACGGAGTCGATCAGCTGTTGTGGTGGCATATAACTAGGATTCTCAATTTGTATTTTTTCACCGTCTGTCTTATTTACATGATAAATTACGCTGGGGGCGGTGGTGATAAGCGGAATATTATACTCCCTTTCAATCCGCTCTTGGATAATTTCCATATGCAATAATCCTAAGAAACCACAACGGAAACCAAAGCCAAGTGCACCTGAGGTTTCAGGTTCATACCGTAAGGAAGCATCGTTTAGCTCCAATCGTTCTAAGGCTTCCCGCAAGTCTTCATAGTCAGAGCTATCCACTGGGTACAAACCACAAAACACCATTGGGTTTGTACGACGATAACCAGGCAAAGGCTCTGCCGCAGGACGTTCCGCACTAGTGATCGTATCCCCTACGCGTGTATCCTTCACATTTTTAATAGCGGCAACGACAAAACCTACATCCCCTACAGCAAGCTCTTTTTTCTCCACCGGAAGCGGTGTAAGCACACCTAACTCTGTTACTTCAAATGATTTGCCGGTCGCCATCATTTTGATGGTCATCCCTTTGCGAATCTTTCCTTCCACAACTCGGATGTACGTAATCACACCGCGATAGGCATCATAAATCGAATCAAAGATAAGTGCTTTTAAAGGAGCATCAGGATCACCTGTAGGAGCAGGAACACGTTCTACCACTTGCTCCAAAATCTCTTCAATCCCAATCCCTGCCTTCGCCGAAGCAAGCACGGCATCAGAAGCATCTAATCCCACCAGATCCTCAACCTCTTCTTTCACCCGTTCTGGCTCTGCACTCGGCAAATCAATCTTATTAATCACAGGTAAAATCTCTAAATCATTTTCTAACGCTAAGTATACATTAGCCATTGTCTGCGCTTCTACGCCCTGTGCCGCATCTACTACTAATAATGCACCTTCACAGGCAGCCAAACTACGGGAAACCTCATAGGCAAAATCGACGTGCCCCGGTGTATCAATCAAATTTAAAATATACTCTTCTCCATCTTTCGCCTTATAGTTCAGGCGCACTGACTGCAACTTAATCGTAATTCCACGTTCCTTTTCCAAATCCATCGTATCAAGATACTGGTTTGTCATTTCGCGATCCGACAGTGCACCAGTAAATTCTAATATACGGTCAGCCAATGTCGATTTTCCGTGATCAATATGAGCGATGATCGAAAAATTGCGGATGTTCGACTGCTGATTCTTATGACTCATGTGCTTTTCCCTCCTGCACAAAACAACGAACAAAGACTCCCACCTATTATAGCAGTCCCTTGCTATCGCTTCAATTTTTCTCTTTCATCTGCATAAATGATGCTCGGCAACCTTATTTTTTTGTATCCCTTACACCTGCCCTCCCATATTGTGAAGAAAGAATAACCCCACACGGAAGTATGGACGATACGTTACAATGTAATGCATAAGCTCTGGGTAAAGGCAGGTGGTTTCATGTCATCAAATAAAAAAATAGGATCACTCTATATGAAGTGTGGGCAAACATTCTTCCCAGACCTTCCGAATGGATTAATGAAAACCGATCCTCCGATCGTGTTAGCCCAAGTTCCAGTGAATGTAGCAGATATTAAAAATCCGATAGTTAAAGTAGACTTATCGCAAATAGTACGTATCGAGCAAAGTGGGCTTAACTTTGGTTTTTCACTCATATTTAACCTCGTACGATCAAAGGCAGATACGAGTCAATCCATCGTATTAAATACTTTTGTACTCCAAACCATGGTGTCAGCACCTGTTCCTTTAAGTTTTTCTTCTGATCAACCAAACAATTATCAGTTTTGCGATCGTCCTTCGCCATCTGATGGAACGTCGCTCCTTTACACATTTGAGTTGGCTGAGGTTCAACTAGTTAATACATCATATACGATTTCAGACGTGGACTTTTCCACACTCATTTCTTCAGAGATTAAATAAATCCATCAAGGAGGGATAGGATGAGGAACAGTAGTCACTCCTTTATTCAGTTATCTTTTAGATTGGTAAAAACACTTTCTCGTTCAGGTAGATCGACAACACTTCAGCAATGGATATTATTACGGGAAAACACCGTCACTCCCACAGCTCTTCCAGGTAATATTCAAATTGTAGAACCTGTCGTTATGGGGTTTTGTGACACGTCAAAACCCCTGAAGGAAAGAAATAGATCTTATATTATTTACTCGATCGAGTTATTTGACGTAAATATAACAGCAAGGAATAGTTATGATGTATTTAATAACGCCATCACAGCTGTGTCTACCTTCACCACAAGTACATAATTATATTCGCTCTCACGATTCAACTACTCGTCATACGTTTTCCATCCTCTTTTTAAATCAATTTCCAGGCATCAGACATCGTGCCCATAGGTAGGGAGTCATCATCTCCTTACCTAATTCCCCAGCCTCTCTTTCGGCTTTTTTCTACTTCCCATTCCACTCTGAAGCGTCCCACCCCCTTATATATGTCACCTCCCCCAACAAAAATACATAAAATGCAGAAAAACACATCACTTAAAAATAAAATTATATCTTTCATCCCTATATTATTGGGCTTACTGACGAGGTGATCGAAATATTCTTTCGCTAACCACCTTAGTCGTACGCGCTACCTACAGAGCTAACAACAACCATACATGTATAAGGAGAGATTCATGATGTCATGGCAACAACCTCTGTACGATGCTCACCGTTTGTCTGAAGAGACGAAAGCGCTCAGAAACCCCCTTGCTACACAACAACGTCCAACAGATCGACCAAGCATCCGCCCTACCTTTTACCCACAGGAAATACGTTATCACCTAGATAACCTGCCTCCCCTGAGTCTTCATTTCCAGGGGGCACGTACCGATCTCCGCCCACAACTTCTCCCCTCCGAAACAATGCCTTCCTATGAGAGGGTTGTCTATTCCACTGTATGGCCCGGCATTGATCTCATCTTTTATGGAAACCAAACGCACAGCAAATATGACTTGCTTGTACAGCCTGGTGCCAATATCGGACAGATTCAGTTCACCTATGAGGGCGGAGACGATCTTACCCTGACCGAACAAGGGGATCTCCATCTCTATACCCCCCACGGCATCTGGTATGAACAAAAACCGATCAGCTTCCAATGGATTGACGGGCAAAAGTACAACATCCCCACCTCCTTTCAGCTTCTGTCCGCTCACTCCTTCGGCTTTACCGTCGGGGAGTATGACCCTTCTCTTCCTCTCCTCATCGATCCCGTCGTTTTTTACGTCACCTATCTTGGTGGGAGTGACCTCGATGAAGGTAGAGGCATTACCGTAGATTCGAGCGGCAATGCGTTTGTGACAGGAGTCACTGAGTCCACTAATTTCCCTGTCACGTCGGGTGCCTTTCAAACCATGCGTCAGGGCATACTCGCTTTTGTCAGCAAGTTTAATGCCGCCGGCAGCTCTCTCCTCTATTCCACTTATCTTGGTGGGTTCAACATTGATGAAGGCTTCGCGATCGCTATCGACGCTTCGAATAATGCCTATATCACAGGCAACACTATGTCCACCAACTTCCCCGTTACGTCGGGGGCGTTTCAAACTCTCTCTCCATCAAGCCTAACGGTCAATGCCTTTGTCAGCAAATTAAACCCTACGGGCTCTTCTCTCCTCTACTCTACCCTGATCGGAGGTGCCGCCGATACCTTCAGCGGTGGTAAGGGCATCGCTGTGGATGCTAGTAATCAAGCTTATATTTCCGGAGATACAAACACAGGAAGTTATCCCACTACTACGGGAGCGTTTCAAACCCTCTTTGGGGGAGGGACAGCGGACGCGTTCGTCACCCAACTCAATGCCGCCGGGTCTGCACTTATCTATTCCACCCTCTTAGGGGGAAGTGACACAGATCAGGGCAACGGCATCGCATTGGATGCCAGTAACCAAGCGTATATCTGCGGGGAGACTGAATCGACTAATTTCCCCACCACCTCCGGCGCCTTTCAACTTACGTTAAGGGGATCATCGGATGCCTTTATCACCAAGTTTAATGCCACCGGTAGCTCTCTTCTCTATTCCACCTATCTTGGGGGAGCAACAGTTGAAAGTGGTGCCGGTATTGATCTAGACGAGGCTGGCAATGCTTATGTGACAGGACAAACCTCCTCCTTCACCAGCTTTCCTGTCACTAACAACGCCTTTCAAACGATCGGAAGTTCAATCGATGCCTTTGTTACCAAGCTGAATGCGACCGGCACTGCCCCCATCTATTCCACTTATCTTGGAGGAAGCAGTATTGATCAAGGGTTTGGAATTGCTGTCGATTCCTTCGGCAAAGCCTGGGTAACAGGAGTGACCTTGTCCGTTGATTTCCCGCTTACCTCCGATGCGTTCCAAGATAGTAACGCTGGAGCATTCGATGTCTTTATCACACAGATGAGCTACTCCGGTCAAGGAATCTGTTTCTCTTCCTATCTAGGTGGTTCTGCTCCGGATCAAGGGCAAGATGCCGCCGTCGACTCCCAAAACATTGCCTACTTTACTGGAGATACCATGTCTAATAACTTCCCTACTACTTCCCAAGCTTTTCAAACCTCATCAGGTGCATCAAGCACCGATGCCTTTGTTGCAAAGATAGGTCCACTTACCGCTGTCGGCGCAACCGGTCCGACTGGTCCATCCGGAGCGACGGGACCAACAGGAGCGACCGGCGACAGTGGCGCTCGTGGTCCACGTGGAAGACGAGGCCCGCGCGGACCACGGGGCCCCCGTGGGGTGCAGGGAGGTGGAGGAGAACTCTCTTTATAGTCATATAATAATGAAGAATCTTGTCACTCTAAGTATAGTGATAAGATTCTTACTATCTAATCAGGGAGGGTTAAACATGAAGGTACGATCAACAGATAATTACCCTGCTTTTATCCAGTATACAAACCAAGAGGGTTTTCATGGGGAACATGCAGGTATACGTTACAACTTGTATCCCGATCATATCCGCTATTCCCATCGAGGAAGAGATCAGGTGTCACTTCACTTTCAACAGACAAATGCGACTGCGACCATCCGAGGGGAAAAGCCCTTAATAGTCACAAACCACTTAGACGCCCCTCTTCTTTACCGTCAAGTGGTCTACTCCAACCTCTGGCAAGGAATTGACCTCATCTTTTATTCAGATGAACACTACTGTAAATATGATCTTATCATCCAGCCCGGCGCCTCCACTAAACAGATTTCATTTGTCTATAACAGCGAAAATGAACTTGATCTGTGTGCGAACGGAGACTTATGCATCTGCAGCCTGCACGGGGTATGGAAAGAGAAGAAACCCGTCAGCTATCAATGGATTGACGGTCAGCCATACTACATTCCCACCTCTTTTCGACTCACCTCAAATAATCAGGTCCAATTTGATGTCGGTGAATATAGTCAAAAGCACCCTCTCATCATTGATCCAATTGTCTTTTATGTTTCCTACCTCGGAGGGGCGAGTGGTCAAAACTTAGGCGGAGGGATTATCACAGATAGTTTAGGTAATGCCTACGTTACTGGTACGACCAGTGCAACCGATTTCCCTGTTACCAGCGGGGCATTTCAAACCCTGAAAAATGGGGAATCCGATGCTTTCATAAGCAAAATTAACCCTGCTGGCACTTCCCTTCTTTACTCCACCTTTCTTGGGGGAAGTATGACTGATGAAGGAAACGGCATCGCTGTCGATAGCGAGAATAACGCTTATATCACCGGATTTACTATCTCCACCAACTTCCCCATCACCTCAGCTGCTTTTCAAACCATCACTACTGGAGGAACTTTCAATGCCTTTGTCAGTAAAATAAATGCAAGTGGGTCTTCGCTTCTCTACTCTACCTTTCTCGGAGGAAGCACCGGTAGTAGCAGTACCGGAGAGGATATCGCTCTTGATGGCAGCAACCAAGCATATATCGTAGGCACTACCGACACGTCCAGCTATCCCATAACGAGCGGCGCCTTTCAAACCATTCTTCGTGGAACAAGCGACGCCTTTATCACCAAACTAAATCCCTTCGGCTCTGCTCTCGTCTACTCCACTTTTCTCGGAGGTAGTGAAGATGAAAGCGGAAATGGAATCGCTGTAGATGCCTCCAATCAAGCTTACGTGACCGGCCAAACGACTTCGACCAATTTTCCCACCAGCGCTAGTGCCTTTCAGCTCACTCGGCGAGGTCCGGCAGACGCTTTTGTTTCTAAACTAAACGAAGCCGGCTCTTCTCTTCTCTACTCTACCTACTTAGGCGGGGCAAGTTCAGAAGAAGGGTTATCTATCGCTGTAGATATAGCCGAAAATGCTTATGTCACCGGGGAAACGATCTCCTCCACCAGCTTCCCTGTAACTGCGAATGCTTTTCAAACTAGTGCAACACTATCAAGTGCCTTTGTCAGTAAAGTAAACAATACAGGAAGTGAACTCCTCTATTCTACCTATCTCGGGGGGAGCCTTCAAGACGGTGGGTGTGGGATTGCTGTTGATTCATTCGGAAAAGCATGGGTAACTGGTTTCACTGACTCAATAGACTTTCCTACCACTTCCGATGCCTTTCAAGATAGTTTAATAGGGCTAGGAAATGATGCTTTTCTCACTCAAATGAGCTTTTCTGGGGATGGTATCTGCTTTTCTTCCTATCTAGGCGGCACATCCGCTGACAGTGGGGTGGATGTTGCTGTCGACTCTTTTGGCAATGTGTACATTATCGGTGAAACAATTTCTGCGGATTTACCTACCACCTTCCAAGCCTTTCAACCCCGTATAGCAGGCTCTCAAGATGCTTTTGTCGCAAAAGTGGGAAGGTTTATCGTTACAGGAGCAACTGGTGCTACGGGCGCACTGGGTCCAACTGGCGCAACTGGGCCAAGTGGACCAGATGGTGCTGATGGTGCACGCGGGCCGAGAGGAAGACGAGGTCCTCGGGGACCGCGGGGAATCCGTGGAAGCGGAAACGGGGAGCTGTCCACCTGATTCCATTTGTTCAAAACAGAAATGAAAACCATCGCGTATAAACGCTGACCATGTCACCAAAGTCACTGTGATTCCATACTGTATGAAAATTGCGTTCATGGAGGGAGTTCATTGAAACATAAGGTACTTTTAGATTGTCCACTTCTCTTTCACAAGGTAAGCATGGGAACAAAACACCCTTCCTGCTTTATCGGAAAGGATAAAAACCTCACAGCAACCTTTCTTCCCGGGGAAGTTCGCTATGCGCATCGAGGAAATACATGTCTGCACTTTATTTTCAAAGATAGTAGACCTGCCCGACCTCAAGGCCAACATATTCACTCCTTAACTGAAAACACCAGCGCTTATAACGCTGTGATATATAAAGAAGTGTGGCAGGGAATTGATCTCCTGTTCTCAGGACAAGAGGGCTACTTCAAATATGATATCGTTGTTCATCCTGGTGCATGCGTAGATGATATTGCATTTACCTACAGAGGAAACACTCATCTTCTTCTCGATGAGGAGGGAGACTTAAGCATCTGCACAGCAAGCGGGATCTTTCACGAACAAGCGCCATTCAGCTATCAAGTAACCGAGGGAAAAAGGATCACAGTCCCTTCTTCCTTCCAGCTTCATTCCGATCACTCCATCGGCTTTAGAGTAGACGCCTACGACGTTTCCTCTCCTCTTATCATTGATCCCGTCGTCTTCTATTCCACTTTTCTCGGGGGAAGCTCTTCCGATATCGGGAACGGTATTACAACCGATACCACTGGCAATGCCTATATTGTCGGGCAAACTTCATCCACCAACTTCCCTATCACCTCTGGTTCGTTTCAGACTACTATCTCCGGGTCCCCCAATGCCTATGTAACAAAGTTAAATCCGGCGGGCACATCCCTGATCTACTCTACCTACCTCGGAGGAACACCTGCCCCGGGGGGAGGATTGGAAGACGCTGCAGATGTGGCTGTCGATATAAGCAATAACGCTTATGTAGTAGGTTCCACCTCTTCTACTAATTTCCCCATCACAAGTGGAGCTTTTCAAACCATGCTGCTAGGTACAATTAATGCGTTCATCACCAAATTAAACCCAACAGGATCCTCCCTTCTCTACTCTTCCTATTTAGGTGGAGCTGGAGTTGGTTCCCTTGGCGAAACACTCGGCCTCGGAATTGATGTGGACGCAAGCACACTTGCCTATATCGTCGGTTCAACCAGCTCTACTTCCTTTCCCATCACCTCCGGAGCTTTCCAAACAGTACTCAAAGGTTCAACGGATGCAATAGTCACAAAATTTAATGCCACTGGTAGCTCGCTCCTCTATTCTACCTATTTCGGGGGAGCAGGACTAGAATCAGGAAACGGAATTGCCCTCGATCTGTCCGGTCAAGCATATATTACTGGACAAACGACTTCTACTAATTTTCCTACTTCTACCGGAGCCTTTCAGGGGATGCTCAACGGACCTAGCGATGCGTTTGTCGCTAAATTAAATGCTGCAGGCAGCACCCCCATCTATTCTTCGTATTTAGGAGGGAGTGAGGCTGAGGAAGGTCAAGCAATCGATCTCGACGGTGCAAATAATGCTTATGTCACTGGACAAACTGCTTCAACCGACTTTCCTATCACCATCAATGCGTTCCAACAAACACTGGTGGTATTCCCAGGTACACCCCCCGGAGATGCCTTCGTCACTAAATTTAATAAGGGTGGGACTGCACTAACCTACTCCACCTTCCTCGGAGGTGGCGACACCGATATTGGTAACGGCATAGCCGTTGACTCCTTCGGAGAAGCCTGGGTAACAGGACAAACTTTATCTACGAACTTCCCTGTCACCTCTGATGCGTTTCAAGATAGCATAGGCGGGATTCCCGCTGCATTTGTCACACAAGTAAGTTATTCGGGACAAGGGATCTCCTACTCCTCCTATCTAGGGGGAGTAGGAGAAGAAAACGGGGCCGCAATCACTGTTGATGACGAAGATGATGCATATCTGACCGGCTTTACTACATCAAGTGACTTCCCCACCACCTCCCTCGCCTTTCAAAATGCTTTAGCAGGTGGGCAAGATGCCTTCGTGTTGAAAGTGGGACCGGAACCTTCTGAAGGGATAACTGGGCCCACCGGAGCGACAGGGGCAACCGGACCCACCGGAGCGACAGGACCTACAGGAGCTGATGGTGCACGTGGACCCCGGGGAAGAAGAGGTCCACGCGGACCGCGGGGACCAAGGGGTGTCAGCAATGGGGGCGAGACGAGTACGTAAAACGAGATACAAGTAAACAATAGATGAACCATTGTCCACTTCCTATTCTCGTCCTTCTTAACCAGCCATTATGAAAAAGGGAGCATATCCAAAAGAAGAACCCGGTGGTATACCAGGTTCTTCTTTTGGGCGGTTTTATCATTTCCTTTATATTAACGTAGTCAAATGCTGCTTTGCATCGTATTCTACCAGGTCTTTACCGTTTTTTATACGCTGGAGATAGTCAGGATTGGCTATCAGAGGACGCCCAAATGCAGCCACATCCATAGTTCCTGCACGCAATCCATCTTCTGCTGTAAGAGGATCCAACCCACCTACTCCTATAACGGTTCCCTTCCAATGTTTACGCACGAGTTCATGCAAGGTTTTTCCATCTGCTATAACTTGTGTATAGTCCATCGTTGAGGGATGAATCATCGTCACGCCCACTTCATGAAAAGCCTCAATAAAGGTGCGAATTGCTGTCTCAGGGTCTTCCCACATATAATCCAACTGGTCTATTTTCAGTGCAGAGAAGCGAATCAATGTGCGCTCTGTACCTACAACATCTATGACAGCGCGCAATACCCTCTTCATAAAGGTAAGACGATTAGCAAGATCTCCTCCGTACTCATCCGTGCGTGTGTTGGAAATATCACTATTAAACTGATCAATCAAATACCCATGCGCTCCATGAATTTCAACACCGTCAAAACCGGCTTCCAAAGCGTTTCTAGCCGCTTGTGCGTACTGTGCAATCACGTTATCAATCTCTTCTTTACTCATCTCTTCGGGAACATCATATGGCTTACCAAAACGACTTACTTTTCCGTCTATACCAATAGCGGAAGCAGATTGTGGTAACATCCCCTCTAATAAGTCCCGATGCGAGGCACGCCCAACATGCCATAACTGTGCGATAATTGTGCCTCCTTCTTCATGTACCGCATCTGTAACCCGCTTCCACGAATTCGTTTGCTCCTGCGTGTAAAGTCCAGGAATCCCTGGATTCCCTTTACCACGAGGACTTACTAGTGTTCCCTCTGTAATGATCAGTCCAATCCCATCTGCTGCTCGCTTGCGATAATATTGCACGATATCTTCCCCAACAACTCCCGTGTCATCATCAGCAAAACAACGTGTCATCGGTGCCATCGCAGTCCGACTCTGTAATTGCCATGCCCCTATCTGCACAGGTTCAGCTAATTTGATTACTTTGTTTTTGGTTTCCATTTTTCATTCTCCCTCTATTTTATCTGTGTCTGTATCCATCTCTCCAAGTCGCGCAACTGCTGTGGTGAACAATTTGTTTCCATCTCCGTTACCATCTTTGCTAACGTCTCTTCTTCCAATACCTGAACCCATGCAGCTTCTGCTCGTGCCATCAACCTGGCAAAAGTACAATCGCTCCCGTCTGCCATCGATTCACATGAAAAAAAGCGATCCTTCACACCCTCTGCTCGATAAAGGGATCCCTTCCCCTCAACCGCTTGATACACTTCTAGCATCGTAATTTGAGAAGCAGGACGTGCAAGCGAAAACCCGCCACCTACCCCTGGTGTAGAACGAACTAAATCTGCAGTTACGAGCTGTCTCATCCCCTTTTTAAAATAAGATGTGGAAACAGACAGCCTCGTACTAAGAGCTTCTGCACTTAAACTTGTTCTACTCGGAATTTTAGCAAGAAGTGCTAACGTATACATAGCATGTTCCATACCCGATTTCATTCGCATCATCATCGATCCAATCAACACAAATATAGATAAAGATTATCTACAATAACCATAATAAGAAAGAGGAACGATGTCAAGGAAAATAGACGTCGCTCCTCCTCAGATTTTCTTTTACCGTTCTCCTGGTTCAAAAGGAGAAACAGGTTGATACTCCGCTGGCTCCTCTTCTTGTTGATTCTCTTTTTTAAAAATAGAGAGGATCTTGACCAGCGTGGTACGAGCCCCTTCTTCTAAACCTGTCCCCACTTGATTTCCCCATATTGCCAATTGATTGGAAGAGGGACCAATCGTCGCCTCGCTTGCTTCCTGTTTCAATGTTTCGACCGCTCGAATGTTAATCTTGTCCACTGGATACTCTGTCGTAAACTCTTCGCCCAAAACCTCTATCTCTACCCATCCATCTTCAGGACGAATCTCCAATGCTTGCGAAGCGCCCTCCTGCCCCTGCATCTCCTGAATGCTATCTTCTGCCGTATCTATTCCTAGAAATATGCCAAAGAGGAGTACGAGCAGGAGCAAGGTTACTTGTCCAGTATATTTCATCTTCTTGTCATCTCCTCAATCACTAGGTTTTGCATCTACTGGCGTCGCTTCAAAATGAATTTCAGCCAACACATTGGCTAATGCCTCCGAGGTTCGATACGCCTCTTCCATCGTATTGTCTACACCGCCCACTTCAACCAATACGGCTTTAGCAGAGAGGGATTGATTGTACTCGCCGTTGCCCATAGCGCGACTCTTGCGAAAGACTCCTTTAGATAATCCCGGATAGAGTTCGTCCAATTTCTTGTGTAACTGCAGGGCAAACGCTTCATTTTTCTGCCAATTCTTATGTGCTGTTCCAATCACAAATGCTATACGAGCATATGACTTCTCTTTAATTTTTATCGTGGTTTTATCTCGGCGCTGAGAGTCACGATGAATGTCGATAAAATACTGTAAATCATCTTCGCTTTTCATCGCTTGTACAACAGATTCGCGTGAGGCTCCATAAAGCTGATTCCAACCTACTTTATATTGCGTATCCGATACTTCTGCTCCGATTCCCAATTCGGCTAGCTCCTTGGCAAACCGTTTACCCACCATCGTTATATTGGTCTTCGCGTCGTACGCTTCATTCGGTTTTTTCTTCGTCTTCAGTTGCGGCAGGTACGATTCGCTATAATGTGTATGGTATATAAACACCCGCTTTTTGCCAGTAACAACAGGCTTGTCTGTCTTTTTTTGCTCATTGCTCGCCTTCGCCGTTTCCCCCGTATCGCTTGTTGCCAACTTCTCCTCCACAGCTGCAGGTGGCGCAGATTCCATCGGAACCGACGTGTAATCCACCCCTTCTCCTGCCACCACAATTTCTGTATCGAACAGGGCAAAGCCAGGAAGCTCTCCTCCCAAAAAAGTGCGTGGATCTTCTGGATTCACACTAGTAATCAGTTCAAAAATTACCTGTGAAAATATCCCTTCCTGCTGCGCTGCCTCTTCTGTTATTCCTAGGTATGGAACTTCTCTTCCCATTACCATCATCAGCGATTGCACGGACAACTGAGACGTCACCCTACCCAAGTGGATCCCTGTAACGCTTCGCTCTGCTTCTGCCATCGCTACTAAGCCGCTTATCATCAAGACACATACCATTGCCAGTATGATGATTACCATGATTTGTCTTGCCCGAGGCTTGGCCAAATTTACTTCAGTAAAGCGACTACCTCGGCTCCCACTACTCATGGTTCATTCCCCTCTTTCTCTTTCATATCTCTTAAAAAGAGCCTATGTAAATGAAAGATAGAGTAGAACCGATCAGCTAAAGGTTTTAGTGAGAATGAGCGGCTACATTATCCATCGTGACAGCTTCATGCAAAGCACAATTAAGACCGCTTGCGATCAGTTGTGCCATATCACCGATAAAATCATCTACTTCTTTCGGTGTAACAATCAAGTTTTGACCTAACGGACTTAGTACTTCATGAATGAGTGCACGCTTCTCATTCTCTTCTAACCCTCCCATTAGACCCAAGTAGTTATTGCGTGTCGTCTCATCCACTGTCATTCCTTGTAGTTCACGCACTGTGGCACGATTTAATGGATCAAGGGGATTAGTCGGCTTCTCGTTAGATACTTGTCGCTGTAGATGTGCCAGAATGAAGTCGAT
Organism: Mechercharimyces sp. CAU 1602; assembly: GCF_024753565.1. Classification (NCBI taxonomy): domain Bacteria; kingdom Bacillati; phylum Bacillota; class Bacilli; order Caryophanales; family Thermoactinomycetaceae; genus Mechercharimyces; species Mechercharimyces sp. CAU 1602. The sequence goes on along the minus strand of NZ_JANTPT010000001.1, from coordinate 454,019 downwards.
CGTATCATGAGTAATAGTAACCGCATCTACCACTGTTGGAATACCAATAGCGATCACAGGTATACCCAACGTCTCCTTCGTTAAGCCCTTTCGTTTGTTTCCCACACCCGAACCAGGATTTATCCCTGTATCTGCAATTTGAATTGTTGTATACACTCGGCTGAGAGCACGAGAGGCAAGTGCATCAATCGCAACGATGAAGTCAGGTTTACACTTTTCTACCAATCCATGAATAATTTCACTTGTCTCCACGCCTGTCGTTCCCAATACACCGGGGGCGATTGCACTGACCGGACGATAACCCTGCTCCACTTGCTCCGGCATCAATTCAAACAGATGACGGGTTACCATTAAGTGTTTCACCACAAAGGGACCTAACGCATCTGCCGTCACATTGCGATTCCCTAACCCTACGACCAAACAAGAAGCATTCGGCGCGATCTGGCACTCCGTCAAGAATTGAGCAAAGGTTTGAGCAAAATGAGCCGTCACCCGTTTTTGCAGATTTGAATCCTTACTACGCAAGCCAGGAACCTCCAAAGTTAGATATGTGCCTGGCATTTTTCCCAATCGATCAGCTGCATTCCCTTCTTCAATGCGAATCCAACTCGTAATAATACCGTCCTGTTCATATTCTTCATTTTCAATCCCTTGTATTCCACTTTCATCAGACTCTCTTTGTGAAGCCATATCATGTGCTTCACGGGCGAGATCGGTACGGATCGAATAATCCTCCAAGTTACTTAAAGCTCCTTGCATCTGTTCTTCCTTTGCCATGTTGAAACCCCCAGTCCCTACTACTTACACCTTCCTCCCCATTTTTTCCAATATGCCCTCAATTTTATTCCCATCTTGCGTTTTCTTCGTTCACATGGTAGAATGCAGGGTGTTGTTCGATTAGGAAATCGATCGGATTGAAGAAGTTTTTTGCTTCTTAGGAGGTGAAACCTAATGCCAAACATTAAATCTGCCATCAAACGGACTAAAATCAACGAAAAACGTCGCGAACACCGTGCTATGCAAAAGTCGGCTCTGCGCACTTCCGTGAAGAAGTTCTTGGTTGCCGTTGAAAAGCAAGATAAAGAGCAAGCACAACCTTTGCTACAAGATGCACTTCGCAAATTGGACAAAGGGGTGACCAAAGGCTTGTTGCACAAAAATACAGCTGCTCGCCAAAAGTCCCGCTTAACGCAAAAACTTAACAGCCTCTAAAACTAAAAAACGACCCGCACGGGTCGCTTTTTTAGTTGGGACGTTATGATTGCACCACATCAATAATCACATCGCCTTTCTTATGGCCCAAATCGACGTATTGATGTGCCTCCACAATCTCTTCTAATTGGTAGTGTCGATCGATAACAGGCTTTAACTTCTCTGACTCCATCAAATCTCGCAGAAAATCGAGATGTTCCACCTTGCTGTCTGCTATTCCGCCCATCACTTTTTTCTTTCCCATAAGCGATGTCCACAGCATCAATGCTACTTGGGGGAAATCAAAGACAGCGAGGAGATAGCGTCCATTCTCTTTTAATAATGCTTTATAAGAAGAGTACGTTGTTTTGCCCACCGTATCAAAAATGATATCGTATGTACGGTCCGTCAGAGTAATATCATCACAGGTGTAGTCCCAAACGTGATCTGCCTCCAAGGACTTTACCAGTTCCGCATTGGCACCACTACATACCGCTGTCACTTCCGCACCAAAATACTTCGCCAATTGAATCGCATATGTACCGACACTCCCTGAGGCTCCATAGATTAACACCTGCTGTCCCTCACTAATTTTCCCTTGATTTTTTAAGAAATGAAGCGCTGAAATCGCCCCAAAGGGAATGCCTGCTACCTCAGCATATGAAAGATTAGCAGGTTTACGTGCAATAGCACGCTCCTCTGACACTTGAATATATTCTGCATACGTTTTCCCACATGAACCATATACTTGATCACCAACACGAAACCGCGTCACGTTCTCTCCAATCGCTTCCACTTCACCTGCGAAACACATCCCCAGAATCGGATTTTTCGGTCTCCTCCACCCAATTGCCAACTTCGAAAACGGCCACAGTGGAAGGCGCGCACGTAAACCGCTCCGAATGCGTGTATCCCCCGAGGAGACAGCCGTAGCATAAATGCGAATTAGTACCTCCTTTCCTTCTGGTGTCGGTTTTTGAACCTCTTTCAGCTCTAAAACCGCAGGAGGTCCATACCGATCACAATAAACTGCCTTCATCTTTTTCACTCCCCTTTCGTTCTTCACTTCATTATATGTCACTACCTTGCTCACGTATATGTAATCAAATGATTATTCAGACTTTACTTATAAATCATTGTTTGGATGCGCTATTCTTAACCTTACACTGGAGCATTTAAAAGAGGCGGACATTTTTCGTCCGCCTCTTTTACTATTTCCGATAAGGTGAGACTAAGCCCATCGCAGAACGCATCCGCTCTAACACTCCTCCTGTTACCTCTTGCGCTCTTTTGGCACCTGTTATCAAGATCTCTTCGATCTCCCCCGTCTCTACTAATTTTTTATAACGCTCACGAACAGGTGTAAGATGATCAATAATCACTTCTGCTGTTTCAATCTTCAACTTCCCATAGCCTGCATCGCTATATTTTTCTTCTAAAGCAGAAATCGACTCTCCAGACAGCAAACTGTGAATCTCAAGGAGATTGCTGACTCCTGGCTTTTGCTCACGATCATAACGAACCACGTTCTCTGAGTCCGTCACCGCACGCTTCAACTTTTTCATGATCGATTTCGGATCTTCCAATAAGGTTATATAATTGCTTGCGCTTTCCGCACTTTTGCTCATCTTCTTTTCAGGGTTATCTAAACCCATGATGCGCGCTCCCTGCTCGGGAATCATCGGTACAGGCACTTTTAACACCTCACCGAAACGATGATTAAAGCGCTCCGCTAGATCGCGTGTCAATTCGATGTGCTGCTTCTGATCCTCGCCCACAGGAACAATATCCGCATCGTACAATAAGATGTCTGCCGCTTGTAAAATAGGATAGGTGAAAAGCCCCACTCCAGCCGTCTCCTCTCCTTTTCCTTTCTCTTTGAATTGCACCATCCGGTTAAGTTCACCCATACGTGCGATGCATTGCAATAACCATGCACCTTCTGCATGTGCAGGCACATGCGACTGAATAAAAAGAGTTGCTTTATTTGGATCAAGCCCTGCCGCCACATAAAGTGTCGCCAGTTCCATCGTTTTTTTTCGCAGCGCCTCAGGATCTTGCGGAAGGGTAAGCGCATGCAAATCTACCACGCAGAAAAATCCATCCCCCTCTTCCTGGTATTTAATATATTGCTTAATCGCTCCAAGGTAATTTCCTAGATGTAAATTCCCGGTCGGTTGACTACCCGAAAAAATTCGTTTCATCTGACTACTTCCTCCTTTATGTTTGTCACTGACACGAAAAAATCCCGCCCCTCCATAAGAGAAGGGACGAGATTACCCGCGGTACCACCCTGCTTCATCAGTATCCTGATGCGCTTTACTAAATAACGGTTAGTACCGGTTACTTCTACAGTTATTATCCGTAACTATAGCGGCAACAGCTCCAAAGCCCATTCACACAACCGACTGATTGGCTTGCACCTACCGCCAACTCTCTGAACAGTCCGTATCGTGCTACTCTTCTTCTTCTGCGCATGTCAGTTATGTCTCGTTTGCCCGATTAGTATTACCATCATACAATGCTTGTCACTTGGATGCAAGCTCGTTCGCTTACACTAGGGATTGTGTTAGAATGGGGGAAAGACGTATGTATTTTACGAACGGAGTGAACCACAGTGATCGCGTTACATCCCTATCTACCTTATGTAGCTACAATTGTTGCCATTATGATGGCAGGTGCGGCGGCTGTCGTTCGACTTAGATCTGCAAAAAAACCGATAAGCGCAAAAAAGATTCTGCTTCCTCCCTTGGGAATGAGCACGGGCTTTTTTATGTTTCTCTTTCCCTTTACACACATCCCTCTCTCATGGGCATTGATCTCTTTTACCACCGGGATGATTTTTTTCGCCTATCCACTCATTCGCACTTCCAATATAGAGATTCGCGAGGGCGATATCTACCTTGCCCGTTCCAAAGCATTTGTAGTCATTCTCCTCGCACTGCTTATCATCCGGATGGCACTTCATAGTTATGTAGAAGCACATATCTCCATCGCACAGACCGGCTCCGTCTTTTTTCTCCTTGCTTTTGGCATGCTCCTTCCATGGCGCATGGCGATGTATATTCAATTTGTCCAAGTACGAAGGCAGCTTCAACTAGCGGAAAAAGCCGCTTCTAACACATAAGCGGCTTTTTCTTATCTAGCAGGATACATATCACATAAGATCAGTCGCTGTAAGGCAAAACTTTTTTCAAGGCGACCTGATTTAATAGCTACATCGGTTTCTATCGCTTGTTGCAACAGAACTTGCAATGCTTCCACTGTAAAGGATTCCCCTTGTTTACGCGCCAATTTAACTGGATAAGGGTGCGCACTTAGTTGTGTAGCAATCTCTTTATCTGTCAATCCATGAACTGCTAATACCTTCACCTGCATTATTAAACGAATCTGCTTAGTCAAAAGCACCAAGATGCGCAGAGGTTCTTCGCGATTAAGCAATAGATCATCAAGAATGGATAATGCCTCTTTCCCTCTACGATTCCCTACACTATTTACCAATTTAAAAATATCTTCTTCCAGCGTACGAGGCACGAGCTCCTGCACCATCCCCGCCGTAATCTCCTCTTCTACCCCTGCATAGGTGCTCAGCTTTTCACATTCATTATCTAAAAGTAAGAGGTCTTTTCCAGCCCAGGTTACTAACCGTTTCAGTGTATCCATCGTAGCCCGCTTACCTCTCAACTGTAAGCGTTGCTCCACCCACTGTAAGAGCTCCCGCCCTTCCAATGGAGGAAATGGATGTACATCCGCCTCTTTTAACAATGACTTTACTACTTTTTTACGCTGATCTAATTTATCTACAGGCACGGTGAGCACCACTACATTATCTATAAAGGGATGTTGAATATATTCATGCAATATTTCTATATCATGCTCAACCTTTGCTTTTTTGTTTGAGGTAGTTAAGAAACGTGCATTCCGACCGATAATCACCCGACGCCCTCCAAAAAACGATGGAGTCTGAGCTTCTTGAATCAACACTTGGATGCTCTCTTCTTCCAGATCTCGCTCCACTAGATGAAAGGCTGGTTCTTCTTCTGGTAAGGCTCCTTCCTTCAGGACGCGACACGCTTCTTCAATCAAAAAAGGCTCACTTCCATAGAAAAGATAAACCGGTGCGATCTTCCCTCGCTGTATAGATTGCTTCAATCTTTGCGACACGTCCAGTTCACCCTCTCACTTCATCTATTTCCGTCAAAACTATTGTATCCCTTGCATGCAAAAAGCACTACCCCACCTCAGTTTCAGGTAGGGCACTCTTATTACTCCACTTTTTCTGTTTTTTCCTCAATATTAACCACTCGTGTCTCTATTGGTTGCATCTGTGAGATATCATCTACACGCGGATAAATTTGTATCGTTAATTCTGCTGTTGTCTCCCAGTTTACCTTCGCCTGTTGATTGATTCCCCACTTTGAGGATTGAAAGTATACGTCTCCCTCCTCCGTCAACACCTGCAACGCACGTGCACCGACGACTGCCCTATACTGGCGATCGGGAGAATAAATAATCTGTACTTCTTCCTGTGTAGCCGTACCTTTTGATTCTTCTCCACCGTTGTTCTCTTTTTTCTCCTCATCTGAAAATCCACTCACAGCTGGGTCATCTTCCGACTGCCCCCCATTTTCCTGAAACATAGAGATATCCGACTGTGATTCCTCTATACTCGCGTTTTCAGGGGCACCACCCTCACCCTGCCAGAAGAAAAAGCTAAAGAGAAACATCGCGGCCACACCTCCACTAATCCACCACTTTTTCTGTCTAACAAAAAAAGATGGCTTCTGCTGGCTCGTCTTTTCGATATGCTGCCCTTCGTCCTCTAACTGAGGAATCAACTGATCTACTATACTATGAGTGAGTTGCACAGGTGGCAGTGTAGAAAAAGCTTCTGCTAGATTTTTTAGTTTTTCATCCTCGTTGCGACAAGAAGGACAATGTGCCAAATGTGACTGCAATTCTGCGTCTTCTTGTGCCAATAACATTCCATCCAGGCGGAGCTGGAGCGCATCTCTTGCCTTATCGCACTTCATGCTTTCCACCTCCCTCATTATAATTGGAAAGCCACTCTTTTAACTGATTGCGTGCTCGGAACAAATGCGACTTCACTGTATTTAATGGAAGATCCAAGGTATTTGCAATTTCTTGATAGCTATAATCTTGCACATGCCGCAGAACGACAATAACCCTTTGCGGATCAGGTAACCGATTGATGGCAGCTTGCAAATCTTGTGTGACGTCCGTTCGTTCCATCTCCATCCAGGCTCGAGCATCAACAGGCTCTACTTCCTCTAAGAGAGGTACACTCTTTTTACGACGGCGAAAAGTATCCATACAGATATTAGACACGATACGTTGGGCCCAGGTTTCCAGCTTGGATTCACCTTTGAAAGTATGAATGTTTTTATAGATACGTAATAGTGCTTCTTGCGTCGCATCCCTAGCATCATGTTCATTCCCCATCAAATAAAAAGCTGTTTGATACAAGGGGGTTTCCAGATCGCGCAATAATTGAATCAGTGCCGCTCGATCCCCTTGTGCCCGTTCTACCCGATTCACCTCCTCCACTAGCCATCCCTCCTATCTTTTTAGACGTAAGATCATTGTATAAAGTTGCGTCCACTTTTTCTCATTTGGCTAAAATGATGTTATCTGTAGGGATTATATCTCCATAACCTCACTAGCTTTTAATGGATCATGTTGATCTTCTTTAGCCCCTCTCTATCATTTTATCATTCTTACTTACCACCTACCTCATCGTTTCAATTAACATGCCTTGCTCTGATATAAGTATGGTAATCGCACCGTGTTCATCCGTACGAAAAAGGGTGCTCCCTTCTGTTTCAATTCTTTCTACCACTTCTGGTGCAGGGTGACCGTAACGATTCTTTCGTCCTGCTGAAATAATCGCCACCTGTGGTTTCACTCTCTTCATAAACAAGGATGTCGATGAAGTTCGGCTCCCATGATGCGCCACTTTTAACACGTCAACAGCCGTCAATTCCCACTTTGTCACGATCTCTTCTTCCCCCTCTGCTTCAATATCACCTGTAAAGAGCAACTGATACCCATATGCTTGCAGATACAGTACTACAGAAGCATCGTTTCTTCCTTTCTGTTCTATCCCCTCTGTAGCCGACGGATGAAGAATCGTCCACGTTATTCCCTCTTCCACCTCTTGACTTTGCCCGTCTGTAGCCATTTCCACACGACTTCCCTGCTCATGTAATTGATGAAGCAAGGTAATCCCTTCCGGCGATTCATCCAGTCCGCCACCATAGAGAACGTGTTTAACTGGAAAACGATCCATCACAGCAAAAACACCGCCCATATGATCTTGATCTCCATGGGTGAGCACAATAAGATCAAGTTGGCGTACACCACGATAAGTTAGATAAGGAACAACTACACTTTGTCCAGGGTCTTGCGGTCTCCGTCGCTCTTGCCACTTCTCTTTCTGAAAAGGCAACACCCCTCCTCCATCAATCAGCATCGTATACCCCACCGGAGTTTCAATCACAATCGCATCTCCTTGCCCCACATCAAGAAACGTAACTCGTAGAGATTCTGTTCCCCATGGATGGACAGCATAACCACACACGAGTAAAAAAAGGGAATAACTAACGATCCGTGCGCGCCAGCGACTCTTCATTACACTGGTTTCAACTAGAAAAACTAAGACACATATCAATCCATAAAGCGAAATCCACCATAAAGAGGGAGGACGCCATGACCAGTGTAGGAAACGCCATTGGGAAATAACTTCTGTCAGTGCGAGTAGGTAGGTTAAGACCGTCGAAACAATCCAACTAGGTAAAAAAGCAAACACCTCACCTAGAGGAAAGGCGGAGAGCAGAAGTGATAGGAAAGCACCTGGAATAACGATCAAACTGATAATAGGCACAAGCAAGAAATTACTCACAGCAGACAGGAGCGAATATTGGTGAAAGTGCAGAATAGCTAAGGGAAAAGAGGCTAGTTGTGCAATGATCGTAACCGCCATCACTGCTGATATCCATTTTGGAGCGAGTAGCAAGCGACGTAAAGGGGACACGCCTACAACTAAGGCCCACGTAAGCACAAAGGAGAGTTGGTAACCTGCTGTGAAAAGAGCATACGGATTACATAACAGAATACATAGAGATGCCAGTGCTAAAAAAGAAAGGGAATCGGTGTACTTACGAAATATCACTGCTACGAGCATCATCCCTGCCATAATGGCGGCGCGCACCACGGGAATACCAGCGCCCGTCAACAACACATAAACAGGAAGTAACATGAGTGTTACTCCTGCCGCAACCTCTCTTATCATCCCTATCCATTTTAAGCTCGAATAGATACAGGCAACCAGCACCCCCACATGGAGTCCAGATATAGCCAGAATATGTACCAATCCCAACCGTTTAAAGTCCTCTTCAATTTCATATGGCACTTCCGTACGTAGTCCTAACAGCATTCCCTTTACTAGACCTGCTATCTGTTCAGGAAATAGTGACTCGATGCGGGCACTAAACCGTGACCGTTGCTCATCAAACCATGCTTGTAGCCACTGTCCACTTTCCTTTTCCGCTAACTGTATCCCATCTAACCCCTCATGCGAGCCCATCCAATGGATATGCTGACGATATAAATATTGTTTATAATCAAACGCACCTGGATTAGTCGCCGCTAACGGAAGACTTAGCTCTAGTGGCATCTGTACCTTCCAACCACGCTTCCACGCTAACACTTTCTCTTGCTCCTCTTGTCCTTGCAAACGCACCCACACCATCACTTCTTCATTCTGGATCGCTAGCACAGGTTCTCCTTGTTGGGATAGCTCCTCTACCACTAAACGGAAGCGAACTTGATCCCCATCCACCAGCGGCGGCGAACCTATTTCCCCGGAAATCAACACTTGATAGGTTTGCTCCTTACTACTTGTCGGCGCCGAATTTAAACCCAAAACCTGCGTCAGCTCAGAGTTATTACGTCCATCCAGCCAAATATAATGAACAGCTCCGAAAGTCCAAGAAACGAGAAAAAGCGCCAGCATGAACAACTGGCGATCATTATAATACAGCCATCCTCCCCATACCAACACTGTACCTAACCCGCTTAATCCCAAAATGAGGGGTGCCGGCAAGTAAGTAGCCCCTACAATACCCAATATCTGTCCTACTGCTAAGATAACGAGCGGTCGTCTCATCCGCCTTTTCCCCTTTGTTCCAATAACAGGATTCGTTATCTTCTATACTTTCTCCTCCATAAACATAAATTCCTACTAATCATACTTCCATATATAAAAAACTTACCATGGGTGCATACTCCCCTATATCATTTACGCTACTAACGAATAATCATCGTTACCCTCTCGTCCGGTTCACTTTTCTTCCTCTTTTTCTTTACGCGCTTGTAACAGTGTGGTGGAATGCTCTCTCCCCCACTCCATCATTTGCTGAATAATGGGTGCCAGAGTGTATCCAAACCGGGTAATGGAGTATTCTACTTTGGGTGGTACCTGCTTATATACTTTGCGATCAATAATCCCGTCTCGTTCCAATTCTCGCAATTGCAACGTAAGCATACGCTGTGTAATCCCTGGAATTAAACGACGAAGTTCATTAAACCTCCTCGTCTCTTTCAGCAAGTGATACAAAATAATGCTCTTCCATTTGCCACCGATCACATTGATCGTCACTTCCACTGGACAAGAAAATCCATTCACTTCCCAATTATCTCTATTAGTAATTACCACGAGAAACACCTCTAAGTATAAAAAAGTATACTATACAACAAAAATGTGCGTACTATCCACTTTGTATTATATTTTTTATAATGTATAAAGTAAAGTTTATTTACCACAAAATATCCCTAAAATACACTTAAGGAGTAGGATTTCACCATGGATAAAGAAACGAAAAAGAAGCAAATCATAGATGCATACCACTTTCGACATGCTTGTAAGGAGTTTGACCCGCAGAAAAAAATTTCTCCAGAAGACTTTACCTTCTTGTTAGAAACGGGTCGTCTCTCCCCAAGCTCGTTTGGCTTTGAGCCCTGGAAGTTTGTTGTTATTCAAAGTGAAGAACTGCGAAATAAATTATTGCCTATCACATGGGGCGGTCAACGCTCACTGCCAACAGCTAGCCATGTGATGGTGATCTTGTCTAGAAATGCAGAAGATATGCACTATAACTCTTCTTACATTTCCTATATGAATAAAGAAATACAGCAGCTACCCTCTGATGTGATGCAATGGAAGTATGAGGCACTAAAGAAATTTCAAGAATGTGATTTTCGTTTACTGGAAAGTGAGCGTGCCTTATCCGACTGGTCAAGTAAACAAACGTACATTGCCCTTGGCAACATGATGACCGCAGCCGCACAAATCGGTATCGACTCCTGCCCGATTGAAGGCTTTGACAAAGAACAAGCAGAAGAAATCCTCCGTAGCGAAGGCATTATTGCAGGGGAGCAATTTAGCATCTCTACCATGGTTACCTTTGGATACCGTGCACAGGAACCTCGTGCCAAAACGAGACAACCGTTAGCAGATATTACTTTATGGGTATGATTATTTCCATAACACAAACACAAAATAAAAAGAGCTCAGTTTGACTGGGCTCTTTTTACAGTGCATCACTGTAACGTTATTCTAAATCTACCTTAGCTACTTGTTGTCAATTTTAATCCCATCACACCAATGATCACTATGGACAAGAAAAAAAGGCGCCATCCATCACGGGACTCATGAAAGAAGAGCATTCCTACAAGTATACTGCCTGCCGCTCCAATCCCCGTCCAAACCGCATATGCCGTTCCCAAAGGTAAGGTTTGTAGAGCCCATGAGAGCAGTATAAAGCTCATCAGCATCGCTAACGCAAACAACAGCGCCATCCCTTTTTTCTTCAATCCATCCGACAACTTTAGTAACGTAACCGAGATTACCTCCATCAGTCCCGCCATAAGCAATACGAACCATACCATGCGACTCCCTCCTCACCCATCACTATTGATCATTCATACAATAATGTTTAAGCTGTAACTTCGTCACGCTCCGTACTTGTTGACATCTTCAAACCAATTATCCCGCTAATTAATAGGAAAGAAAAAAAGAGGCGCTTCCATGACGCCGGTTCATCGAGAAAAAAGATGCCCACCATCACCATGAAGAATGCTCCTAACCCCGTAAACACAGCATATACAGTGCCGATCGGCAATACTTTCACTGCGCGGGACATAAATAGGAAACTTAATACGATCAGGAGCAACGTCACTCCTGCTTGATACCAATGCGTCGAGTACTTCAAGCCAACTGCCCAACCCACCTCTAACAGACCACCACTTAATACATACAACCATGCTTTCGTTTGTAGGTTCATCTTCATCCGTCTCGCCTCCCTAACGATCGTTCGTTTGTAATTAACCAAAAATGAAGCTAGCGCTTCTTACGCCTCATTTTCCCGTTCGCTTTGCTGCTCACACTGAATTCCTGACCAGAAAATGTTCCAGATCGCATCAATACGGTGCTGAATTTCTGCCGGGGTTGAATATCGCACCTCTACCATCAAGCCATCGAGAATACTACAGTAAGCAAGTGTCATCTCAGCCACATTACCTTCCTTCACTTCGCGGGCATCTATTCCTTCTTGAATCAACTCCCGCACAATCGCAAAAAAGGTATGATCATATGTGGTCACTTGTTGGTGAATCTTCTCTTTTAACTCCAATGGCGGAAAAAATACCGCTCGTGCCCAAAATAGTTGCTCCGTCTCATCGCGATACTGCTGACACGTTGCGTTTAATAATTGATATAGTCGTGACTCTGTACGTTCCTGTTTCGTCTCCCGCACAAATTGATTTAAAGAGTACAAGTCTTGGTTTACACAATCCTGAAGAACTTCTAGAAATAATGCTTCTTTATTTTCAAAATGTGCATAGATCGAAGATTTCTTAATCCCTACGCCGTCTGCAATTTTAGAAAGCGAAGTTCCCTCGTATCCATGCTGTGCAAATAACGGCTTCGACACTTCTTTTATCACGTTTGCAGTCATCTGTTCGCACCACCTACCTAACGACCGTTCGTTTTCATCCTCCTATTATAATATATGAGAGGATTTGTTGACAAGAGGGACGAGAAAAAACCGATCTCTCAAGTTGAGCGATCGGTTCATCTGATTAATTTAAACATGTTCCGGATCCGAGTAATAAATATCCGGCTTAACATTTACAACACCGGATACAGAAACAATGGCAAGCGCAAAAACAAGTGTTATAGTAAGACTAATACACTTAAATAAGAGCAAGGCGCAACAAAGCTTGTTGCTCCTGTTCAATATTTTGATTTGTACTGGCAAGTGCTAAGCCCTTCTTATAATAAGAAATGGCTTCATTGGTATATCCCATATTTTTTGAGACATCGCCTTTTGCAAGATATGCCGACTCTAATCGAAAATGATCACCATATTTTTTTCCATTTTCAATAGCCAGATCTAAATAGTTATTTGCCTTTTCATTCATCCCTTTTTGAATGTATAGAATACCAGCTTGGGTATATGTGTGTGTAGATAATCTCTGATCATCCGACCCTTTTTGAATGTGTCGAGCGAGGTGGATATAACGTTCCGCATCATCCAATTCTTCAAGTTTAATATGGATTTCAGCAAGTAGAGAGAAGCACATCGATGCATGCTTAGGAAGAAGATTTTGGTGGGCAGTATGCGCACCTTTTAAAGCGAATTGCTTCGCAGCTTCATAATGTTTGGTCTTTAAACTGAGGCTAGCCCGAGTGTGATAAAGATGGGTTATGACAATGGGATTTTGAATGAGATGAATCTCTTCCACCATCTCGTCAAGAGTTACAATAGCCTCCCCAACACGATTTAGCTTATCGAGAAATATCGCTTTATTTTGAATGAGAAAGTAGCGAATATGCTCCCTCTCCCCACCTTCAACAAATGTCCTCAACCCTTCATTTGTCCGATCCAGTGCTTTAAATAAATCATTTTGGTGAAATGCCACATATCCCAGGTTCGCCAAGCTCCCTGAAATAATATTACTTTTAGGATTATTACAGGCATGAATTGCTTCATTGAAATTCACCTCTGCTAACTTCCATTGACGCTCTTCGAGACTGATTTTTCCTAATACAAAACTCTTGAGCGAATAAAGAGGATCACTTGTATTATTAACTTCTGCTCGTCTCAGCATTTCCTTTGCTTCTTCAAGGTTACGAAAATCGGAGAGGCTCTCAGCAGCCATAATTAGATCATATTGTTTAGTGTGTGATTCTTTTAGGTTGGCAAGCAATTCAGGGAGTTGATGATCACTAATATCTAATTTGCTCAAAAGATATCGTATCTTACCATAAAGAACCTGAGGAACACCCCGTTCGATATTACTGATCGTAGCTGGTGAGATGTTAGTATCAGCCAGATTTTCGAGTGTTAAACCACTACTCTTACGAATACTCCTAATTAGTTCCCCGATTTCTTTTCTTTCCAACTGCTCGAGCACTTGTTCCACTTCTCATCACTCCCCACTTTCATAATAATCCCATCACGACTGATTATATGATATTGAGGTCAATTTGAAAACTATAATGATAGACTTTTTGAAAATTTCCTATAGTTAATCTTACCCTATTCGTTTATCTTTACGCAAAGTGGTTGTTTATCGTTATCCATTAATCCTTCTGCACTACAAGATTTCTTCCGAGAATCATGCCAAATGCCTACTTTTTATCCAGCCTGTTGATTACACGTAATAGTGAAAACACTAAATTTCTACCTCTCCAAGAATCCAATAAAGGACCGACTTACTTATAGAGTTCTTTGCACTAAGCAAACATAGATAAGAGCCCGGTCCTGAATATAGCAGAAACTACCTAGTTCAACTCCACCATGCGTCTCATTTATCTATAGAGGGATGCAACTACTCCGCTCGCTTTTGCTTCGCATCATCATAGTTGCCTTCAAAGCGCGTGCACGTCCCTTCTTCTAACCAGTACACTTTAGCAAATAGCTTATTGATAAAGTAACGGTCATGCGAAATGGCAAAGATGGTACCGGGAAACTCAGTCAGTGCCTCCTCTAGCACCTCACGCGAATCGATATCCAGGTGGTTGGTCGGCTCGTCCAGTACCAAGGTGTTCACCTCTTGGTGCATCAGCTGGGCCAATCGTAAACGCATCCGTTCCCCACCGCTCAACTCTTTTACGCGGCGAAAGACAGCATAACCATGAAAGAGGAACTGTGCCAACAACTGTCTCGCTTTTCCTTCATCTACCGGCACCTGATCACGAAAGGCTGAAAGCACCGTCTCATGATCGTAACCCTCCAAACCCAGTTGCGATAGGTAACCCATCTTTACCCGACTACCCACACGAACTTCACCTACATCTGGTCCCACTTCACCTAATATCATCTTGAGAAGTGTCGATTTACCCGCTCCATTTTCACCTACCAGCGCGATCCGCTCTTGGAATTGCACGCGCAAATTCACATCATAAAAGAGAGTCCGTTCGCCAAACTGCTTCCCCACCTCATCTAAAATAAAGACTTCCTTTCCACTTCGCTCCTCTTTACCAAATGCTAATCCCATCTTCTTCCGGTCTCGTACAGGACGATTCAACTTCACCATCCGCTCAAGCGCCTTCTCCATACTTTTAGCGCGGCGGTGCATGCCCGCATTGGGAGGATTCGCACGATTTGCCCATTCCTTGAGGCGCTTGATCGTTTCTTTCATCTTCTTGATCTTTTTCTCTTGCTCTACATATGCAGCAAACTGGTTATACAGGAACTCCTCCTTCGCTTTTACAAAGGTAGAGTAATTCCCTCTATACGTAATCAGTTCGCCATCCTCCATATCCCATATCTGCGTTACTGTACGGTCAAGAAAATAGCGATCATGTGACACAATGACCACTGCCCCTGTAAACTGAGCAATATATCCTTCCAACCATTCAATCGCATGCAAGTCGAGATGGTTGGTCGGCTCATCCAATAAGAGAAGCTGTGGACGAGATAGTAAGACCGTAGCTAATCCCACCTTCGTCTTCTCACCACCGCTCAAGCGATGATAAGTTTGTTCTAATAATGGCGTCAAACCTAATCCATTCGCTACTTGCGCTACCTGCGCCTCGATTTGATAGCCCCCATCTTCTTCAAACCGATGCTGTAGCCGTTCATATTTACCCATTAAACGCTCTAATTGATCCGGATCACCGTCTCCTAATCGCCCCATCTCTGCGGTCACTTCTTGAATGCCTTCCTCTATCTGTAAAAGAGAGCGAAACGGTCGCTGTAGTACCTCATAAACTGTAAGCTCTTCTCCCCTCTCTGGGACTTGAGCTAGATAGCCTATCCTCGCCCCTTTCTGTATAGAAATCGTACCTTCATCCACCTGCTCTACTCCGGCGATACTTTTGAGCAATGTGGTTTTCCCACATCCATTTACGCCAACCAAGCCAATCCTCTCACCACTTTTCACTTCAGCACTTAACCCTTGAAAAACCCAACTTCCACCATACATCTTTCCTACACTATTCATCCCACAAATCATCATTTTCATTTTCCTCCCATATAAAAAAAGCCGCGAACTAGGTCTTGGCATACAAGTCCCTTGTCCGCGGCTACGCGTCATTATTTATATCACTGGTTAACACTTACCATGGCACATCAGCCATAGTGTAAAAAAGGGCTACAAAGAATGAGAAACCATCGTCTTGGCATTTGTGACAGACCGAAACGTCTCCGCTCTCTTCCCACATAACAATATTAACAAGGGAGCGCTTATCATGGCACAACTCATACTTTTACCCTATATACCGAGTGATGAAGGGATACTTGTATATCGGTTTGAACAGTTAAAAATGGACAGACGTGTCCCGTGGTTAACAAAACCATGGGTTATGGAAATAGCTTCCACGACCAGCCATGTCATACACTGTTCCAACGTGTTGATATACAAGCCCCTTCACCTCCTTAAGTTCAGATAGCTTTATTTTAGCGAATGAACCCCTGTTTGGCAATGGGTATTTGCAGTTTTCTCAATACTGGCTTGACATCCTTCTGATTAGTACTGTATAGTTCTACTATGTCGACGAAAAGAAAAACAAATCGTGAACACGTTACTCAGGTCGCTGCCGATTTATTTTGGCAACATGGCTATCACCTTACTACGATGGATGAAGTGGTGAAAGTGAGCAATGTTGCGAAGTCCAATATCTATTATCACTTTAAAACAAAAGAAGAACTCGCTCTTGGAGTATTGCAATGGCGCATTGGACAGTTTATGGAGACGATGGAGACAATCCTAGCAGATGAAACATTGTCTTCAGTAGTAAAGCTTAGCTCCTTGCCTACACTTATCTCACAAGAGAACTGTACTCCCCACCACAGCAAAGGAGGCTGCCCTTTTATTGCACTCCACTTACAAGCATCTGAGCAATCCCCAATGATTCAAGCAGTTGTCAAGCAATTTTTTGTGGATCTGCTTCCCGTAATAACGGAATTGATCCATAAAGGACAAAAGAAAAAAGAGATCAAAAAAGAGCTACACCCTGATCAGACAGCTCGCTTTATCCTTGCTTCATTAGAAGGAGCGTTAATCATGACAGAAGTCACTTCTGAAGCTCGTTATATGGAGGATTATAGCAGCATGATCCCTCATCTCTTCTAAATTTTTTTACCCCCTTCTAGTACTTTATAGTACTAATTTATAGGTGATTACAAAGGAGAGTTATCATATGTCAACCATTCTCTTGACAGGTCCTACAGGCTTTATCGGAAAGGAAGTATTAAAACAGCTCCTGCAAACAGACCATACTATTATGGTTCTTATACGGACTGAGGAAAAGTATATCCGACTACAGCATGAACTTCAGCTTACGCATCATAACGTTCAACCTATTATCGGCGACTTAACACTACCAGAATTCGGATTAAGCGAGTGCGACAAACAACTAGTATTGAAAAGTGATTCCATCATTCATACTGCGGGGCCGATGGATATTACGATTGACAAAGATACAGCTAAACAAGTATTTCTCGATGCAGCCAATCAATTGATGAACCTATGCGAAGAGATCATAAAGCAGAAACCCTTTGCTCACTTTTTACATGTCGTAGGATATAAGAGCCCATTTAACGAACAAAACATAGACCTAACAAGTGATCCATACAGCCTTTCTTCTCGGTTTCCTGAAGAAGGGCCATATGAACAAATGAAATTTGCCGCTGACTTGCTTATCCGTCAACGAGCGCGAGCATTAAACATTCCCTTGTCCGTCATCAACCCTTCTACCGTGATCGGGGATCGCCGTACTGGAGAGAATGAACAACTAAGTGCACTCGGACTATTTATCCATCTGATTCGTAATGATCTGGTGAAAGCCATTCCAAGTCAACAAGGGGAGTGGCTCCCGCTTGTAAGTAAGAGCGATCTGGCTCAACTCATCGTGAAATTGGTCAATCAACCACACCCTATAAGTGAAACCTACTATCTACTCGCTGAAAAGGAGAGCACCCCTGATATCGAACAGCTATTTCTCCAGATGTTTCACGAATTAAGAAAAGACACCCCGCAACTTAAGGTCTCTGTCTCACAATTAAGGCAAGATTGGCCCTCACAAGCTTCTTCAGTTGGCTTTCCTAAAGAGACGCTTAGCTTTATTATTTCTGACGATCGCCCACGCACCTCTGTTCAAAAAGTTTATGAAGAACCTCTTACTGTAGAAAGTATTCTTCCTCATATTATCGCCGATGTCGATTATCGTCTCTCTCATCACACTCCTATTCCCACCACTGTGATACGAGGGCGTCGAGGAAATCTAGCCACACTGGAAGCCTCTCATCGAGGAACTGGAAGCCCCATAATACTACTGCACGGCTTATGGGGTGGAGCCGACTCTTGGCTGCCCCTGATAGATCAACTTTCGACAACCCATCCCATTATCGCTCCCGACCTTCCAGGATTCGGGCGCTCACCCTATCACCATCAATCCAGTCCTATCGCAGGAACTATTACTGCTGTCGTTGAGATGATTCAAAACATCAATGAACCTGTTACTCTCATCGGACACTCACTTGGTAGTATCATCGCCACCCATGCCAATCAACATATACCCGATTCCATTCAACAGCTTATTCACATTCATCCGCAACTGGATATAGAAGAAGAGCAGACCGTTAATTTCTCTACACTGCCTCATGAAGAGGAGCACTTGGCAGAATTTCTCGTCTCAACAGGTTTCTTCTCACAAGCTACCGACATTCCTGTACCCTTTCTCGCTCATCTCGTAGCCGATCTTCATTCTCCACGCATTCGTCACACTACGCGTGATATGCTACACGAACTACAGTATCAAAAAGAACGATTCCCACTACAACTACCACCTAGCAGTAAGGTGACTATCGTTTCAAACGTGCCAACGGAAAAACTTAATACACCCGCACACCTCTATCTTCCTTTTTCCAATTCAGCCCCCATCACTCATCCCCAGGAAACAGCTAATTTAATCACAGATATTATGACGAGCAAGCTACCTCTATAAAAACAAACACCCTTATTCTCGCACAAATAGTGCAGAATAAGGGTGTTTTACTAAGCATCATCATTTGTAAACTCCCCTTTATCTCGCATGCTTCACCATGATCTAATCCACAAAAAGCATCCCTGATGCAATACCAGAGATGCTCTTTAAAATGATAATATCTAATATTTCTGAATAATTGATCCATAGAAAGGAACGCGACTCCTTTGCTACTCGCTGGGAGTGGAGATGTTAAACGGTGCTTCACTCGGTGTGGATGAGTCGAGTGCGATTCCAACTTGAGTAGAAACGAGGGCAACAGTAATCATCACTGTGGCGAGGAGCAGTTTAAATGATTTCGTCAATCACTTCATCCTCCTTTAACTCTTTCTTTAACTCAAACATATTCGCCAACTGCTCTTTAAATTCCACTTGATCCGTTTGTTGCAAGCATAAAGTTAAGCGGTGAAGCACCGCATGCTTTTTCTTTTTCAAGTCAATGCGATCCGATATGCCCAGTGCATGCCGATAGTGAACCAAAGCATCTTCATACTGAGCTTGTGCATTCTTTAAATCGCCCATCACAACATATGCATCGATCAAGTAAATGTCGGCATGTAGCTCCTTGCCCAAAGCAATCGCTTCTTGCAATTTCTCTTCTGATGCTCGCCACATTCCCTTACGCATATAGAGGATACCATATTTGGTAAGAGTAGAAACAAAATAATAATGCCCTTGTGCCGCTTCGCTAAAACTCATTGCCGATTCAAAGCAGATCTCCGCATTTTCTAGATCTTCCGTACGCAAATAGACACTTCCTAACGCATCCCAAAGATCCACATGCCGGTTGTACTCTTTAACTAGCTGCGCACGCTTTACTCCCTCTAGTCCCACTTCGATCGCTTCATTATAGTGGTCAGTCTTACGCAATAAATTTACTTTTAAATGATACAGATGGAGCAACAATTCTGGGCGTTTAATCGTCTCTTTCCGTGCCCATACTTCATTTAGTAAAGCAAAAGCTTCCCCTAGTCGATTCAGTTTCTCCAAATAGGCCAGTTTATTCACAAGTAACATATCTAAAATATAGTCTCGTTCCCCTTCTTGTTGAAAAACAGAAAGACCGCGCTCTGTATAAAATATCGCTTCTTCTAGGTTGTTTTGATAAAAAGAGAGGGCACTTAACAAATTATAAGCGCACGCTTCAATGTTTTCGAGAGGGTCGTTTTTCGACAGACGCACCGCATTAAGTAGCTCTCTTTTTGCTTTGTCCCACTGCCCGTTTAATCGATAGCATCTCCCACGCAAATAATAAACGTAGGGGGCAATTGGATGTTCCGAACTTAAAGTGTCAAAATTCTGTATTTTCTGAAGAGAATCATCTACTTTCCCAATCTCCACTGAGGATTCAATAGCGATCATCTTTAGCTTTAATGAAGCTAGCTCTTCATTCACACCGACTCGTAAGCTTTTGACCTCTACTTCATTCGTTTCCAATCGTCCCATCAAATACTTTACTTTCCCTGGGAGAACATGAGGTACTCCTCTTTCAATATTGGATACGGTTGCAGGAGAAATATTATCGTCAGCCACATCCTCGAGCCGCAATCCTTTCCCTTTACGAATTCGCCGCAGAATCTCTCCAATTTCACGTGTATGCATTCCGTCCATGTCCACTCCTCCTCTAAATGTCCGTCATACTTTGTCCCTATTATAACCTAATTCAGAATTATTACAATATAGTTCCTAAAATTCGTAAACAATGTAAGGGGAATTGCTGATCCACCCCCGTCAAACACACTATCCCACTCTTGTTGATAATCTCATTGTAGTTCACATTATTACTTTTTAACGTAAAGTATACCTCTTCTGTTGTCGCAAAGCCTATCATATCTTCCGCCCTCCCTCTCCTATCCCTTCCATTCAACCACTCAGCAGATTACACAATTATATAGTTCTTCTAGCAATCACCCACGCAGATTACAGAAAAGCTTAATATATTATGATGACTGATTTAAAGAAGGATGGTGTACTGTGCGAATAGGATATAAGTGGAAGTATGAGATGGCGTTTAGAAAAAGTCCAGAGGTTCATAAATATCTGCCAGAGACACATCTGTATAGTTATAAAAAATTACAAAGCATGCTAGATCGCCATACTACGGTTGTGCTGAAGCCTTCCGGAGGTACAGGCGGTCAGGGTGTATTTAAAATTAGTAAAGAACATAAGGATCGTTACCTTCTCCACCATCATATGAAAAGAATGCTCTTATCCGAAAGAAGATTACAGCTCTACCTAGATCAGATTCTGAAAAAATCTACCTCTCACTACATGATCCAGAAGTGTATCCCTCTTCTGACCATCAATAATCAGCCGTGTGATGTTCGCGTCATCGTGCAGCGCAAACATTTTCGCTCCCCATGGGTAGCCACTGCAACCTTAGCCAAAGTAGCAGGGAAGAATTTCTTCATCACCAATTCCCGTAGTCGTGGGACAGTATATCCATTAGAAGAAGCTCTTAAGCGAGCTGGTTTACAAGCACAAGCCAGAAAAGTAGCAAGTCAACGCCTTTATGAAGCATGCTTAATAGCTGGTAAAGTTTTAGGTAAAGCCGATCGCGGCATGAAAATTTCCGGCTTCGATATGGGAATCGACCGCCATCTCAATGTATGGATTATTGAAGCCAATCCAAAACCAAACTTTAAGCGGTTCAAAAAGATGAAAGATCAAAGCCACTATCGCCGCATCATGAGTTATATGTAGTAACTTGCCCCTAATAAAAAAGACGCCCTGTTGTCACATCTATGACCAACAGGGCGTCTTTTTTATTGATCCAGGTGTACTTATTCACCCCAGAGTTATACTTTTGGCAACGTGATTCCACGCTGTTCTTGGTACTTCCCCTTCTTGGCTTTATACGAAACCTCACACACTTCATCACTTTCGAGAAAGAGTACTTGGCACAAGCCCTCGTTAGCATAGATTTTAGCTGGTAGGGGAGTCGTATTTGAAATCTCAAGGGTAACATGGCCTTCCCAACCAGGTTCAAACGGTGTCACATTCGTAATAATGCCGCACCGGGCGTATGTAGATTTTCCTACACAGATCGTGAGAACATTTTCTGGGATACGGAAATATTCTACTGAACGCGCTAAAGCAAACGAATTAGGAGGAATAATACACACATCCCCGGTAAAATCGAGAAAAGAATCGGAGTTGATCTCTTTCGGATCGATGACGGCGGTCAATGCATTATGAAAGATCTTAAACTCATTAGAAACGCGTAAATCATATCCATAACTGCTGAGTCCATAACTGATCGCCTCTCCTTTTCCTACGTTACGATCAATGAAGGGCTCGATCATTCCATGTTCCTCTGCCATTTTCCGAATCCATTTATCTGCTTTAATTGACATGTTCGGTTGCTCCTTTTATCTTCTTCTCTCCCTATTGTACAAGAAAACAAGGCGAAACAAAAAGGTATCTCTCTAGATTTTATACTCCCTCCTGTGAAAGCAGAAGAACGATCCCTCTTGTTCACTACATTACCAAAGGATAATCCGACGGTATTAGAATCCTTTTACAATTAATCCTTTAAGCTGTTACACCAGCACCTAAATCAAGAGAGAAAGGGTTCTCGAAACCCACCCTTGGTGGTACACTTATTGAGTGAAACCATTTCTGTTCGCATAAACTATATAACAAAGATAAAGGAGGCTGAAGCGACATGTCCCATAATCAAACCATCATTGAGCGTACGGATCGTCACGGCGCACAAAACTATCATCCGCTTCCCATCGTCATAGCAAAAGGAGAAGGGGTATGGGTTGAAGACGCAGACGGCAATCGCTATATGGATATGCTAAGTGCTTATTCTGCTCTTAACCACGGACATCGTCACCCTCGTCTCATTGCAGCGTTAAAAGAACAAGCAGATCGAGTCACCTTGACTTCACGCGCTTTTCATAACGATCAATTAGGGACTTTCTATGAAAAAGTGGCCAATCTGACTGGTAAAGATTTGGTACTTCCCATGAATACAGGAGCCGAAGCGGTTGAAACTGCGATTAAAGCGGTACGTCGCTGGGCATACGATGTAAAAGGCGTACCTGAAAACAAGGCAGAAATTATTGTGTTTGATCAAAACTTCCATGGTCGTACCACCACCATCGTTTCCTTCTCCACCGATGAAGGCGCACGTCGTGGATTTGGTCCATATACTCCTGGTTTCACCATCGTTCCTTATGGTGATCTTTCTGCACTGAAAGAAGCGATAACATCCCATACTGCGGCTGTAATCATGGAACCGATCCAAGGAGAAGCAGGTGTAATCTTACCTCCTGAAGGCTTCATAAAAGCGACTGCCGATTTGTGTAAAGAAGAGAATGTCCTCTTTGTTGCCGATGAAATTCAAACCGGTTTTGGCAGGACGGGAAAACGCTTTGCTTGCGATTGGGAAGATGTTACTCCCGATATGTACATCATGGGGAAAGCCCTCGGAGGCGGTGTTATGCCCATCTCCGGCGTCGCAGCCAATCAAGACGTACTTGGGGTCTTCGATCCAGGCTCCCACGGTTCCACCTTTGGCGGAAACCCGCTAGCTTGCGCCGTTGCTATTGCTGCACTCGACGTACTCGTAGATGAACAGCTGCCCGAACGCTCACAAGAACTAGGTACTTATTTCATCAATGAACTGCACAAGATCCAAAATCCCGCCATCAAAGAAATCCGCGGAAAAGGACTCTTCATCGGTGTAGAACTTCATGAAGCCGCACGCCCCTATTGCGAAGCTTTGATGAAAGCAGGTCTGTTATGTAAGGAGACTCATGAAAACACCATCCGCTTTGCTCCTCCACTTATTATCAATAAAGAAGAGCTAGACTGGGCACTAGATCATATTCGCCGAGTGTTGTCTGCTTAAACGCGCCTGCCCATAACACGAATCCATCCCCCTCTATTTTAGAGGGGGATGGATTTGTTTTAATGATAAGAAACTAAGAAACTAACTTTAGACTCTTACAACCTCGGATCGAGTGGTTCGCTTTCTAATGCCATTACACCAAAAACGCATTCATGTACTCTGCGCAGTGGTTCTCGTCGCCCAAAGCGGAGCAAGCCTTCCACACCTAGTGAAAATTCTCGTAAGGCAAGCGACCTCTTCTTCCGCAATCCCCGTACTCGTAAGCGTTCCAGGTGTTCTTCTTCTGTATAGTCGGGACCATAGATGATACGTAAATACTCACGGCCCCGACATTTAACAGCGGGTTGAATCAATCCACGCTCCCCTTTTACGACAAAGGATTTAGGTTTAACCACCATTCCTTCACCACCATGTGAGATCATCTCTTCCCACCACTTCACCGTATCTGCTCGAGATTCTTCATCTTTAAGGTTTACCACTCGATAGCGCGTCGCTAATAGGAAATCAGGGTCTGCTTGACTAAGAAGCGCTAACTCCTCCATGTGCCAGACATGATCTTGATCGATATGAACCTTGCCTTCTGTTGCTAACAAATGAAACGGAGCTAACTTTAAGTCTGAGAGACTCTCCACTTTCCAGCAATAATTTCGATATGCAGAGACAAACCGCTCACTGTTCTTCCATCGTCGCCGGTACTGCTCAAGAAGTGAGTGCACGGGTAACTCCCTTTCTTCAGCCTTCTCCAACATCTCTATAACTTGTGGCAATGCATTCTGGGAGGCCGCACCTACAGCAGCATACTGTTGCCGCAATAATTCTTGTGCCTTTGCCGACCATGGCATCAGTTCACTATCGAGGCAAACCCAATCTGTTTGCCACCTTTCCCACAGCTTTGCCTTCCCCATCGCTTGTTGTATACGCAAAATAAATTGAGACTCTAACTGATCATCATCAAAAAAGCTTCTACCTGTGCGCGTATAACACACACCCATTTTGCCATCTGTGATCCCAAATCGAACTTTTGCAGTCATTTCATTTCGACATACGATCACAATGGCACGTGAGCCCATGTGTTTCTCCTCACAGACGACTTCCTTCACCCCATGCTGTTCATAATAAGAGAATGCTTCCTGCGGATGTTCCAGCCATCCCTCCAGTTGCGATGTATCGGAAGGAGACATCGTTGGCGGTAAATAGATCAACCACTTCGGATCAATTGCAAAGCGGCTCATCGTCTCTAGCGCAACTGCGGATTGTCCCACTTCAATTGTCACATCACGATTCCACGTTGCAATCCGCCGTTTTCCTATGACATCCTCTAGATAAAGTTGATCGTCAGACTGCTGCTGCACATCTCTATGTTCGTTCTCTTCATCATCAGAAATTGGATTCTCATTTTTAAATGGACGAATGGACTCTACATACATTTGCTGTGCGGGCACAGAAACCGTCTCCTGTTCAGGATAACGTAACGCGGTCAATGCTCCACCAAAGACGCAACCCGTATCAATGTTGACTGTACCATTAAGCCACTCTGGTTCAGCAACAGGTGTATGACCGTATACAACCATGGCCTGACCACGATAATCTTTCGCCCACTTTAAGCGAACCGGTAATCCATACTCATCCTTCTCCCCCGTCGTTTCTCCATAAAGGGCAAAGTCTCGTACTTTCGAAGATGCACGTCCATGCATCAACTCTTTTAATCCAGCATGGGCAACGACAAGCTTACCCGCATCTAACACATAATGACTAACTAAGCCGTCTAAGAATGAAGAAGCTTTCTTTACGAAGGAATCTGATTCCTGCGCTAATTGTTCAAGGGATTCCTCCATTCCATGACGTACCGTCACATCTCGACCTTTTAGTTTGCGCGCTAATTTAGCATCGTGGTTTCCTGCAACGCAGAATGCAACGCCTTGCTCCACCATCGCCATCACCAACTTAAGTACTTCCGGTGTCTTCGGCCCTCGATCGACGAGATCGCCCACAAAGATTGCTCGCCTCCCATCCTCATGTGAAACCATATAGCTTTGCTCATTGTCCTCGTTCATTTGTTCCTCTATGACATACCCTAGCTTCTCTAATAACAAGACGAACTCATCATAACATCCGTGGATGTCCCCAATAATATCGAATGGACCTTTCTCTTCTTTTCGATTGGTCCATGCCTTGCGCTGGCTTACCGTCACAGATTCAATATCAGCAACAGAGCGCAACCGATGAATATAACGGAACCCTTCCCGCTTCAATCCCCGAAGCGACCGGTGCAATTGCTGTACCTGCCGACGTACCACGTATGCACCGAAGTTCCGATCGCCACGGTCTTGATTTCGTTGCTGGCATACCTCCTCTGGCACATCTAATACAATTGCTACAGGCATAAAATGATAAATACGGGCCAACTCAATGAATGTTTGTCGTGCTTCCTTCTGTACATTTGTAGCATCAATTACCGTTAGTCTGCCTTTTTCCAGACGTTTGCGAGCAATATAATGTAACACTTCAAATGCTTCCTTACTCACTGATTGATCATTCTCATCATCTGCCACCAACCCACGACAAACGTCAGAGGACAAAATTTGCGTGGGGAGGAAATGTTGCTTGGCAAAGGTAGATTTCCCTGCTCCTGATGGCCCGATCAAAATGACCAAGGAGCACTCTGGTATCGAAATTTCCATCATTGTTCGCTCCCTCTCCACTTCTCTCTTTTAGCTATTTTTTTTGTAAATACAGCCATTTGTGTAGGTGAACCCACCTCTTCATCCACAGGTCCGATGGGGTGAGATAATACTTCATACCCAAATGTGTCAGCCACCTGCTGCGACCACTTGGAAAATTGCGCTCTCGTCCATTCGAAGCGATGATCCCCGTGTCGAAACTTACCATGCGGAAGATTAGCAAAGAGCTTGTTATACTCTGCATTGGGAGTAGTCACGATAACTGTTTTTGGCTGGGCAAAAGCAAAACATGCCCGCTCAAAAGCTTGCAAACGAGCCTCGTCCAAATGCTCAATTACTTCTACTACAGTGGCAGCATCAAACCCAACCAGGCGTTTATCCGCGTACAACAGGGAGCCTTGCACCAAACGAATACGCTGCCCTTTTCCATCTACCTGCCCATCGAGACACAATCGAGACTTTGCTCTTTCCAGCACTATCGGCGATACATCCATTCCTACAAGTTCGGTTATGGTTGGTTCACGCAACATGTATTGGAGTAGCTTCCCTTCACCACACCCAAGATCAAGCACACGCTCTGCTCTCTTCTCCACTAATACCTTGGTAACACTTTCGTATCTTTGTTGGTTTAGACTTTTCTCCTTTCTTTCAAGATGAGACGTATGAGATGTGTCTTCTTGCTCTTCATCTGCCAATCTCGCTAATGCAGCTTTCACCAACTTTGTTCGATTCCCTAGGTAACGTGCTGTAATCACCTGTTGTTCAGGGTGGTCAATTAGCCAACTAGCTCCATGTTTTAAGAGTTTCTCCTTTTCGTCCTCTCCAATCCAATAATGCTTATCACGATCTAGGACAGGCAAGAGTACATACAGATGAGAAAGCAGTGTTTGCAAAGAACAGTGATTTTTCAGGGTAACTCGATAGTATCCGCTTTTTCCCCATTCTGGAAATTGATCATCTAGCATTGCATCTTTAACATCTATCTCATAACCAAGTGGCTCAAACAATTTGCGTAGAAAGACTTCTCCTCCCCTACTGGAAACCACAGATAGCATCGCTTCTAGACGCAATTTTTCCTGAACACGTCCCGCGCGCTCTTTGCTTCTACCATTGAGAGCACTACCAAACACTTTAGCAATCGCGCTACTCATAAAAGAAGAAGCAACATACGGTCGATCATTAACATAATGCCCCAGAGTTGGCGACTCTCCTTTTACCTTTTTACGCCCACGCACCAAACCAATTGGGTCCAGATCAAGCAGTAAAGCTACTTGAGACTGCTCCTCACTTAATAGTGGGTAAAAGATATGGGCTTTCCCAAAAGAGAGAGAAAAAGTTTGTAAACGATCCGGGTGCTTATGTAGAAGGAACCCTAAATCGCTGGGTGCAGAATCAATTAAAGTAATTGTTAGTAACACATCTTTCACTCCAAGCTATACATTAGTAATCATCATACACATTTAAAAATTAAAGGGATTATACAACTATATTAATTAGATTATATATTTCATCATAAATAATAGCTAATAAATTGCTTGTACAATCTATTAATATCACCATCACACATTGAATGAAGACCACTAGTCTCTACCATCCATTGAAATTAACTAACTTAAATGATATAATCAAAAAATGGATTGATTGGGAAAAATCCTTTTAGCGATATTTAAAAAATACGAATATAACTGATATCACTTATTAACGGGAAAGGAAGTATACCTATGGATGTGAATAATCTCCAGAAAGTTTTTAATGATAAAGAAGAAACACCTGCTTTTGCTGGCGCGGTTCTGATTAGCAAAACAAAAACCCTATACGAACAGCAATATGGACTAGCTAATAGAAGTGAAGAAATCCCCATAACGCCACATACGAGATTTGGCATGGCGTCAGGTTGTAAAATATTCACTGCCGTGGCAATTTGTCAACTAGTGGAGCAGGGATTAGTAGAGTTTAGCACCAAAATTAAAGATTGTCTCCCTATCTCTTATCAATATATTGACCCTGATATTACGGTTAGCCAACTTCTAACCCACAGTTCCGGTGTTCCTGATTATTTCGACGAAGAGATCATGGACGACTATGAAGAGCTATGGCGGGATAAGCCCATGTACTCCATGAATCATCCCAAAGACTTTTTACCGATGTTCCAAAACCAACAGATGAAATTTAAGAGTGGTAAGCAGTTTTCCTATAGTAATTCTGGCTACATACTATTGGGCTTACTTATTGAAGAGCTAACGGGTATGACCTTTGTCGATTACATAGAGAAAAATATTTTTGAGCGTTGTAATATGAAACAATCAGGTTATTTCCGAATGGATATGTTGCCTAAAAACGTAGCTATTGGATACATCGATGATGATCATCTCTCCTCTTGGAGAACAAACGTATATTCACTTCCTTTAAAAGGAGGACCGGATGGTGGTGCTTATACAACTACACACGACTTAGATCTTTTCTGGGGTTCACTTCTCAATAACCAATTATTGTCCAAATCATATACTGATCTATTACTAACCCCTCACATAGAAGTAGACGAGGGCTTGTACTATGGATACGGCGTCTGGATTTCTATGCATAACGATGAAGTATTTAAGTACTTTATCTTCGGATATGATCCTGGTGTCCGACTAAGTTCATCTGTATATGCAAAATCCCATATACACAGCCATATCCTGTCTAATGTAAATATTAATGTAAATATGTACGCACGTGAAATTGATAAACTAGTAAAGACTACTATCTAAAGAAGTGCTATGAGGATGCCTCATTTGTACACCGGGCATCCTCTATATATAGATTACGAAATCTAGACAGCCAAAAAAGTTGCTAAGTAAAGGTCATAGGCAACACTAGAAGATATAAAGAGGTAGTC
The DNA here is from genome assembly GCF_024753565.1 of Mechercharimyces sp. CAU 1602. Lineage (NCBI taxonomy): Bacteria > Bacillati > Bacillota > Bacilli > Caryophanales > Thermoactinomycetaceae > Mechercharimyces > Mechercharimyces sp. CAU 1602. The sequence goes on along the minus strand of NZ_JANTPT010000001.1, from coordinate 424,833 downwards.
ATCCCTTTACCTTTTCCTTTTATGTATGATCTTCTTTAAGATGAATATATATATCCATCCAATGATTTGAATGATCATGCTTCCTATACCAGCAATAATGTATATAACGGCTTCCAGTTCAATAATATTCCCCTCAACATAACCTCCGATTATAAATATAGTAGTAATCAATAATATAATCCAGTTGAAAATACCCCAGAGTGAAGGGGCTCGAGGTTTATACAGCGATGAGGATTGACAAGTCCTAAAGAATCCTCATCGCTTACTTCTATATTAAAGGAAAGAGTAGTTATACACAGATACTAGTTACCATTATACACCTGACCAAAAATTAGATTGACACTCTCCCACAATACGTGCTCTTCCACTCATCACTAGAAGGATTTAAGACGTGTTATCACGAATCGAAAAGAAAATGAGTTCATATACTCTGAACGTGTTCATGTCTGGTCAAGATCATCACTATTGTGGGAGGCGGCTATGAGCCAAGTGAAGGACACATCAGTAGTTCAAGGGTTATCCCAATCAGGAAGATCCACCCCTCGGGAGAATAGTCTTTTATCTGCACTCTCTCCGAAAGAGGACCAAGTGATTTTAACCTGGACAGGGATTCGCAAAGTGCTAGCACCACTGATCTATCAGCTTGAGTCAGAAGAGACTGTGCAAATTGGTCTTTGTGTAGCGATCTATAACAAACTATGGTCTGTCTTTACCGCGCAAGCAAAAGGAGATACGTTAAATCAAGAAGGTTTATGGTCATGGTTATGTATGCAAAATGAGCAAGTGGTTCAATATCGCACGCCACAAGAGAATCAATATTGGAAACAAACATTAACTCAGTTAAAACCATTTCTCTTGCGACACACCCCGCTTTCACCCTCCACAACTTCAAGTAGCTTCACGGGACAGTAATGTAGGGACGAATTTGCTCCACTGTTTTCTCACCAATTCCGCTGACTTCCTTTATCTCATCTATCGTGGAAAACAAACCATGTTCACTGCGATAAGCAATGATGGCTGCTGCTTTCGTCGGCCCAATTCCCGGAATTCGCTCTAACTCATCTGCACTGGCACGATTTAGATTTACTTTGTCACCCTCTGCACTTCCTTCTTTCCCCGCTTGTTGAGAATACGAGGTGGGAAGCTCTTCTCCTTCCGTTGGAATATATACTACCATCCCATCTGTAAGTGGCTGGGCTCGGTTGATGCGGGAAATATCTGCTCCCGAAGAAAGTCCACCTGCTTTAGCGATGGCATCTTCTACACGGGCATCATTTTCTAACTGAAGCACTCCTGGATGTTTCACCGCTCCTTTCACATCTATTACCACCGTCGATTTTTCCTCAGTTACTTCCGGTGTGTCCACTTTCTCTTTTACTTCAGCAGATTGAGCAATCGGGAGGTATTCTGGTGCATCCTCTTTCTGGCCATCTTCAAACCATCCAACATATATGACTAAGCCTGCTATCACTATAATCAATAACCCGATGGTACCTGCCATCCATCGTTCCCTCGGAGTCCACTCACCTGGTAGCATTTTTGCTTCTCCCCTTCTCTACAGTATCCAATCATAATTCCCTTTTCTTATGCGTACATATAGACAGAGAGTAACGTAGCATATCACATAACAAAACCACCTCAAGGAGGTAAAAGTACCCATGAATATAGGGTTTATTGGGACGGGAAGCATGGGAACAATGTTAGTTGAATCCTTCATTGAAGCAGAAGCCCTCCAACCGTCCGAAATCATGGTATATAATCGGACTCCAGCAAAAGCACACAAATTAGTGGAAGCACATCCAGGTATTCAGATGGCCAGTAGTAACGCACAAATATCTCAACAATGTCCTTGTCTATTTCTCTGCATCAAACCAAAAGAATATCGAACTGTGATTGAAGAAATTCATTCCTACATCCAACCTGCACAAATGGTGATCTCCATTACCAGTCCTGTATTAATAGAAGATTTAGAAAAATATTTGAGGGCAAAAATCGCTAAAGTAATTCCAAGCATTACACATGCAGGTTTAAGTGGAGCATCGCTTTATATTCCGGGCACACGCTTAACGGAGGCAGATGAGATCTTTTTACACAATCTCATGTCTAAAATTAGCACTCCGCTGCCAGTAGATGAAAATTATACGCGTATCGCTTCAGACCTGGCTTCATGTGCACCCGCCTTCATTTCTAATATCTTTCAGCAGTTGATTGAAGCCGCCGTCAAAGAAACCGGACTGCCACGCGAAGTGGCTACTCCGCTCGTCATTCATATGGCATCCGGTGTGGGGACACTGTTAGCACAGGGGAAATTTTCACTTAAAGGCTTGGAGAAGCGCGTCGCCGTCCCTGGCGGGATTACAAAAGAGGGATTGAAACGCTTAGAATCTCAGTTTGTTCCTGTTTTTCGTGATCTCTTTCACATCACTCATAAGAAATATGGTCAAGATATATCGGAAGTAAAAGCAATGTTTGAAAAAATGCACGTTGAACAGTAACCCACCGTACAGGAGTAAAATACGTAATCGTGAAGATGCAGGCGGGATTCCCCACCTGCATTTATTATTTTGCTTTCACTATTTCTACATCGACTCTATATAATTCCTTCAACAAACAAGGGATATTTCCTTTAATATGATAATCCTTTATCCTCTTAACCTTTTTAGGTTGCGGGTCGGTTTACGCCTGTTCTTTTCTTTTCTTGATTGGCTTCAACTGCAGAACCTAAAGGTTCTCCTTTCTGAGCCAACTGATCATCGCGTGCCTTACTACTTCCTACAGAGGGCATTTGATCCTCTATATACTGACCATTTTTCTTCTTCATCGCTACTCCCCCCTTCTAAAGCGAGATCCATTCTTCATCTATCCTGCGTCTTATTTGGTTTCTCTATACAAAAAAAGAAGAGGGCTGTATCGCCCTCTCCCCCTCTAACTCATCACTTCGCTACAATATTAACCAACTTACCCGGGATGACAATTACTTTGCGAATCGTTTTATGTTCCACTTGTGCTTGCACCCGCTCATCGGCGAGAACCCTCTTTTCGATCTCTTCCTGACTCGCCTCTTTAGCAACGACTACTTTACTTCTCACTTTTCCATTCACTTGCACTGCTAATTCCACTTCATTTTGAACCAAGGCTGTAGGGTCAAAAGAAGGCCAGCTCTCTTTATGAATACTGGTGGTATGCCCCAGTCTACTCCACATCTCCTCTGTAACATGAGGCACAAATGGTGCGAGCAACAGCAACGTGCTTTCAATTGCATCTGCCAATGTCCCTCGATCCGCCTCTTCAGGATAGAGGTAGATGGCGTTTACCAATTCCATAATGGCACTAACCGCAGTGTTATACTGATCACGCTCTTCGATATCATCCGTCACCTTTTTGATCGACTGATGCGTTAAGCGGTGTAAAGACTGAGCAGCTTTATCTGTCAGTACAGGATGCGAGCGAGTCCCCTGGAAGAGAGAATGATGCTGCTCCACCATCCGCCATACCCGATTTATAAAGCGATAGCTTCCCTCTACACCCGCATCGCTCCATTCCATATCCCGCTCAGGAGGAGCTGCGAATAAGATGAAGAGACGGGCGGTATCTGCACCATAACGTTCAATAATCTCCAATGGACCGACAACATTGCCCTTTGATTTAGACATTTTGGCCCCGTCTTTGTTCACCATTCCCTGTGGCAATAAACTTTTAAACGGTTCGTCTGCTCCCACCATTCCTGCATCATACAGTACTTTCATAAAGAAGCGCGAGTAGAGAAGATGCAACACAGCATGTTCGATCCCACCAATATATTGATCGACCCCCATCCAACGATTCGCTTTTGCTGGATCGAATGGAAGTTGATCATTATGTGGATCGGTATAGCGTAGGAAATACCATGATGAATCCATAAAGGTATCCATCGTATCGGTTTCCCGCCGCGCTTTACCATTACAACTTGGACAACGGGTCTCCACAAAAGAAGCTGAAGTGGCTAATGGGTTGCTCTTGCCATCAAACACCACATCTTGGGGCAACATAACAGGTAGCTCTTCTTTCGGAACGGGCACCGTACCACAAGCATCACAATAGACAAATGGAATGGGACAACCCCAATACCGTTGGCGTGATACCAACCAGTCACGCAAGCGGTAATCGGTATGCGGGCCGCCTTTTCCTTGCTCTTGCAGGTGCTCAGAGATAGCAGTAATCGCTTGATCACTGTCTAATCCATTGAAGCTTCCTGAGTTGATTAACGTGCCACTCGCTGTGTATGCTCCCTCTATCTCCTCCTCTGTTCTTGGCTGAATCACTTGTCGGATCGGGAGTCCATACTTATGAGCAAATTGATAGTCACGCTCATCATGTGCCGGAACTCCCATCACAGCACCGGTACCATAGTCGCCTAAGACATAATTGGCCACCCAGACTGGAATTTCCGCCCCTGTGAGCGGGTGAACCGCCACTGCCCCTGTATCATACCCCACTTTATCATTATCGCCTGATGTCCGTTCAATATCAGTCGCCCGCTTCATCTCTTCTACAAAAGAGAGGATTTGTTCTTCGTTTGGTTTACCCGCAATCAGTGCCTTTAGCTCAGGGTGCTCAGGTGCAAGTACCACATAGGAGGAGCCGTATAACGTATCTGGACGGGTGGTAAAGACTGAAATGGACGTTTGTAATTGCGGCAGGAAGAAGTCGACCATCGCACCTTCACTTCTCCCGATCCAATTTCGTTGCATGCTCTTGATGCGCTCCGGCCATTTGGGCAGTCGATCTAACCCCTCCAATAACCCATCTGCATACTCTGTAATCCGCAGGAACCACTGCTCCAATTCTTTCTTCGTCACTTCGCTATCGCAACGCCAACACAGGCCGTTCTCCACCTGTTCGTTGGCTAAGACCGTACTACAGGTAGGACACCAGTTTACCGCCGCTTTTTTACGATAGGCTAATCCACGCTCATAAAACAGGAGAAACAACCATTGAGTAAAACGGTAATAATCCGGCTCGCATGTCCCCACATAACGATCCCAGTCGTAAGATACTCCTAGAAGTTTCTGCTCCCGCTTAATCTTCTCCATATTGGCACGAGTCCACTCACCTGGATCAACACCACGCTTAATAGCTGCATTTTCCGCCGGCAACCCAAACGCATCTGCTCCCATCGGATGAAGAACTTCATAGCCCCGCATTCGTTTGAAACGAGCAACCACATCTCCAATAGAATAGACGCGCACATGCCCCATATGTAGTCCTTCTCCAGATGGATATGGGAACTGCTCTAATGCATAATACTTTGGTTTTACCGCCTCATCATCGGTGCGGTCCACTTTGTGCTCGGCCCATGCTTGTTGCCATTTAGGTTCGATTTCATTTGCTTGATACTTCTGCATCCTATTCACCTCAACAAAATAGTAAAACCTCCCGCCCCCAGCTTATAGCTAGGGACGAGAGGTTGAATTCACAACTCCCGCGGTACCACCCTGGTTACATCAGAAGAATTCCTGATGTCCCTTGAAGCATCGTTAACGCCGATGAGACGCCAAAGAGTACTTGTCTTCCCCTTTGGAGCGATAAAGGCGAGTTCACGAAAACAATCTGATCGGCTTCCAGCAAACACCGACTCTCTGAGCAGATTATTCTTCCCTACTACTCCTCATCATAGCTGTGCGTTCTTGATTTTAATCAGTATTATATGCAATCTGCCAGGAGAATGTCAACGTTTTTTTGAAACTTTTTTCCCATATGTGTCTTACTGTACTTGAACGTGTTGGGCATCTCCCCACAGTCGTTCCAAACCATAGAAATCCCGCTCATCTTTGTGGAAAACATGAACCACGACATCACCGAGATCGATCAGCACCCACCGCGCTTGGTCATACCCTTCGATTCCTTTGAACAAGATGTTCTCCTCCTGCGCGTATTTCTTTATCGCAGTTGCAATCGCCTGCACTTGGGTTTCCGAATTTCCCTGACAGATGACAAAGTAATCGGCGACGACTGACAACCCACGAATATCCATGATGGTAACACGCTGAGCTTTTTTCTCCTCGGCAGCTGCGGCCACCTTTTTTGCTAATTCCACTAGATTCAATGAGATTCCTCCTTACAATTTTTTCTTTCATCCTCGCTCAGTTGATCATAGAGATCATTATACGCTAGTAGCGTCAACGGGTACACCTTTTGTTGTTGCTGCAGTAAAAATTGGACCGTGTTTCGAAGCGCCGACATCACCGCTAGGTCTAAACTGCCCTCAGCTTGCACACGCACCTCTTCGACTCCAGGAAAGCGACGACCGGGTTCGATATAGTCTGCTAAGAATATCACTTTTTCCAAAAGCGACATCCCAGGACGTCCCGAGGTGTGATAACGGATGGCATTAAGAACATCGACTTCCTCTACACCAAATTGTTCCCGTGCCACCTCGGCTCCAACAGGACCATGCCACAGTTCTTTATGAAATTGGAGTAATTCTACCGGCAGATGACATCGAGTAATCCATGTAGCAAGCTCTTTACGCGACCAATACTTGCAGTAGTCATGAAGCAATGCCGCCTGAATTGCATATTCGGATTCAATTCCTATTTTCTTCGCCAACTTTACTGCCGTTTCCTGTACTCGCACTGTGTGTTGCCAGCGGGCGGGGGGCAACGCCGCCTCTACTATCTTGTGCCAATTTTCACGTCTCATATAGTTTATGCTCCTCTACATACAATCTGACTCCGACAGGGGTCAAGTATTGGAGAGAACGCCCCCGTTTAATTTGATTGCGCAGATAGGTAGAAGAAAGATGAACAGAAACATCCAGCGGCACACGAGTAAATTTTTCGCGAATCCACGACGGCATATTTTCTTCATCCATCGTTACCCCTGCACGATCAATCCCCAATATGTGAACCACTTGAATGATATCTTTTATTTTGTACCAAGATGACAAGTCATTAACCATATCTGCACCCACCATTAAAAAAAACTCATGATGGGGATACAGCTTGGTCAGCGCTTCTACCGTTCTGACTGTATAGGAACGCCCCGCTTGCTCCACCTCTATCGCCTTCACATACAAAGATGGATGATCTTGGGTAGCCAGTTCTACCATGCGCAAGCGATGCCATGCTGGCGTCACCTCTTGCTCTTTCTTATGAGGGGGATCACCAGCAGGAATGAGCCATATTTCGTCCAATCCCATTTGTTGACGAGTTTGGTCCGCAATGATGAGATGACCTATGTGGATAGGATCAAATGTCCCACCAAATAATCCAATCTTCATGACTCCAACACCACTTTTTCCATCTCTATTAAGGGTGCCTCTTTTCCAGTCCATAAGTGGTATGCCAACGCAGCCTGATGAATCAACATGCCTATACCATGATGAAGACGAGCACCTTTTAGTTTAGCCGCCTGTAACAAAGGAGTGGTATGGGGTTTATAAATCAAGTCGCTCACCACCAGTCGATCATGGAGAAGAGCAGGATCTATAGGGGATTGATCGCTATGAGGAACCATCCCTACCGATGTCGTCTGTACTAAGAGAGTATACTCACTCAGTCCCAGCCGCTGTAATTCTTGTGTAGACTTGATGGATAAAAACGGTGCCGACGGATGTTGTGCACTAAGAGAATCCAGCAGTTCTTCCGCCTTAGCTCTCGTCCGATTTACAATCGTAATTGCCTCTATCCCGTAGGATGCAAGCGCATGTGCCACTGCACGAGCGGCACCACCAGCCCCCAGGATCAAGACTCGTTGACCCTTAAGGGAGATCCCTGTCTTTGCAACAAGTGAGCGCACATATCCCTCACCATCTGTGTTATAACCGATCCACTTGCCATTTCGACACACCACCGTGTTAACCGCTCCCATACACGCTGCCGTCTCATCCAGTTCATCCATCCATGAACACATAGCTACTTTATGTGGTATAGTGACATTCCATCCTACTGCGCCTAAGCTTTTTAACCCATGAACCGCTCCTTCTAACTCGGCCGGTGCAACATCAAATGCAAGATAACGGTAGTTTAAGCCCTGCATACGAAAAGCATGATTCATCATGAGAGGAGAGTGGGAATGACGCACCGGGTGACCCAAAAGAGCGACCAACCTCGTTTCTGCCGTAATGTCTTCTCGATTACTCCACAGGTGCTCTTTCAACATGAATCCTCCTCCTCTCAAATCATAGCTGGACGTGTTAAGACTGGAATCCCTTCTGGAAGCCAAATATGAATCGATGCTCGCTCCTTCACAGTAAGCCATCCCAATCCAGGAACGACGATATCCTCCTTCTCTGTACCACTAATCCGAATAACATGCCGTTTTAACGGTGGAAGCGAGTCCCGATCATGCGGAGGAGACAACATTTCACCACAGTGGGCCCGATATAGTGCATCGGCATTTTCCAGCTTGGTGCGGTGAATATATAGATCATTGGAGACGTAACAGGTAAATGGTTGACGCTCCCCTGCTACATAGTCAATACGAGCCAAGCCACCCCAAAAAAGCGTTTGCTCCGCACGAAGCTGAAAAATACGGGGCCGCATCTCCCCCTGAGGTGTGATGATGCGCAAATCTTGTGGCTGAACCCATTCACTCATGCGATCACTTCTCACTATTCCAGGAGTGTCCACCAGTTCCCGTTCATCGTCGAGCGGGATATGAATCGTATCCAGCGTGGTTCCCGGATAGGGTGACGTTGTTATAATTTCATCAGTCTCTTCACTCAAATGAGTGATGAGACGATTGATAAATGTAGACTTACCCGTATTCGTTGTCCCCACAACATAAATATCGCGCCCTTCACGATATTTTTCCATCGCTTCGACTGCGCGATTAATGCCAATTCCTTTATCTGCACTAATTAAGAGCACATCAATGGCGTGCACATCCCACTCTTTGGCTGCTTGTTGTACCCATTCTTTCAACGTTCCATGTTTGATCGACTTAGGAAATAAGTCTACTTTATTCGCAATTAATAAAAGTGGATTATCACCAATATGACGATGTATTCCTGAGATAAAGCTGCCTGCAAAATCAAACAGATCAACCACCTGCACCACTAAACTATCCGTAGAGCGTATCCCACCTAAGATTTTCAAATAATCGTCAGGACGTTGTTCAATCTGTGCCACATCGTTATAATGGCGAATACGAAAACATCGCTTACATACAGGATGTTCCCGCTTCAACGCTGATTCAGGAGCAAAGCCCTTTGCTCCTGAATCACTCGTTTGCAGCAGCGCCCCACACCCTTCACAGCGGATACCTTCATGAGTCACTTCTTTTCCTCCCATCTAGTCAAGCCACGCCGATGCATCCAACGAAATATATGGCGTTCCATCTGGCGATTGAAACGTGTAAAAAAAGCATCTTGCTCCGAAATAGGAGCGACTAAAATCGTATATAAGTGCAAGCGATTTCCTCCCAGCACGTCGGTAAGCAACTGATCTCCCACTACGGCCGTCTCTTCCCTCTCAGTCTGCATCTCGCGCATCGCCTGTCGAAAGGCAGGAGCTAAAGGTTTACGCGCTCGATGGATATAAGGAATCTGTAGCGGAATAGCAAACTGCGAAACACGGGTGCGATTATTATTAGAGACAATCACTACATGAAAACCCATCTCTTGTAATTGATGTAGCCACTCCAACAATTCTGGGGTTGCATCAGGACGTGTCGTTTCGACCAATGTATTATCAAGATCAAAGATTAGCCCTCTAATCCCTCTTTGCCACAACGCCCGATAATCAATTCGATAAATGGACGGTGCAAATAGATCTGGAATCATCCACTTCACAACTATCTCCCTCATTCACCATAATCTCGGGCTTAACTATACCACATGATGGTAGTCAATTCAAAAGCTTAATCCCCCCTAATTTGCACACCAAAAGAGGCCCAGTTATCTTGTGTGGGCCTCTTACAATCATTTATCCAACTATAATCCGTTCTTTTGGATAGCGGAATGGCGGGCAATGATGCGTCTGCTTTTGTACCAATAACAAAATCGTACCGAAGCCAACTCGTCCCGTCAGCATGAGGACGATCAGGACACCTTTTCCGATTGAACTAAACTGATCTACGATTCCCACAGACAAACCACATGTACCAAAAGCGGAAGCTGCTTCAAAAATAAGGAGTCTTAACTCAAAGGATTCCGTAATAGAGAGCACTGTTACAGCTCCTGTTACCAGCGCAACCCCAAACACGGAAACCACAAAGGATTTACGCACATCATAAAAGTCCAGCATCCTCCCAAACACATTTACATCGGACGTTCCCTTCGCATAACTTTTGACAGCCAAGTAGACGGTTCCAAAGGTAGTTGTACGTATCCCCCCACCACTACTAGAAGGAGAAGCACCGATAAACATCAGAAATGAAAAGACTAATAAGGTCGGTAACTGCAAAGTACTGATGTCTAACGTAGAAAATCCACCACTTCGTGTCGTCAGTGATTGAAACATGGCCATCATAATCTTATGATGCCACGCTTCACCTGCCAAACTCTTATTATATTCCATCGCCAGGAAGAAGAGGAAACCTACACCCCATAACAGACAATAAATCCATAAGGAAAAGCGGCTGTGAAGCGATAATTTCCGGCGCAAGCGATATGAAAACAGCTCAATAATAACAGGAAATCCAATTCCTCCAAAAAAGAGAAGAACCATCATTGTTCCATTTACAACCACATCATGACGAAAGTCGATCAAACTATTGCCAAATAGATCAAATCCAGCATGAGTAAAACCCGTGATCGAGTGATATATCCCGTAGTAATATGCCGTATCCCAGGCATAAAAACGTAAGAAATAGGTGCCTAATACAAGTGCACCTATCCCCTCAAAAAGCAAAGCGATCAATAAGATCTTCTGGATTAATGCCACCAGACCGGACAACGTAATCTGGTTTTGATCCCACTGAATCAACATCCGATCACGCAGACCTATTTTCTTCCCTAATATCAACCAAATTACCGCTCCCAATGTCATCATCCCGATCCCACCCAGTTGAATCGTAAACAGCAATACGATTTCACCAAATAGGTTAAACGTTTCCGACACATTTACCACCGTTAGCCCAGTCACACTGACCGCACTAGCTGCAACAAAGAGCGCATCAATAAAGGAAAGAGATCTCCCTGCTTCGTGGGTGATTGGCAATGCTAAGAGAAATGCGGAAATAAGGGAGAGGAGAACATAACCCAGCGCAATCACCTGGATCGGTTTTAAACGATAGCGTAAACTCAAACACTTTCACCTCATTTCTCTTATACAACCTCATCCCTATACTAGCTTAACTACATGTTTTCTTCTAGCATTGTGGTTAAGGATGCAAGCGCTCTGTCTGCATATTGTTTATTACGTTCTTGCTTTGGTTTCACCTTCCGTCCTAGTGGTGGAAAAAGACCAAAATTAGCATTCATCGGTTGAAAGTTGTCTGGATTGGCCGTAGTAATATAGTGTGCCAAACTTCCCATCGCAGTATCTTGTGGAAAGAGAATCAATTCTCTTCCCAATGCCCGTCGCCCTGCATTCATGCCAGCAATTAAGCCTGCTGCTGCTGATTCCACATATCCTTCTACACCCGTCATTTGCCCCGCAAAGAAAAGCGTGTCGCGATCCTTCAATTGATACGTAGGTGCCAATAATTTGGGCGAGTTGATAAACGTATTACGGTGCATCACACCATAACGCACGATCTCTGCATTCTCCAAACCTGGAATCAGACGAATCACGTTTTTCTGATCCCCCCACTTAAGATGGGTTTGAAAGCCAACAATATTATACAATGTTCCTGATTGATTATCTTGGCGTAATTGTACAACAGCATGCGGTTGTTCACCAGTACGAGGATCGACCAATCCGACTGGTTTCATCGGTCCAAACAGGATCGTTTGCGCCCCTCGCTTTGCCATCACCTCAATAGGCATACAGCCTTCAAAATAAATCTCTTTCTCAAATTCTTTAAGTGGTGTCACCTCAGCAGAAACAAGGGCTTCATAGAAGCGATGAAACTCTTCTTCATTCATCGGACAGTTTATATAAGCTGCTTCCCCCTTATCGTAACGAGAGGCGATAAAAACTTTATCTTTATCAATGCTATCCGTTTCTATAATAGGTGCCGCTGCATCATAAAAATAAAGATGCTCTCCCCCAGCAATTTCTTGTATTTTAGCAGACAGTGCATCAGATGTAAGCGGTCCGGTCGCAATAACGGTCACACCTTCGGGGATCTGCTCCATCTCCTCCGTCACTACTTCAATCAGCGGATGGTGATGTAAATCGTGTGTCACCTGCCGGGCAAAAGCTTCACGATCGACTGCTAACGCCCCTCCGGCTGGGACAGCATGTTGGTCTGCACAGCGCATAATAAGTGAATCCAATTTCCGCATCTCTTCTTTAAGAACACCTACTGCATTCGTTAAAACATTGCTTCTTAACGAGTTGCTACACACCAACTCTGCAAAATCTCCTGAACGGTGTGCCGGTGTTTTCTTTTGTGGACGCATTTCATATAGGCGTACTCGCACACCTTGGCTTGCGATTTGCCAAGCAGCTTCACTTCCTGCCAAACCCGCACCCACAACAGTTACTTGTTCGATTGACACTTGACATCCTCCTCTTTATCTAACTCAACCTTTTCATCAAGATCTTCCATTTATATGAATGGGCTTCATTTATGAACCAAGTAGTATACTCTACAGAAACACTATAATGTCTCTTCTTCATCGGTGCAACCCAAAAACCACTTTGCGCATCGCAGCTTCGCTATAACTTGATAAACATAGCAAAAGGAGCACCCTGCAGGGCGCTCCCTCTTTCATCGATTATATACCTTACTTATTTTATGGAATCTTCGCTTATTTAGCTTCGTCCATGAATGCATAACCGAAACAGTCGTCAGCCGTTCCATCACCACAACTGATCGCAACATAATGATATCCTGGCATTTCTTTTTCGATAGAGAGAGATTCTCCCGGCTGTAATGTTTTCTGATAGATAACAGGATCAGCACCCCAAATATCGCTCAAGACGCTAACGGTCATCTCTTCATCGCCTAGGTTAACCCCGTCAATCATCGCCGTCTTCTCGATAGAGGTAATCCCACCAGATGCGCTCGTTTCACCATAAGTGATCGTAGCGTAGCTATACGGGGTAAATCCATCCCCTGAGAAACCAACCATCAATGCCATCACTGCCACCAACGCGATCATGTACTTCTTCATTCTCTCCACTCCTATTCTCTTTTTTAGTTTAGCACCCTACTATGATTCTCTATTTTTTGTGTGTAAAATGGGTGCTAGAGGAAAGTGATTCCTCTGAAATCATTATAACCCACGGAGATATTTTCCTTCAACCGCACCAACCCTCTTCGACAAATTCACCCTTTTTTCTACAAGTATGTATAATTATTAGTATATCCCCTTTAAATCTAGCTTGGTCTGCACACATTTTTCATGTCTGTCCCACTCTTATAGGAAAAGAAGAGGTCACTCTAATGTAACAAATGAGTAAAGACAAGTTTTCCGTTTGTTGATATAAAAAGAAAGAATATAGTAAATAAAACTACATTTGTTTGCACATGCGGATTGTACTTTATCCCTATAAATTAACAATTCAACTCTCTCTATCTATCCATCACCCTCTTTCTCAATTATCGCTTAATAACCATTCATCTTTTTCATATATGACTCATCGGTCATATATATCATGCATTTATTTCAAATGATTGATTGTGTGTTTACAATTGACAATGACTATCTGGTCATGATAGGATCGCTCTAGTCATTGAGGGGAGAGGAGGAAAACGATGAATGATAAAAAGAGGCAAATCATTAGATCCGCCTTAACACTTTTTGCACAACAAGGGTTTCATGCTACATCCATGCAGGAGATTGCTGATCAACTTGGCATCGCGAAAGGGAGTTTATATCGATATTTTTCATCTAAACAAGAACTACTCCTCGCTATCTTCTCTTATCACCAACAAAATTTATTTGATCGAATGGCATTGGCCACACAAAACCCCTCTCTGTCAGCAAAAGAAAAGTTAGCACTACAAATTTACGTTCACTTCGAAGAGTTTCATCACAACCATCATTTCATGAAAATGAGTATGAGGGAAAAGCTGAACACAGATAGTAAAGAAGTAAGTAACCAATTGATGCAGACGACTGCTAAGATATTTAGTTGGTACAAACGAGCTATTGTAGAGATATATGGTGATCCCATCGTTCCACACCTATGGGATGCTGTTATTATGTATCACTCGATCGTCAAAGGATATGGCATGTTACTTATCTTTGAAGAGCGCAAATTAGATACCAAACGATTAGCCTACTTTATCGTTGATCGCATGGATGAAATGATCCTTGCCATGATCAAACATCAGCCTGACCCCATCCTTACACCGACGATGATGATGGATCTGGAAAGTCCCCCATGTGATCACCCTACTCCGGAACAAGCTCTACATGCCTCATGTGGGCAGATCAAAAGCATACTTTGTGAGCTACCTTTAAGTAAATCCCAACGAGAGGAATATGTGGCTGCGGTCGACTGCTTATATGAACAACTTACTTCTAACGAACCACAACCTTTTCTCGTTAAAGCGATGATCTCATTTCTTTCTGAAAGGGAAGAAATACAGCCACAACTTCATGTGATCCGAAGCACAATAACATAAAGCACGTTACCCTAGTTCTATATTACTATCTACTACTAACCACAAAGGAGGGACAGCGATTATGGAACACCTAGAGCAGCGTACAAAAATCGCCATCATGATTGCCATCATGTCTACAGTACTCTTCTCCAGTATCAACATGACTATTGTCGGTACATCTTTACCTAAAATTATCGCTCAGATCGGCGGAATGGAGTACTTTGACTGGGTTTTTACTGCCTATATGTTATCTGCTACAGTAACAGCTATGTTGGTGGGGAAGCTTTCCGATATGTATGGTCGAAAAGTCTTCATTTTAATCGGGATCGTTGTCTTTATGACCGGAGCATTCTTTTGTGGGACATCCGATAACATTTACCAACTTATTCTTTTCCGTACCTTACAAGGGTTTGGAGGAGGAATGATTATGTCTTCTGCATTTGCCACCGTCGGAGATTTATTCTCTCCACGGGAGCGTGGAAGATGGCAAGGGCTTTTAGGAGCTACTTTTGGCTTATCCAGCGTAGTTGGCCCAACCTTGGGTGGATACATCGTTGATAACTTCGATTGGCATTGGGTATTCTGGATTTTTCTCCCGATCGGTTTTCTTGCTTTTACATTGATTTGGCGTTTATACCCCAAACATGATCAGGTTGTAAAAGAAAAAATCGATTATCTTGGTTCCATTAGCCTATCTATCTTTATTATTAGTCTCTTATTAGGCTTCTCATGGGCGGGTAGTAAATACGAGTGGGGATCCGCCCCGATTATTGGCCTTTTTTCCTTAGCCGCATTTTCAATTCTCGCCTTTATCTTTATTGAGAAAAGAGCAAAAAGCCCTATCTTACCCCTTTTTCTTTTCCGCAACAGCACATTTACACTTTCTAATATTGCGGGCTTTCTTATAGGGATGGGTATGTTCGTCGTCATTATGTACACACCCTTTTATGTACAGGGAGTATTAGGGCGATCAGCTACGGTCTCAGGCTTAGTAGAATTAGTCATTACTATTACAATGGTTATCTCCAGTATTATCGTAGGGCAACTGATTACTAAGTTTGGTAGATATAAGGCATTAGCAGTACTGGGGACTAGCTTAATGGCGGTAGGTCTGTATCTAAACTCTTATCTCACCGCTACCTCCCCTCTTACGCAAATGTTGGTCAATTTAGTTATCATCGGTCTAGGTCTCGGTATAACGATGCCCGTTTTTACAATCTCCATTCAAAACTCAGTGAAACATAAGTATCTCGGAGTTTCCACATCCGTTATGCAGGTTTCTCGTCAGATTGGGGGTACAATCGGGGTGGCGATGATGAGTATGATAATGGGCAATCGCATGGAAGATCGTTTGCAAGATAGCTTGCCTCCACAAGAACCCTTGCCCTCTCTTGGAGACGAAATGAATGTACAAGACCCGCGCTTGCTGATGGATCCTGGTCAATTGGAAAATATTCGTTCGGGGCTACCTTCCACCTTAGAACCTGCCTTTGATACTGTGATCACTACATTACGGGAAGCACTTAGTTACTCTGTAACGAGCATTTTCTTTATCAGTTCCATCATTATCACAGTTGCAGCATTCATTACTCTTTTCATTAAAGAGATCCCACTTCGCACCTCCAATATCGATGAGGATGAGACAGATAATAACGATGATGTTATTTTAAAAGTTGCGGAGCAAAACACTTAAGCTCAGCCATATCATAAAGACCTCTCTTATCAGCTTACAAGTTGATAAGAGAGGTCTTTTTCTACATCATCCACTTTATGAAAACAACGGTTAAAAGCGCACCGGTGATCACATACAGTGTAGATAAGCGCAAACATGCAATTCCCACAGCTACTATGCCTCCTAACAAACCAATCCATGGAGCATCTTTTACAACCGTTAATACCCCAGGAAATGTTAGCGCCCCCAGTGCTGCATATGGAATATAGCTTAACCATTCTTTCACCCATGGTGGAGGCGAGAAGCGATCTACTATCCAGATAGGAACTAAACGAGGAAGTAAGGTTACAATCGACATCCCCACGATCAACCACATCAAATTTTCCATCAGCCCTTACGCCTCCTCATCAAAGGAACTCCGGCTAATGCACCCACTAATGTGGCAATGACAATCGACCATCCACTACTCAACCACATTCCAATCAATGTATTAATGGCCATGCTGATAAGGGCAATCACGCCATAGTGCCAACAAGTGCGTACTGCAGGTACAAGCAGAGCGATAAACATCGCGTATAGTGCTATAGACATACTTTCACTTATCCCCGCTGGGATAATGTGAGAAACCAACGCCCCCACGACCGTCCCACCCACCCAAGCGAGATAGGAAGATCCTGTAAGGCCAGCGATATACGATGGGGTTGCTCTCTCCTGATTAAATGAGGTGACGGTAAACACTTCATCTGTTAGTGCAAGTGAGAGCGTTAGCTTCCACTTCCGCGATAACTTTTCTAACTGGTTCATTAATGCCAATCCCATCACAAAGTGACGAAAATTAAGGATAAACGTTGCCAATACGATCTCTAACGCGCCAGTACCTAAGGCTAACATATTAAGAGCCATAAATTGACTTGCACCTGCAAAAACAAGACTTGACATTAAAAAGGCATGAGAGACTGAAACGCCCATCTGCTGAGCCAAAACACCAAAGGTGATAGCCACCGGAAAATAGCCAATAACAATAGGTAACCCTGCAATCACACCTTGTATAAAAGTAGGCTGTTCCTGCTGTAAAATAAGTGAATCTGCTCTCTCCATAAAACTCTCCTTTAGGTAAAACCCACAGTAGCTTTTGATCACTACACACTGGGCTAAAAGTTACTTCCACCAACGCCCCACTAAGGATTTTTTCTTTACATCTTTCCATTCCCACAGTACCCCTTCGTGCCCCAAGGTACCTTTACGCTTCAATTCTTGCTTGATCAAAAGATACGTTTTTAATTCTTTTACAATGTGATGCAGTTCCGCACGCGTTTCAAACTCTTCACGATCTCGAGGAAGTGGCGATTCTTTAAACTCCAAACGCATCTCCTCTAACTCTTCTAGGAATTGGGTTGCTGTATTATATGGCCCCAGGGCATCCGCCACTTTCTCAAGAAAGTGAGCAATCTGAAGTGCTTGTGGATAAAACGCATCTACAGAAGAAAGCGAGGTCATCATTCGTTCCAGCACTTCAAACTGCTTCTCCCTCATCTCAAAATACCGATAGTAATTATATTCTTCATTATAAGGATGATTCTCCAAGTCTTTGAGAGCAAGTGCCTTCGCCTTTGTCAATCGCTTTGAAACTGAGATGAGCTCTTTACCATCCCAGCTGGCATCATTTGTTTTTAGGTAGTGAGCAAAGTGAAAAAGAATGGCACTAAAATCTTGTTCAATTTTACGGCGATACTCTTTTAATATGCTCTCCACGTTGGGCATGTAGAGGTTAAGAAGTAGCGCAATTCCTACCCCGATTATGATCAAGGCCATCTCGTTCACTATAAGCCCCCAGCTTACTTCTTCCAAGATATAGAGATGTAAAATGATAACCAAACTGGTTACCACACCTTCTATCGCTTGTAACCAGACAGCCAAGGGAATCATAAAGAAAAGAAAGAGAGAGACCGACCAAGGATGGTAACCGATTGTTTCAAACAAAGCCACTGATAATACTAAGGCCAGCACGCAGATCAGGATGCGTTGCCATGCACTAATATAAGAGCGCTTCTTCGTGCTTTGTATCGATAACATAGCAAGAATCCCAGCCGATGTATAAAACTGTAGATCCAATCCCTGTGCGATTGCAATCGCAATCCCGGTAGCGATCGCCGTTTTCATCGTTCGATAGCCAAATCCGAATTTCATCTGTATCCTCCTACTACCGCCAAAGTCCACTATTTGGACGAACTCCTATTGATTATACATGAAGAGAGCTTAAGCACAAGGTGGAAAGGAACTAGATCGATCACTCATTCTCCTGCAAGCCTATCCCTTTAATAATAAGAAAAAGAACATCCTGACAAGGGTGGTTCGTCAGCATGTTCTTTTTCTTATTATGATCTCGTATTTAATAGTACCCCTGATGTTGTACCCAGCGGAACTAGAACAACTTCGATAACAAAACAGCCAAAGCTTGATTAATCTCTTCTATATCATCTTCTGAGATACCCTTAATTCTATCTAAGAACTGTGTTTCTAAAGCGGTGAAATAGTCAGTGACGAGACGATCTCCCTTTTCTGAAAGATTAATATAAACCTTTCTCCTATCTTCACGAGAAGGGTTCTTTTGAATTAAATCTTGCTCTTGTAGCTTTTTTAATTCGCGGCTTGCATTAGGTAAGGAGATTTTAAGATAATCGCAAATTTCACTAACAGCAACTGGTTGATTAAACTTCAAATATTTTAAGAGGTTGTATTGACACGTCGTAAACTGGTGTTCCGATCCTCGGCATAAATCGATCGATAGCTGATTAACTTCTGAAGACAAAGCAATAAATTGCGTAAATGTTTGTTTGCGGTTCAAGATAACCACCTCAGTAATAAAATTTATCATTATAGTTATCAAAAAACAACTGTATATATATAATTTTATTTTTACAATTATCATTTGACAACTAAATAAAGGTTTGTTAAGCTTACTCTTATGATCAACTTGATTTGATTTGTTTATGACAAATTGAAAGGTGTGTGTAAAATGAAAGCAATGACTGTAGAAAAATATGGAGCGGATCAACAACTGCAACTAACTGAACTGCCAACACCATCGATCGGCGATGATGATGTGCTCGTTCGCATTTCCGCAGCCAGTGTCAATCCCATTGACTATCTTGTTCGAAATGGGAATTTTCGACTTGCCTTTAAAAATACATTTCCTCTCATCCTAGGTAATGATATGGCTGGGATAGTGGAGAAAATCGGCCCCAATGTAAGCAAATTTAAGGTCGGAGACAAGGTATACGGTCGGCCTAACCCAAACAGAATCGGCACATTCGCTCAATATATTGCCATCCATCAACATGATCTCGCGTTAACCCCACAAAATCTTACGATGGAAGAAGCAGCTGCCATTCCACTCGTTGGATTAACCGCATGGCAAGCATTAAATGATATATTGCAGCTGAAGAAAGGGCAAAAAATATTGATTCATGCAGGGGCAGGCGGGGTAGGAACCTTCGCCATTCAACTTGCCAAACATATTGGTGCATTCGTAGCTACGACAGCAAGTGAAAACGGGGAAGCCTTAGTAAAAGAGATGGGTGCAGATCTTTTCATCAACTATAAAACAGAATCATTTGAAGATGTGATCGACCACTACGATGCAGTGTTTGATACCGTAGGCGGCGACACCTTAGAGCGATCCTTTCGCGTTTTAAAGCCAGACGGAAAATTAGTTTCAGTATCTGGTCCTCCTACAAAAGAAGGAGCAATCGCGTATGGACTTGGCTTTCTACCCAAAATGTTATTTTCGTTAGCGTCCAAAAAAATTAGAAAGACCGCCAAACAGTATGGAATCCCTTATCACTGGTTAGGGATGAAACCTAATGGAGAGCAGCTCAGCCAAATTACTGCACTCATTGAAGGAGGAATCATTCGCCCGGTTATTGACCGCACCTATCCCCTTTCACAAGCGCAAGCAGCCATCGAACATGTAGAATCTAAGCGCGCAAAAGGGAAAGTGATTATCACGGTAGAGACTTCTTAACCTATCTACATTCAGGGTATCGGAAAACCGATAACCCTCTTTTTTTATGAAAAGTGAAGAGCTTCCGCCACTAATACTTTATCATAACTTAGAATCCAAATATCTGAAGAATACCATTCTGGCAATGAAAGCAGATTACGCTCCATTTACTACAGCCATCTAACTTTTATTCTAAACGGATATATTCTCTTACAATAGAAATGATAAGATATGTTTATGGTATGCTCTTTTAAGGGTATTACTCCCCCTATATTATGCATATCAATGAACGACTAAAGGAGTGGCACCTAACATGGACAACTTTACATTTCATAATCCAACCAAATTGATATTTGGTAAAGATACACTTTCTAGCATCAAAGAGGAAATCCCGCGTTTTGGTAAACGTGTGTTACTCGTATATGGCGGCGGCAGTATCAAGCGTAATGGTATTTATGAACGTACTCTCCGTTATCTGGCGGACATCGGAGCAGAAGTTACTGAGCTCTCTGGTATCGAACCTAATCCCCGCCTCTCTTCGGTACACAAAGGAGTAGAGCTATGTCATAAACATAACATTAACTTCATCCTCGCTATCGGCGGTGGAAGTGTCATCGATGCCACTAAAGCAATTGCCGCTGGTTCTCATTACGATGGTGATGTTTGGGATATTATAACGAAAAAAGCAGAGGCTAAAAGTGCCCTCCCCTTCGGAACTGTACTTACACTAGCTGCAACCGGATCGGAGATGAACCCAGGCTCAGTTATTACTAACTGGGAGACGAAAGAAAAGATCGGCTGGGGTGCGCCATGTGTTTATCCTCAATTTTCTATCCTCGATCCAACTCATACGATAAGCGTCCCAAAAAACCAAACGATCTACGGTATTGTGGATATGATGTCACATGCACTCGAGCATTATTTTAGTGCATCTCCCAATACGCCATATAATGAGCGCATGGTCGAGTCTTTACTTAAAACAGTGATGGAAATATCTCCCACTATTTTAGCTGATTTAGAGAACTACGAGGCACGTGAAACCCTTCTCTTCTGTGGCACGATGGCACTCAATGGTGTCATAAACCAAGGAATGAATGGAGATTGGGCCACCCACGGTATCGAACACGCTGTTTCTGCTGTATACGATATCCCCCACGGAGGTGGGCTGGCAATCATCTTCCCTAATTGGATCCGCTTCAATTTAGATAAAACCGCACCAAAAATGAAACAACTAGCCATTCGCGTGTTTGATGTTGATCCAGCAGACAAAAGCGATCGCGAAATTGCTGAAGAAGGACTCGAACGCTTACGTGCATTCTGGAAGGAGATTGGTGCACCCAGCCGTCTCGCAGACTATAATATTGACGATTCTCAACTAGAGATTATGGCACAAAAAGCAACCCCTTCCGAAACAGTAGGTCGCTTTGTCAAATGTACACAAGCCGATGTGAAAGAGATCTTGCGCATGAGTTTATAACAAATCAGAGCCGTCCTCCTTCAAGTGGACGGCTCTGATTAATGTATGCCTAGGATAAAGGATTTCTTCAAAACTCCCAAATCGTTGCTTCGTCATTATTGATCATTAACTTAGTTAGTTGATCGTTATAATCAGATACTAACTTAAAATAGTTGGCCGACTTCTTGTAGGCGCGTTTCTCATAGTAGTGATGGGCCAGTTGGGACGCCAATTGAATAGAGAGCTTGAGATGTCCTTCTATCGCTCCCGACTCAATAATCTTTTGCATCTCACGCTCATATCTATTCTCATTACCACGTAATAAAAAGAATCGTGCTTGAATCGATAGTAACTTTAAGTGCATATAACTCATGTTTTTAGAATCAAGTCCCTGCATCGCTTTACCTAGATAAGATTCTACTTGATTCCAATCTTTCAGCTCTGTGTATACTTCGATCAGACGTAAGTAAGGGTAAGTGATTCGGTGTTCCTCTCCACACTCACGATAGCGTTCGATGGACAGTTGGAAGTGTTCAATAGCCTTGGAAAACTCCTTTTCTCCCACGTATACGCGTCCAAAATTATATAAGATCAAGCCAAGAGATAACTTGTCATCAGCTGGTGTTTGTTGCATCGCTTCATGCAAAATATTAAGTGATTTCTTATAGTTTTTGGTCAAGTGGAACAATACTCCCATGATGATTAACGTGTTAATCATCATATGCTCTTCCTGCTTCTCTCTAAATATTTCATATGCTTTTTGTGCATAGACAAGACTAATATATTTATCTTCCATCATTTCTTTCTTCACTAGACTGATATTAAGGTACAATTTTGCCTGAGCAATAGCATCGTCCACATGGTTAGAAAACTGTTCCGCCAGACAGTAATAATGGTTGGCTTTAATGTAGTCTTGTTTTAGATAAAATAGATTTCCACATGAAATATAATAGAAATAGTAGTCTGTCGCTAATTCGTCTGGAACTGTGAGTGGGACAAAGTGACGAGACTGTACATAGTACTGTTCTGATGTCTCTACATCTTTTTCTTGATCTAAATAGTATCGAATCAACGTCGTATACATCTTCACGTATGTTTCCGTCGAATGCATCTCTGATGTATGTAAATTTAGAAAAGAGAGATCTGCTTCTGTCAACGTTTGTTTGCAGCGATACCTTTCACTGATGTGTAAAATTCGTTCTGCAGCATCACTATTATCTTTATCCAGTAAATCCGCAGCCTGTACATCCAATCGGCCCGATATCTCTTCCAGAAAAGAGAGTGAAGGGTTAATATCACCTGTTTCAATTCTACTTAAATATGTAATAGAAGAAATCCCCTCGACTAGCTCCCTCTGAGTCAGCTTTTTATGAAGCCGCAACTGTCTAATCTTTTCTCCTATATCCATATGATTACCCCTATCCTGCTGTAGTGGAAATGCAATCATCAACGTTGCCAATCCACACTCACACCACAATCACAGCTTCTTTTTTGTCGATATTATATTTACGAAGCCGTTCCCCCTACTTCTAATTTATCATGCTTATCGAGACTTTCGCAATAATCCAACTGATAAAAGAATGTAGTCTCGCCAATTAAAATAAAGTACTAGATCATGCCACACCTAAACTGATGTTAAATTGAACCTGAAAAAGAGCAGAAAAGTGCACAAAAAAACGGGCACACTTTACTTATTGTTTTTAACGCAGTTAAACAGATACATTATATACAACAACAAGGTAATGTTATCAAGGTACGTTACGTAAAGGAGGGTGGACGTTGAAGAAAAGACCGATCGTAGAACTAGCAAGAGATCCTGACCCCAGATCGGACATCTTGCGAAAGCCCATTTTCCAACTAAATGCGGATATAAATAAGAAGCAAAAAAATGTAAGCTTCACGATCGAAAAGGATGTTTCCACTCAGTATTCATCCCGACGCAGATCCTACATGATCCACAAAAATACCTTAGCACAAATTTTATATGAGGCTTTTTATAACGGATTTACTACAAAGTATATTTTTCCAACCTTGATTATGTTAGATCCCACTTTGGTCTCTGGTTTTAACCATTCCGGTATTTACACTTTCTATGTACATGATGAGTACTTTCACTTTATTAAGAATATTGAAAATGAAGAGGAAAGTGATCTCTCGCTCTTCAAACACACCTATGACATTCACTCTGATCTCGCTATCGGGTACGCGTTGATGCTTCCATCTAGTACACCAGATTGGAATCACATTCGAACAGAATTGGATGAAATCGTGTTGCGCGTCACTCATTTGCTCCAGCTCCATGGAGGCTTAGATGAAAAATATTTAATCACTGCCTTTCATCTAGACAGTCAACCGGACTATTTTCTTTCCCCTATCATCGCCTCGCATTGGTTTAAAGAGAGTGTGGGACTTTAACGTTTCAGTATCAGTGAGTTGCATTTCGCTAGTAGCAAGCACTTTACTTATATTAACAGGAGGTAATCCTATGTACAGAGTGACTCATATTTTATTGACAACCATATCCTTCTCACTGCTAACCACTTGCTTTGTAGCAGAATTAACTCCTTCGAAAAGTATTCAAATCTCCGCACTCCACACTGTTGCATCATCTGAAAATCCTAATGGTTCTGAGGATCCAGGCCCCTTCTAAATCACCTCTTCCTGACGCACCTCATGCGTAACCGTCTAATACGGACGGTTACGCATGAGGTGTTTTTCTTTTCTACTATCATAGTAAAACTTCAAGCGAAATTCAGATAAAAACAACAAAAAAATTTGAGTTGAATTTACTTCTTTTTTTTAACAAACGATCCCCATTATAGTGTTATTAAAGAGAAGCACACCGAATCGAAGGAGGAACAAACTATGAGCATTCACACAAAGCAACCCGATTCTATCAATGAAGTGACACAATTTTTCGATTCATCCTATATGCACTCTCACCACTACTTAGAAAATCTGATGTTACGTAGGCAATATACATTCTTAACCGAATATCTCAATCGCCTCTCTCCACAACCAAAGGTACTAGATTTCTGCTGTGGGTATGGAAGACATTTACTTCCTTTAACCGCTGAAGGGTATGACATCACGGGCTTAGATATTAATGAATACTATCTACAACATATTAAAGAGCAAAACCAAGAAGTTTCCTTAATCCAAGCGGATGCACGATTCTTTCAAGGAACAGGAGAATATGATGTCGTTCTTAACCTTGAAACCTCGATTGTTTACCAGTCGGATGAAGATAGCTTAAAAATGTTGAAATCCATGCATAGTTGCTTAAAGCCAGGCGGAACCCTTTTGCTTCATCTTGCAAATCGCGAGTATGTCCTTAAAAACTTTCAACATCTTGTCTGGTTTGATGATGGCAATGGTGGCTACGTTCTTAGAAAACAAGGATTGGATCCCATTACAAGTACGCTTCACATTCAAGAAACGCGACTCTCCTCCAGTGGAGAGAAACAACACTACAATACAAGGATGCGGTTGTTCGCAGTAACTGAGGTAGTATCGATGCTTCACCAAGCTGGTTTTCATACTGAAAAAGTATATGGGGATTTCTCCTCCTCACCATACACCACCGATTCGACCGATATCGTGATCACGTGTCAAAAATAACCTCTATCTACACCGATCCTGTATAAGGAGGTGAGAAAGCATGAAACATACTGCAACTGTGTTGTCGATACTGCTTGCTGTATTTGGCATGATAGCTGTCACCCCCGCCCAGAGTGGGCCGAGCGACGAGGTTTGTGACATCACGATTTGTGATCCAGTTGATTTCATCAAGTAAGGTACACCATTCATGCACTACCCCATTTTAGGAGGTGACGCGCGATGGAACGCAACACGGTGATCATCATCATTATCCCAGACTAAGCCTTCTAACTTACCCTACCTTACCTTAGGAGGTGACGCGTGATGGAACGCAACACGGTGATCATCATCATTATCCCAGACTAAGAACCTTCTAACTTACCCTACCTTACCTTAGGAGGTGACGCGCGATGGAACGCAACACGGTGATCATCATCATTATCCCGGACTAAGAACCTTCTAACTTACCCTACCTTACCTTAGGAGGTGACGCGTGATGGAACGCAACACGGTGATCATCATCATTATCCCAGACTAAGACCTTCTAACTTACCCTACCTTACCTTAGGAGGTGACGCGTGATGGAACGCAACACGGTGATCATCATCATTATCCCAGACTAAAACCTTCTAACTTACCCTACCTTACCTTAGGAGGTGACGCGTGATGGAACGCAACACGGTGATCATCATCATTATCCCAGACTAAGAACCTTCTAAACTTACCCTACCTTACATTAGGAGGTGACGCGCGATGGAACGCAACACGGTGATCATCATCATTATCCCAGACTAAGCCTTCTAACTTACCCTCTACCTTACCTTAGGAGGTGACGCGTGATGGAACGCAACACGGTGATCATCATCATTATCCCAGACTAAAAACCTTCTAACTCTTACCCTACCTTACCTTAGGAGGTGACGCGTGATGGAACGCAACACGGTGATCATTATCATTATCCCAGACTAAAACTATCTGATCTCAAACCTAGCTTAATGTAGTAGAGTGGGGAGTGTCTACCATACATGAATAAAGTAATACATAGGCACTCCCATCTCCACTATACTTTTAATATGTGAAGAATGTGAGGGGAGCGAAAGAAACATGATTTCAAAAACCTTTCCGCTATTTCAAAATAAATATGTAAGATATATTTTGTTATCCAATCTCTTTTTACAGATCGGCATCTGGATTCGTAACTTTGCTATTCTGCTATTTGTGATGGAACAAACCAATGGAAACGCCATTGCGATCTCTATGATCTCCATCGCTGAGTACGCACCCATTTTTCTCTTCTCCTTTATCGGGGGTACATTTGCCGACAGATGGCGACCAAAACAAACCATGTTTTGGTGTTCATTTCTAAGCTCAGTCTCCATCTTCATCGTCTTACTTACACTCGTATTTGGCACATGGAAAGTAATCTTTTTCGCTACCTTATTTTCTTCTATCCTATCCCAGTTTTCACAGCCTTCCGGTCGCAAATTATTTAAAGCACATGTATCGGCGGAGCACTTACAACAAAGTATCTCTTACTATCAAACAACCACATCGCTTTTTATTATCTTAGGACCCGTAATCGGAACAGCCATTTACCAGCAATTCGGAATCAGCTGGGCAATTGTATTAACAGGGATTTCGTTTGCACTTTCTGCACTTGTACTCACTTTCCTACCTAAAGACGAGACGGTTAAAAGCAAAAGCAATCGCAAAGTACACCAAGAAATGCTGGATGGATTCCGCTATGTCTTCTCCCGCAGAGAACTTCTTCTCCTTGGAGCCTGTTTTATTACTGTAGGGATCTCTGGAGGTCTCATTCAACCATTAAACATCTTTCTCGTCACAGAGCAATTACAACTACCTAAGGAGTCATTACAATGGTTGATGATCGCCAATGGTCTCGGCATGATTATCGGTTCTGGTATGGGAGTAGCTCTTTCTAAAAAATTACCACCACATAAAATGCTCACCATCGGCATGGTGATTAGTGCAGGTGGAGTCTCTATTATTGGATTTTCCGAGTGGCTATGGGTTACCTTGATCGCTGAAGTGGCTGTCGGATTTGTTATGCCTCTTATACAAATCGGGGTGTATACTCTCGTTGTTCTACAAGTAGAAGAAGCTTACATTGGGCGCGTCAGCGGTATTCTCAATCCCCTCTTCACGGGAGCGATGGTGCTTGCCATGGCTGCAGTGGGGAGCTTAAAAGCATTTTTCTCTATTACATTGCTCTTTCAACTAGCCTCCCTCCTCTTTGTACTAGGTTTTATCGCTGCAGTATGGATCACGCTAGCCCCTAAGAAGAAAGAGCAACTACACGTTGAGGTACAAAGCAGTTAATCTAATAACAGACTCAATATTTAGAAGGGGTGGCATCTATGGAAACCACACTTATTCAATTTGAAACGATTCAGCTGGAGGGATTGCGGCTCCACGTTTATCTCTCTGACAAATTTAAAACAAATACCATTATGGCTATGATCGCGCAAAACCTAACCAGCCAATCTGTTACAAAGACAGCACTTTTACCAAAAATCCTAACAAGTGGAACTCGTTCGCTACCAACTTCAAAGGATATTCAATCACAACTACGCTCACTCTATGGGGCTACTCTCACGTCTAAAGTACTAAAGAGAGGGGATTATCAGGTTTTACAGATGGGACTAGAGATAGCAAATGAAGCCTATCTTCCCGATCAACCTCCACTTTTGGAAGAAGGGTTTGCTCTCCTTGCGCAACTACTTTTCCAACCGAATCACGCTAACGGACAATTCGTAGACGAACACGTCCAGCTGGCAAAACGCCATCTGCGCCAACGGATAGAGGGTCTCAAAAATGACAGCATCCTCTACGCGATGTATCGTGCTACAGAGGAGATGTACAAAGACGAGCCATTTTCTTTATATATTCATGGCAGAAGAAAAGATATTCCAGCTGTAGATGGAAAGTCTTTGTTTTCCTACTATCAAGAATGGGTCAAACGCTACCCTCTTGATCTCTATTTTGTAGGAAATGCCCCTCTTCACTCTATTATTAAGCTTATAGAAGGTTATTTTCCCACAAGAGACAACGTGGAGTCTCTGCCTTTAAATCCGACATCAAAGAAGAAGGTTCATTCGCCCAAAGTGACACAAGTAGTAGAGCAAGTAAAATCTACCCAAGCGAAGTTAACTATCGGTTGCCGAACATCCCTCTCCCTCGGGAGTGAAAATTACCCTGCTCTGCTCGTCTATCATGCCATTCTAGGAGCTTTCCCCTACTCTAAAATCTTTCGGGAGCTACGTGAAAAAGCGAACCTCGCTTATTACGCCTCCTCAACTTTAGAAGCTCATCAGGGGCTATTCATGATCCACGCTGGAATTGATAGCCACAATAAGGATAAAGCAATTACCATCATTAAAGAACAGTTAGCAGCGATGGAGACAGGAGACATCAGTGAGAGCGAATTAGCGCAAAGCAAAGCCCTTTTAATCAATCAACACAAGGAAAAACAAGATCAAGCAATCGACCTCATCAATGAGGATTATCATCAGGTTCTAAGTGGAAAGCGGCGTTCCTGGGAAGAACTGCAAACCAGCATCCAGGCCGTGTGTAAAGAAGATGTACAACAAGTGGCTCAATTACTCTATTTGGATACCATCTACTTCCTAGGTGATGACGAAGGAGGCGATTTAAGATGAATGAATTTACTAACACCCTACTCCAAGAACGATATTACACAGAGCAACTTGCCAACGGACTGACTATATGTCTTCTTCCCCGACCAAACTACACCAAGACGTATGCTACACTTACGACAGGATATGGCTCCGTCGATCGGCATTTTTCTCTTCCACATGAAGAGATATTAGCTCCACACGGCGTTGCCCACTTCCTTGAACATAAGATGTTTGAAGATCCAAACGAAGACGTATTTCAAAAGTTTGCTCATCAAGGTGCCTCCATCAATGCCATTACTTCTTACCAGCAAACTTCTTACCTGATGAGTTGCACTCATCAAGTAGAGAATAATCTCCATCACTTACTCGACTTTGTGCAACAATTATACATAACAGATGAGAATATTGATAAGGAGAAGCCGATTATTGAACAGGAGATCAATATGTATCACGATCATCCTATCTGGCGCGCCTACGCTGGCTTATTAAGCGCCATGTACCACCGTCATCCCGTCCGCATCGATATTGCAGGCACCTCTGAATCGATCTCACACATCAACAAATCGCTTCTACGTACTTGTTACGAAACCTTTTATCATCCTAGTCAACTGCTGCTCTTCGTCGTAGGACCAATCGATCCTGAAGAAACTATAGAGCATATCCGTCGAAATCAAGCACTTAAAACTTTCCCTACTCGCCCTAACGTAGAGCGCAAACCTGTTGAAGAGCCGATCCACCCCTCCCGTCCAATAACAGATATTTCTCTTCCCACCGGTAATAACATCTGCTACTTCGGATTTAAAGAAGCACGTGTAGATGCTATGGGTGACGACTACTTAAAGCAAGAGCTATGCACACAATTAGCTTTACAAGCACTCTTTGGCAAAGGATCATGGTTGTATAATAGCCTTCACAATGAGGGCCTCTTAGACGTAGACTTTAAAGCCGAGTATTGTTTGGCACAAGGCTTTGGCTTCTCTTTCATGCACGGTACCACTTCCGATCCAGACACACTGCTCCAACGCGTACAAGCAGAACTTCCACGCCTACTCAATGAGGGGATCCATCTAGCAGAGTGGGAGCTGCTACGTAAAGAAAAAATGGGGGAAATTTTAACATCCTTCAACTCACTCGAATGGATTGCTAAACAATTTACTCGTTATTATTTAAACCGAGCAGATCTCTTCCGCCTATCCACGATTCTCTCTCACCTCACCCTCCATGATGTACAACAATCCTTATACGAGCATATGGATATGGAGCATTTCTGCGCCTCGATCGTGCGTGCCAGTTAAGTAACTATCACAACTTCACTCAGGTGGCAGTAACAAAAGAAGAAGCCCATTCTAGCGGGCTTCTTCTTTTGTTACACTATTCAACCTTATATAGATCAAAGTCAAACTGCGTCAAAGAATAGGTAAATTCTTTCAATCTAGAATTAGTGTCATCTATAGAATCAACAATTAGCCACAACCCTTCATCCATGTACATGAGCGTAAGGATGTCATTCCATACTTCTTTTTCTATATCAGTTAACTCAACATGCCTGTTATATCCCTCCATAAATAAGTCCCACTCTCCCTTTGTTAAAGGACGGGCTGGTATTGAATCTATACCATCATTATGAAACAGGATACAAGCAATCGCTAAGTCAACAATTCGCGGAATCATACCGCCATTATCTGGATCGATCAAGGTGGGCTTCTCATCTTTCGTAAAAATTATGTTGCTTGCCTTATAATCTCGACTAGCTGTTACTATCGGTAGATCTTCATGTGGCAGGCATGCCAACCCTGCTGATAAAAACTTCTCTATTTTATCGGCAATAGATCTAAATTTCCGTTCTGCTGGTTCATCTCCAATCCAATTACTAATCTTAGTGACATCAGAAATAATCTCTTCCTTATAGTCCTCATCAAACTGTGCCCAATCAAACCGACCACTATTAAATAGATTCTCTTGGCTATGCAGTTGACCCAACAGCTTTCCAGCTTCCACAATATCACCTGCAGAGCCATTATAGATTCGTCCTTCAATAAAAGGATACATAACCCAATTGTCCCCATCAAAGTGAACAAACGGCTTATTCCTAAAAGGGGTGACCACCTTGATTCCCCGCCCCGTTAGATAATATAGCCATTCTTTCAATTGATTAGCTTCATCAATCTTCTTCCTGGTACGTTTTATTATCACATCATGATGCATATATTCGCATTTATACACAGGCGCATACGGGTATATAGACGTGACCGCAGATCCATCCCCTTCGATATCAAAAAGAGAAAATAATTCCTTTATCTTTGATTGCTCCATTATGTGCCCCCTAGAAGATTCCTATCTATCTAAAAAAGCTCCCTCTTAGAAATACGCTTCAGATTTAATCTCATTACTATTAACGATTTCAGAACTAACGCTTGGAATCTCCATCACATCTCCGAATCCCAAACCTCTACAAATTTATAACCTGTCAAAGAGCTGGATGTTACTCTATCCTTGAAATCATCCGATACAAGTACCTTAGAGTCCACATACTCATCCAGATACACTCTAAAAATATGCTCTTTTTTTATCTGATCGATATGAAAAGCATATTTTTTAAAGCTTACTCTCAGCCTCGAGCTCAACGTTTTAACTAGCGCCTTATTGTAATCAATCGCATCTATTATATTTAAAACATGTACCGCATAAAATAGTTTGTGGGGATGTGTAAGTGGAAGAAATTCGACTTGATCAGTTACGAGATCGGAAATGGCGTTTACGACATGATCTGAAACAACAGGTATATCCCCTTTTCCCCAAAATTTAGGGAAATCACTTGGAGAAGAGTTCTCTTCCATTGTGTATACCTTTATATCGCCCCAATCCGTTATTCTTTGATTTTTATCTCTAAGCTGTTCAAAAGCATGTTTATCACTATCAAAATCGAGTAGATGAAGCTCCTCAAAATTACTGCTCACATCACTTTTCAATTCCCATATCATTTTCACTCTATATACACCTCAATCCATAAGTAAATGCACTTCAATACCGTATTGCCCACTCCAACACAGGAGTGGGCAACAGATTCTTTAATACATCCACCCACCATTAATTTAATGGCAGCGAGCCGTTTAATAAACTTTTCCTAATTTCATTTATTTCTTCAACAACATCTGCTTTTGTTCCTCCTCTTTTTTCTACCTCCCTCAATTGCTCTGTTACATATTCTATATACTCTTTACCGTGACTTCCTATATGTTTTGACTCATCCCCCGTGTACTTGTCATCTTTGTACAGAAGGAAAACACCGTTTACGGCTGAATCATATTCGATCCCATACTGATCTAATATATCCCGTGCTTCTAGTGCTCTTGGATCATTCTATGGGATAATATAATGAACCGCATTTCCATAGGGGGTGGATCTACTCCTACATCCTTCAATTCAGCTCGTAATATCTGAGATCGGGAATAAGAGTCTGGGTATTCATTTTTCACTTCAGTTCTGTTACTAACTAATGCATCGTAGCCACCGGCCGAGGTAACTTTAGCTCCATCTTTCTCCGCATTATTTCCCGTCGAGCAATCTTTTTTCTTTGCTTTAGCACAGCCATCATGAACGAAAATAGCATCTGCCACACTGCCTATTTTTATAACTTTTGCAGGTGTCGGAAGACTTTCTGCTATCCCCCAAATGCGTTGACCAAGTGGAATTTGATCCCCATTCTCATCTTTTCCTGACCATGATTCACCAAATTTCTCCCAATCAAATACAGCTTTGCTGTATTTTCTAAAGGCTCATCCCAAAATTGATTCCAGCCCTCTACAGTATTATCCCATAAATCTGAAAAATATTGTTTAGGATCGTTCCATAGTTTATTCCATGATCCCTTCAATCCATCCCAATTGATTGTTTCAAGGGCATAATCCTCCAGATTATCTATTATTCTTTTCCAATCTTTTTCATAAATATCTTCAAACCAGTCTACCGTACTATTTTTTGCATCACTACCAATATCTTTTACATCGCTCCATAAGGATTCAAAAAAACCCGGTTCATCATCTACATCCGCTTTGCTATTGACGGATACTTCTGTTTTTAATGGTTCTGATCCAGAGCCATCACCGCCACTAAGATAGTAGCTAATAAGACACCTGCTGCTAAGATGACCACATATTCTAGTGTAGACGCCCCTTTTTCAAAAGAGAGAGCACTACGTATGCGTCGCAACCACGGGTAAAAGCTCATACGCTACAACACTCCTATCTTCTAAAAAAGGGAGACTACTATAAGGAGAACTAAAAATAAAGATCCAGGTAATAGAACAATGGATAAAAACCCTTTCCATGAAGAAAAGCCATTCACTTCTCCTAGTATCTTCGAGAAAATTACGTAGTACCATATAGTCATAGCTAAATCTGCTAGCATAAACAAAAAATACAGTAATAGAAGAAACTTTGATCCATCCATAGTGGGTGTCTCTTCTGTAAATAACTCTCCCCCCAAAAATCAAAAGCATTGGCAATAGAAGAATCCACTTAGATATGTAAGGGAAAGATGCCCAAGTAGTAACTTTTATGTTTTCTATAAATGTTGATTCTCCTCCAAATAATCGCGAGGTAACAAAGACTAGCGTAGAAAGCACTATCCAAGCAATTGCTCCAATAATAGGGCCCAACACATCCCCTAAATAATGCTTATCTTTCACCGTAATATTATACCATAAGAAGGTATAATAGGAAATAGAAAAGAAGAATTATCTCACTTATTCACTCCCCTTAACTCAAGCCCATGAATAACATCAATATGCACAAATAATTCCTCCTCCCTCTCTCTCGTACAGGCACACGCCTATGGGCACAGTCATATAGTAATTAATACGTGTGGGTGATGTTGGAGGTGGTGGCGTGTCCAGCATTTTTTCAGCTATTGCGTTGATGCTGAAAGAATTTGTGGTGTTTGTTTCTTATATTAAGAACAATGCTTTTCCTCAACCATTAAATGAAAAAGATGAAAATCGCTATCTCGTTGAGATGGCCAAAGGGGACCTCTATGCACGAAATGTGTTAATTGAACATAATTTACGTTTAGTAGCCCATATTTGCAAAGCGTTGTGAACACGATTCAATGTCAATATCTCCACTCAATTTAGCCTCTTTTAAAATATGCTCCATAGGACCAAAGCAAATCACTTTTGCCTCGTCGCCGTCAAAGTATAGCACTATTTCATCCATGATCAAACTTATAATGTGTCTCCTTTCCTTCATTGACAATTCCTCTTTAAGCATTTTCTGAATCCCTTCCATCATTGATTCAAAACTCTCTTTTGCCAACAATTTATTCGTTTGCTCATCCTGATTTGATTGCAACGCCTTGATCTGATTCTCTACAATTCCTATGTCTTTGTTGATGCCTGACATGTCTCTTTGCATTTCTTCCTCTGTAATGAGGTCGTTTAGGAACATATATTTCAGCTTTTCTCTTTGTTTGTTTAGGTCTTCAAAACGTATCTTTAAAGCGCCGATGGTTTCGTTAATTTCTATTTCGTGCGCCTTCGCTCCCTCACCGATCCTTTCTATATATTTCTTAGGTTGAGAGACTATCTCAAATACTATCCCCCAGATGAAATCTTCCAGTTGTTCTGCTCTAATTGCATGTGTATCGCACTTTTTCACTTCTCCTCCATATTTTCTAGGGAATTTATTTGGACAACGATAGCTTCTATACCGTTGATCTTTTCTTCCGGAATACGTTGTAGCCTGCCACTTACGTCCACAATGTCCGCAACGGAGTAACGACTTTAGCATATACTCGTGCTTAACATTACCAGAAAACGTTTTATTCTTCTCTCGTTGCCTTTGCGCTAACTCGAAAAGCGCTTTATCAATAATCGCAGGCACAGTTATTGAGACCCAATCGTCCTTATCACGCATCGATATGGCTTTACGTACATAACCCGATTTTGTTTTACCTTTAACCTTCTTCGTTTCTCTGCGATTATAATAAAAAGTCCCTGCATACGTCTCTGAATTCAATATTCTCCCTATAGATGACGCGTTCCATTGCTTTCCTCGTCGTGGTTTTGCCCCTAATTCGTGTAACTTTTCTCCGATTTCTCGTAATGTAAGGTTTTTGTATACATACCAATCATATACCATACGAACGAATTTAGCCTCTTCCTCATTGATTACTAGCTTCCCGTCCTGAAATTCGTAACCGTAAGGTGTCGTTCTCATAGGGAGGATTTGACCTCTTTCGGCCGCTTTTATACGTCCAGTCACAGTTCGTTTTCGTATCTGCGCTAATTCGTACTGTGCAATAGCGGACTGCATATTAAAAAATAGCTGTCCTTCCGGCGTATTTTTGTATTCGGTATCAACAAAAATAAGTTCTACATTGCTTTTTTCAAATTCCCCGCAAACTAATAGTTTATCGACTAGATTCCGGCTTAACCGATCCGGATGAGTACAAATCACGTGAGTTACACTTCCATTCTTCACGTTCTCACGCAACCTGTCCATTTGCGGACGTTCAATATTCTCGCCAGATGCTCCCTCTTCTCTAAATACCTCTATACTTCCACCTATACCTAATTCTTTTATTTTCTTCTGGCAAAAGTCTATTTGCGAGTCCAGGCTAGTACCATCAACTTGTGTCAGTGTAGATACTCTTGCGTATATAGCTACAGACACCGAATCCACCTCTCTTTTTTGTGTACACAATGAATTACACTTATTATAAACAAAAGAGCCGGCTATATGCCAGCTTCTTTTGAAAGGTATTTATTAATAAGGAAATCTATTACTAAAGCCTCTTTTTCTTTTGCCTTAGCAAGCTCTTCTTTATTTAATTCTTTTGATGGTATCGCTAATTTAAGCTCATATCTCTTTTTAGCCTTCCCTTTCATCCTCTCTCACCTCATTTAAATATACGGATCTCATAATTTGTCCTATAACCGCCATCAATCCGAATTTTCCAACGAATACACTCGTACCTCGCTCGCCTTAGTATCCTTCGTATATCGCTTCTTCCGCGTCTTATTCCGCTTATGCGTATCCTTATCGTAAAACCGTCTCCTCGGTTTCCGATAAAATCGTCCATCCGTTCCAACATCTCTAGCCTTCTTAAACGAAACCTCGCCACTCCGTCGCCTCTCCAGTTGCCTATCGCTAAATATCGGATACTCTTCTCGACTCGCTTTATCCGGATGTGGATCGTTTATCTCTTCGTGAAGAATATAATCAGTCAATCGTTCCAGTTGCTTTGTGTCAGGTGATTCCCCGATAAAATGCGTATACTCCGTTATCAAGTCGTTAACCACGCTCATTCGAAATTCCCTGCACTCAATAAACGCCTCCTTCGCAAGCAACGCATCTACTGCGCCTTCGAATTGTTTTTTATAGTCGTCTGTAATCGTGAACGCCAATCTAACACCTCCTTTTTCGAATATTCGTTTAATTGTTGCGCTAATGCTTTTCCGAGATACCACGCCACCCGACATGCTACGCCATTTCCGACAATGCGATACTGCGCAGATAACGATAAGTCTTCCGGTATGACGTACCAGTCAGGCGCGGATTGGATTCGCAAACATTCTCTAACGGTGAATCTACGTGGCTTTGACTGCGGGTGGATCGGCTGTCCGGAATTATGATGAGCGGGTATCGTATTTGACGGTTGACTAAGGGATTGAACGCGATTAGCTTGGTCGTAGCTATAATCACTTTTCGGAGTCCAGTATGACTTCTCATCGTGATTCGAAATCTCCACTGTCTGGCAATAAAACTGTGTCGTAATCGTTGGACTCGGTGCGCTCATATTCGCCTTACGCTCAGGCTTCTTAACGTTCCAATTCTGATCAGGTACAGGTAGATCGCCAATTACATCACACAATACCTGTGTCCGGTAGTCTGCGGGATCAGGTTCCGGAAACTGAAATTCAAAACCGAGATCTCTTCGTATACCCACGATAAACACGCGTTCTCTCTTCTGCGCCACTCCGTAGTCCCATGCATTTATCAGTCGCCAACTAATTCGATACCCAATTTCGTTAAACTTCGTAATAAGAGAGTCAAACGTTTCTCTATGGCGCTTTCCTATCAATCCCTTGACGTTTTCAAATATAAAAGCTTTCGGTTGTTTGCGCTCAATAATGTTCAAATACGCCCATACTAGCCGGCCATTCTTCCCCTCCTCCCCGTCATGCTTACCTGCTACGCTAAAGTCTTGGCACGGTGGTCCTCCGGCAATAATATCTGTATCCGGAATACCCTCAGGATCGATCTCCGTTATATCACTTAGAACCGCGTGCATTCCTACATTGTGTCGGTATGCCTTTATTGCTTGCTTATTTACATCGTTTGCCCAGACAATATCGAATCCCGCTTCCTTTAACCCTACCGCCATCAATCCGCCTCCACAGAACAACTCCGCAATCGTGAGTCCATTCGACGGTTCCGTTGGTGTCACGTTAAACTCCATATATCCACTCCTTTCAATATTTGCGCCAGGATGAAGCTGGCACGATAGTTTTTGAATCGGTGAAGTCGTAATAGTTCCAGCAGGCTCATCCCACGCTTTCTTGCGCAACCCATTAGTGCTACCTCCACTAATGGGTATCTTTCCGTTCCAGAAAACTAGTTGATCCTCTCGACTTAGACTTCGCCAGTTTCCGCCAGGCGGTATCTTGTCTGCGAAAGACTCTTCGTCTTTTCTAACGCCGTAGCCGTAGTGATTTCGCAATTTACTTATCGCTTGTCGCCTCCCTTCGCTCACACTCAATACACATTCCGCTTCTTTCTTCGCCGGATAGGAGGTACTTTCCGCAAACATAACAGGCTTCCGTTTCCTCCTTCCCTGTTTCTTCGCTCCAAACTTCGTAAACCTTCGCTATCCGTTTCAGCGCTCCGATAATGTGGTCCGCTACAGCCTGCTGCGTAATCCGCATCTCAAACGCCGTGTCCACTTGTCGTAAGTCCCGCACGTAAACGTAATACAGCGCCTCTTTCTGACGCTCGGTTAACCCCGCTTTCCAGTAAGCCTTGTGTAAATCCATTAAGATATCCTTACCTGCGTAATCGCCTTTGTCGTAACACCTTACGCCTAACTTGAATTGGTCCCGCAATAAACGATGAACTCCGCGAGGCGTCATACAGTCGTAGTCTTGCGCATAACGGCGATGTGCCGCTTCGATGTCGTGCTTGACGGTTCCTATTCGATCATCTCCTTTCCGAAAATTCCGTAACTATCTTGCAATTACGCAGGTAAACCGAATATAATAGTAGAAACCTGTAATGTAACGGATTCCCTCGCAATGGAGGTTATACATATGTCAATCGAATGGATCAGTGCAACACCTGGCGGTCATAGAGCAACGGACATGTTCGTCACGATCGACAAACAACAACGTCTATCTTTAAATAAGCTCGCTCGCGTCGAACTCTCCTGCGTCGATATCCCAATTTCGCTGTACATCGGATACGATCCGGTGAACCATCGCATCGCCCTCGCGAAACCAGACGTCGTTCGACTAACCGATACACGCCCATATAAAATTGATCAGCGAGGCTATACGACAGTCCGCAAACTCGTGCAACGCTATAAACTGCCTATGAATCAATCCCGCCGTTATTTCTTCGATGGAAAAGAGAACGGTGCTTTAACGTTCAAGCTCGAAGACTATGACGCGCCTGACGATAATATCGGAAAGTAAAGTAGCTAGAAGCCGTCAGGATAATATATCCATTCAATGAAAGCCGGAGTTCCAAAGCTGTTTCGAACGACGACAAGATCTCCGTTTTCCCTGGCGTTCTTATACGGGGGTCTTTTTGTAAACTCGTAAATAATTTCGCTGTCAGACGAGAAAACAGGAGAGTCGAGGATTTCGTAGGTCATTTCGTATTTTCCGTCGTCAGTGACGTCATGGTGAATGAGTTTGAAACGCAATCACATAGCCTCCTCTATTAAAGGAAGATTCCGTACAATAACGTCAACCTGTTCCGCCATGTCAAGCCATCTGCCTCCGTTTTCAATTTCGAAATCAACGCCGAATCCGTCAATGTACATTTCCGTTTCGTGATTGAGCGTGGTTTCGTCGAATAAATCGCCTTCTTGTCTCATGCGTTGGAGGCGTATATCATCAGGGCAGGTAACGCGGATGATTGCGAACCCTTTCTCACGGCAGTATTGATATTCGTTGGGCTGTCGGAGATCGGTGATGACTATGTTCTTTCCGGTCGTAACTAAGTCGTATATCGCGTAATCTAAATGCCGTACCCAGATATCCGATTCCCGCTCTCGCATCGTTTGACCAAACCATTGGTATAGTTGGCGATCCTTTAACTGACGTGGTTGAAACAGTTTGTTGGCGAAAAGTTTGAGCGTATCGCCAAATGCGCAAGAATGAAATCCATAATTCTCGCTCAGATACTCCGCAACTGTAGACTTCCCACTACGCATCTTCCCCGTCAATGCAATCTTCACTAGACCTTCGCCTCCTTCTCTACATAGTAGGTAAATTGGCTACGCAGTCCCTCAACCTCTGATTCAAGCGATTCCATACGTTCCTCAAGCCAGCCCATGTCGCTCATTTTCGGCACTAGAACTAGATATTCTGTCTGGTCAATGAGTTGACCGAATTCCCCTACATCGAGGCATCCACGTTGATCTGTGATCTTAAGGATATCGCCTACTTCAAATTGCTGACCACGAAGGTAATCCGGTCCCTCTACAGCTACGACTTTTTCACCCACTTGCGCTCTACGCTCCACACAATCGAAACCCGTCATACACTCACGCATGGCTATTCTCCTCTCCGTATTTGATTCTTAAGGGGTGGTCTTTCGGCAAATCTCTGACGTTATAACGGTTGACTGACGATGCTCGAGTATCTTGGGAATATTGGACTTTCCGTCGTCGATTCGCTTTCTTTACTTTCCCGTCGAGGAATTTTGTAGCCATACCTTTCTCCTCCTTTTTCTCCCTCTATAATGTTTAGAGTCATTAGTAAGCAACTTCGCGCACTTTTTGTGGACTTTTTTTCTTTCTTATCTTTAATAGGGGCAAGGTAGCCCGCGTTTGATAACATCTCGATGATTTTTTTTCGTCCTATCTATATACACTCACCTGTGTTTCCGAATTAGGACACTTCCAAAGAAAAAATTTGCCGCGCAGCGTATTTTACTACACGGCTTCTTCCCCCTACATCTCGTCAAAGAATGGATCTACCCACGGATCAACCATGACGACTTCCCTCCGAACCCTTTCGGCCAACTCCGCAATCTCCCACTGTGCGCCCTTTCCTTCTTGCCTCTTCGAATAGAAGTCGAGAATGGCTCGGAGATTCCCGGTCATGACGAGATTCGTTGCTGTGGCGTTTGGGAGAATGAATCTTGCGTCTTCAGCAAGCACACTTGATCTTCGCAATTCATCGTAAACCGCTTGTGAACGTCTCATCGCGTTATGGTAACTCTCTGACTTACTTAATGAAGGAGGCGCGACGTAATCAAATCCGCCACTTCGGTCGTCACTCCCCATCTTCACATACCGTTGACTCTGAACGCTGAATGAGAAGAATCGATGTCTCGTCAATTGCGCCAATGCTGACCGTGATAATCCTTCGATAGCAAACGTATAGCTCAAATGCTCGATCGTGGACGTATGCTTGGAGCGCATGATGTGCCGAATCAAACGGTCAACTTCCGCCCCCTTTTCGCCATCTGTAGCTTCATTGTGGAAATACTTTTTCCCCTCTTTCGCAACGATTTCGCTCGGTTTATTCGCGGAATAACAGGTTCTTATCGCAGTCAAAGCGAGTCCTTGTGACTCCTGTACACCTGGACCGACGTATTGTAGCAATTCAAACGCCATCTTTTCGGATACTTTTGTATGGGCGAGTAATTCTACGTTTAACTTAACTTCGCTCAATCTTCGTCCTCCTTTCGTACTATTTGCATTCCTTTCCATCACATAACTTCACTGGCGGTTTATATTTAATGCGCGGAAAATTCTTGTTAGTCGGATTTCTTTGCGCTAACAATTCGCCATCCAGCGACCAATAGCGGTATATCGTATGAGCTGGAGAATCCTCAGTGCCCCGTCATGCTGTTGACTCCGCTACAATAACGCTAATTTGTCGGGCCATTTATACACTCATTCGCTATCACCTTCCTATGGTTCGATTCCTTCGTCCACTTCCGCATATCCCGCTGCTCTGCACAAAGGACTCGTTATACTGCTTAATTGCCAATACCATTCGCTTCCTCCTGGTTTGTATTGAGTTCTCGACATCTCTTTGGCTACTGCGGCATGAACGCTCCCCCATTGTTCTTCCGTTAGATACACTGGACGTTTTTCAGTGGACACATCTACTCCAGTCGACCCGAAACCTCCCGATCCTCTCGCAGTTTCCATTAATTCTTCAGTTTCTTCGATGTTTGCTCGTATGACTGGCGCGATAACGGCTTGCGCTATGCGGTCGCCTTTTTGTACGACTTGCTCATATCCCATAGCGATATTCTCGAGTTGTATTTTGATTTCTCCTCGATAGTCACTGTCGATTGTCCCTATCCCATTCGGCATTCTAAGACGAGTTATCTTCGCAATTCCACTTCTCATTCGAATTTGCATTTCGTAGCCATTGGGTATCTCAAATGCAAGACCTGTCGGAATCATTTTCGTTTCTCCAGGCTCGATGATGACGGTATCTGTCGCAACCAAATCGAATCCAGCCGATCCTACCGTCGCATATTCCGGGATCACTGCATCTTCTTGGAGCCTCTTTACTTTGACGTTCAAGTCGTACCCGTAAGGAACTACTTGCGAAGTCTTGCCGTTATACCACGTCTTACGTTCGACCTTTCCGTGATCGTTAAACATTCACATCCTCCTCGGCAGCGTAATTCGGTAAGTCCCAACACGCTTCGATATCTCCGAATGTTCTGTAATGACTAGCGATACGAGTAGCCTGCTTTCTTGACCAACCGATATCCGTTGCGTATTGGTGGTCTCCCGGTGATTTCGGATTCCATTTCATCTTATAAAGCGTGTTCTGTCCAGCATGAATGTAGAAATATGAAATCCACTTGATTCCGCCGTAAATCGCCTTGGCAGCGGAGTCCCAGCCTTTCTCTTTTGCGTACTGCGCTCCCCTTTCGTTGGGGTTTTCGTCGATCGCTCCGATGCCGAATACGTTGTACCACCCTTCGTATCCTTCGACCGTACCTGTTGCTAACTTGCTTGTTCCGCGTCCAGATTCGAGCGACGAATGTACCGCGAGATATATTGGATCAACGTTCTGTATCAACCCACCTGCGAGGAAAATGACGCCCATCCCTTCCAACACGCCTTGCCCTTCTAAGAAATCATCTAAGTCCGCTACAGAAGCGTCTGGTACCTGCGCAAGGTTCAAGTGTTGCAGGACTTCGTCTCCTTCTAGTGAATTTGCAGGGTTCAACTCCTCGTCGACTTCTTCCGGAGTCGCTTGATGCCATCCACCATCCTTGTAAATGATCGGCGGCCATTGCAAATTAGCTTGCGTATCCAACGCTTCTTCGTATGTCATTGGCGAAGTTGTCGCCTGTATTCCGTTCAATCTCCCACTTACAGCCTCGCTGATTAATAAACTCATTTTCATAACATCCTTTCAAATTTTTTGTTATCTAATCGGACAGATCCCGCTCTCGCAACCGTCATTCCCGACATCGAATTCCTCTCCGCCACTCTCGTAGTTCGCCAACAACGCAGGATCAAACGGCTTCATACTCGATTTCATTTCTTCATACCGCGCTTCGGATATAGCCTCGTAAGGCGCCAGTTGATACGTCCCTCCGTCATAAGACAAGAACGAAACTGCCGTAAAGTCATCCCATTTTCTCCACACGATATTTTCGACTTCTTCCCATTCGTCATTGCGCACGTGGATCGTATTGGATGAGTTGTGTTCCGTATAAACAGACTGAAATTCAAAATAAGTATCGAATTGGTCTCGCGCATATACGTCATCCTTCGTCTTCTTTGCGCCTGATGACACAGGGAAGTCGATGACTAACGTCCTCGCGTTCTGCATTCGCTCCTCTTCGGTATCGCCTTGCGTCCCTATTTCAGGATTCGCTGTCCATCCGAGTTCTTTCGCTACCTGCGCTAGTGGATCAGTCGCGTTAATTCTGATTCGACGAATGTAGTACGGCGAGTGAGACCAATGTAAACCGGAGGATACGCCTCCAGCTACTTGCGACAAGGTGCCTTCCGGTTTTACTGTCGTGACGAGAAGTGGCGTAGAGACTCGGAGTTCTTTCGCATATCGACGCGCTTCTTCTTCCGCAAACACCCTCAAGATCCGTAGTTCTTCTGTAGAAACACCTGCATCCTTGACACCCGTTAACGAGGTACCGAGAAGTCTGTCGCGTTGCTGAATTTCGTTCCAATGCGGTAATTCCAGTTCAGCGAGCGTCATTCGAAGTCCGATACGAACGCTTCGTTTTTGCGCTTCGAGGGCGCCGTACAAATCAAACTTTCCTTCATCTACGAATTGCGCAAGGTTCACCGTCGTTAGGTTGCATACCCCATAAGAATCCAGAAGGATTTCAGCACCAGAAATGTTACGGCGGTACCGAGTCCGCACCGCCTCTGCATGTTTCCATACAGCTCAGACTATATCATCAGTCGGCTCAACTGATTTTCATCCATTTATAACCTAGCTCTTCTATAAACTCATTCGGGCATTCCGGCAAAACGGAAAAGAAATCATGCAATAATCGTTTCGGAATTCTCAACCTTCTTCTATTCCAGTCAATCTGTATTTTCAAGCCTATATCCCGCTCAAAACAGTCCCTTAAAAACATAATTTCATCATCAGTATATCGGTCAGTACAAAACTGTACCCGCACAGGATCTCCTCTTAAATGAACAAGATATCCGTCCCCTATATACCAATGCAATAAAGATGTCCGCGTAAGTTTTAAATCGTTGGGAACCTTCTTATAGTGAGTCCCGTCATCCCTCATTCTGTACCACTTCTCTTCTAGCTCAGAGAATGTCTTGTAAAATAGCGTGGTTACGACAGAAGAATAACGCGAGCCTTTGAATCCTCCCTTCCTTGAGAATAAGCGTACAGAGTTCTTTATATTTTGTTGAGTCAACATATCTGAAACTGTTGTTATATAAGTGGGATTCACGTTAGATAAACAAAACTGTGCGCTGCATTTACTCTTGTTTCGGTTAGAGAGATATCCAT
This sequence comes from Mechercharimyces sp. CAU 1602, assembly GCF_024753565.1. Lineage (NCBI taxonomy): Bacteria > Bacillati > Bacillota > Bacilli > Caryophanales > Thermoactinomycetaceae > Mechercharimyces > Mechercharimyces sp. CAU 1602. The sequence continues at coordinate 380,583 of NZ_JANTPT010000001.1, read as the reverse complement.
CGCCTAACATGAACCCTTTAAAATGCTCACTAAACTCCTCCTTGAAATCTATTTCTTTATAAAATTCCCTCATTAGAACCTCCTTTTTATTATTTAAATGAGCCGACTGCCTCCCGTTTCGAGCGCTCTTGCGCCCTACGGCTTTCGCCTAGTCGTTGAACGTTCCCCTTTCGGGACTTCGCTGCTGATTGCCCTCGACTCTACGTTAGGGGTTCCCAGCAATTAGAGAGGTTTTACATCCGCTATGCCACTAACGGATTCAATCCTTCCGCATTTGGACGTCTTCTCCGCGCCTCTTCGAGATTCACGAATCCCGGTTCACCTTCCATCTGCATCATTTCGAATACGAGGTTCAGTAGTCCACACGACGGCTTCTCCTCGAAAGCAATCGAGTTGTTTGACATTCTCCGGTGGTGTAACGGTCGACCAAAGTTATACGGCTCCTTTCCGTTGACATCTGTGCCATAATTCCGCTTCCCTACGTCATCCCACCATCGAGGTTTTGAAATCGCTAGGCACTCCATTAAGCGTCCAATCTTCTCGTGCTGCTTGAATTGCTGTTCAGACCACAGTCCGTTGATTCCGTATTTCGCGAACATACTCTCGTAGTCATCCGAATCAAACAAGTAGATTTCGGCCGTACGTCGCACGCCTCCAACGACTACGTTATTGCCGACTAGATTTCCGATATCTAAGATGTGAATCGGTCTTACCTTTGCGTATCCACCTCCTAATTGTTCAGGCGGATCTAAGTGCGGATCGATTTGGTTCTTTAGCACACGGTCAATACCTTCGAACATCTCACGTAACGGTTCATATCCACTAGCGCTTCCGCCGAAAGTGTTCAATCGCTCTCCCTTCGGACGCACGCTATTGTACGAAATTTTAATGGTGTGTATATATTCGTATTTCTTCCTCGTCAACAAGTCGAAGTAAATTCGTAACGACTCAACCCATCCCTCCTTCGAATCCCCAACGTAAATCTTCGCGTATCCGTTTTCTAGCGTTTTCAGCTTCGTATACTCAAGGCGCTTGTTCTTTGGTACGGGATTGTAATCGGAATGTAGTAGCTCCGTATTCACACGGATTGGCGCGAGACCTTTCGCCATTTCCTTCGTACACTTAAACCCTACGCCTGTTCCTACGAGCAGGAGATAAAACAAGTCTCCGAGATCATCCCAACTAGCAATATTCAAAAATGAGCAGTTAAAGTTTGACAATGGATACTTTTCCGCAACGCCTGTATCTGCTCCTCCGACCCAAAGTGTCCGCCCTGACGGAAATTGGCGCAGGTTGAATATCGAATCAAATAGTACCTCCGCTTCCTTTCGATGCCTCTCATAGTCAGCCGTATAACCGATCTTCTCTAAGTGCTTCACAGCTAGCCCAACGTTGTACTCAACTGCCCTCCTCACCGTCTCTTTCCACGTCTCCCGACGCTTCTTCGATTCGATCCAACGTGAGTAGGTTCGATAGTATACGAATGTTCCGAGTTCGTTCATATGATCGGGGAAATCAGGATATTTCGAAATGAATTCGTCAGTCAGTAATTTCTTTTGCAAACTACCACCCTTTCTCTCGGTTGTAATTAAGTAAGACCACGTACTCATCACCTAAAGTATCTACTTCTTCGCTAATTCTTTTTATTTCGTTATCCAACTCAGTTAATTGTTCCGAAGTCAATCCCGCTTTCTTTAATTGAAGATAGTCGGCGTACCTTGCCTCACGAAACTTACACAATTGAAGTAGCTTTTTCCTCAAATCCTCTTCCTTGCCCAACGAAAGCCACCGTTCTTCTTCCTGCGAAAGATCACGCATTATTTCACCTCCTCAATCAATCCTTCGCGCAACAGACACGCCAACACAACAGCAACCGCATCACTCTCATCATCCGTTTTAAACTCTTCTTCCGGAAACCACCCCCTCACTGCCACTTCCACGTCGTCTTTACTGGCTCGCCCGTTCCCCGTCACCTCCTTTTTCACGGTACTATTCGCTAACTCCTCAATTTCCACGCCACGTAGCGCATAGTCCACGATACCTGCAACCTTATATCCGCCTGCTGTTGCGTGAACCCTAGCGTTGTGAAACGCCTTCTCTCGGATCACCTTCACGAATGGACCGTAATCATATCGGATTGCTTCTACATACGACTTGATATGCGCTAACCTGTCGCCATGTGGTAACTTCGGATTCGTCTTCAAGTGTCCGTAAAAGAGAAGCGTAGGCTTGCGGTTCTTCTTCACCTCCAATACCGCGAAGCCTGGGCAAGATATCGAAAGATCGAGTCCGAAGTAGCGGTTTTTCATAACGATTCACTTCGCATCTTCTCAATGTCGTTTAGCGCCTGCTCACGATCCCTCACTTTATATTGTGGTACTCCGCCTTTCTGCTTCATTGCTTCGACTTCTTTACGGAGAACTGAAACTTCCTCGTCAGTCAACGACAACGCGCATGCTGTTTTGTAGTTGTTAAACGTCCACTTATCAAGTGCTAAAGGCGGCGGAGTATCCGTATCAACGGCTTCCAACACACTTGACAGTTCGTCGAGCAATTCCTCCTTTTCTTTCTTCGTAATGTTGAGGTAAAACGCTCTAATATCGGGATTCTTCATATACTCTTCGTCAGTTAAATTCCATCCTTTCTTCGATAGATTTCCGTAAAGTAAGATGTAGTCGCTAAGGTCGTGCATAATCGCGTATGCTATACACTGCCTAACGTGGCTGGGATCAGGATTCCGCATGGAGAAAGTCGAAGTCTTCGCAGCAGAAGTTTGCTTCGATTTGATCTCAAGTCCGACACGCCGTCCGTCTTTGTGACGAAGGATTCCATCAGGCTGACCTTTGAAATTGATCGAGTATCCGCCATGCTCTTCGGAATGGATCTTCTCCGCAAATTTCTCCCACATTGGATAACGTTTATCGCCAATCTCAGTAGTCTCAACAGTAAAAGACGGCTCCTCTCCAACAACGTTTTCGTAATGCTTCCAAATGAACAGCAAGTCACGCTGGATCATGTCGCCAAACAACGTTCCAAGTCTTTTCCACCTCCCGCGATACGGCGGATCAATATTCCGATCCTTCAACGCTCCCTTAAATTTCACGTACATTTCGCGATGACAGCTGTTTACAGATGACGGAGAGAAAAAAGGTCTCTTCCAACTAATCCGTTTCGGTTTTCTTAATATTTCGTAATTCATAGCGGCAATCTGTCTGTCCAGATCAGAATCCCATACTTCCGGCATCGAATGCCACGTATCGATCATGTACAGAAATTCAGATTCTAACGTAAATCCACGGTCGGCTGCGATGGATTCACGCAGTGTATCGACTCCTTTTCGACTGGTTAGTTGGATACGAATTCCCCCTGTTCATTTAGGTATCCCACTAGAACAAGTACGTCGAATAAGTTGTCATGAGGTAAATGTGGATTAACCACAACCTCCGCCGCCTCTTTCGCTACTAGGCGAAGCCCCTTAAGTTCATAATGATATTTAACTAACGTTTCAGTGACATTCTCCGACGCAAGTTCCAGTAGCTCCTTTTTCATCTCTTCCGACACTTCGTTTAGCACTCGCAACAACCTTTCCTTCTCGTATTTATCCATCTGCATCACCATAGATACGCCGCCAACCCTAACGAATTCACAGAGTTAACGTTCAAAGAACATCCTGCGGCTTTCGCATGCCCTCCGCCACCGAATTTCTGCGCAAACTCTCCGAGATGAATGTCACTTTTCACAGTCCGGAAGCTAACGGCTTTTGGCGGGTTCACCATGGCTACGATGTCAATGTCTTCGTTGACTTTCGCGATTTCCTCTCCTAGGCTCGATAGATATCGATCTGCAAAAACAATGCCTACCGTAAATCCTTCGACTACTAGACGACGGACTTCGGATTTCTTCTTCTCGATGTAAGCTGACTCTTTTTCCGCTTCAAGCTCCAACAGTAGTTCTTCGTTAGCTGAAAAATTAGTAGTAAAATATTCGAATTCGTGAGGTCTCGCAACAAAACGTTCTCTCCCAATGATGTAAAGTAAGTCATTCATTTTCTTCGGTTTTAAGACACCGTAACGCGTTTTCCATTCCCAAGTATCATATCTACGTACGAGTTCAGCGAATTCGGAAAGCATGGGATTCGTTCGGATATTCGACATGTGAACTTGTAGCCATTCATTAAATAAGCTGGTTCCACTCTCCTTGCCTTTAATCCCTTTCACAATAACTGTCGCCCAGTCGTATTTATTGAGCCATAGAGCTGTCGCGTGGTGGTCGATCAACATGATTTTATCCGCAGCAGTATCATTAATTTTCTCGGCTACTTCTTCAGCAACCGAAATATCTGTAATAAAAATTGCATCGTATTCATCCGTACCCTCATTGAGAAAATTCGTGACTTTCGTATTGATTTCGTTATAATCACAGTAATCTACATTGACGTTGTCTACTCCGAAGAAGGAGCGACATACGATCGCGCAACCAACACCATCAAGATCCGTATGCGTAAATAGCTTCACTTTCTTTGACACCGAACCACTCCTTTATCGTTTTTCCTTCGCCCCACCGACGGCTAATCTCGATGTCCGTTTTATTCGGAACTCGCAACTTCACCGTATCCAGAAACACGCTTTCAAACTCCTTTACATCCGCCAAGCTGATCGAATCCGGAGCATACACGCCAATCTCATCATGCACTGTCAGCGCCATTTGCCATCCCTTTCGCTTGCACAGTTTATCCAGTTCTATCATCGTCAGCTTCGTCTGGATTGCCGCGCTCCCTTGAATAATGGCGTTAGTACACTGCCGCTCCGCCCGTAACCTCATCCATCGATCACGCGAGTTGATCTCCGGCAGTCTCCGCTTCCTCCCTCCCAACATCTCAACGTATCGATTCCGACGAGCAAATCGGATGTTTCCGTCAATCCAACGCTTTACCTTCGGATGCTTTTTGTAAAACGTCTCAATGAAGTCCTTCGCCTCTTTCTCCGTGATTCCCAATTGTTCCGCAAGTGTTTTCGGTGAGGTTCCATACATGACCGCTAATATTCCGGTCTTCATCATCTTTCTCCATTTCGAGCCGTCACCACATTCACTTAGAGGTAAGCCGAATGTTTCGGATGCTGCCGTACTATATAGGTCTCTCCCTTCACGGTAAGCGTTGATAAGGATGTCTTCATTCGAAAAGTGGGCGAGAAGCCTCGGTTCTTGTTGCGAAAAGTCGCCGGATAATAACACCTTTCCTTTCGGTGCAACAAAGAGTTTGCGTGCATAATAGGGTTGGTTTTGAAAATTGGGCTTGCTTGACGAGAACCTTCCTGTCGCGGCACCGTTTTGGTTGAACTCACCGTGTAAACGCCCATCTTTGTGTACTTTTCTTGGAAGGGTTTCTACGTAAGTTCCGCGCAACTTCGTTTTCTCCCGATAGTCAAGAAGTAGATCTACACCTTCGTGATGCTTCCGTAAGGTCTCTAGTGTCGCCGCATCCGTTGATTTCTTCTTTCTTGCCGGGAGGTGCTTACCCAATTTCAAGTCATCATACAAGACTTTCATTAGCTGTTGCGGACTGTTGAAATTAATGTCGCCAAAGTGTTCTCGTAACTTCTGATGAATCTCGACTATCTCTAGCTGTAGCTGTTCCCCCAGTTCTTTTGCATACTCTTGATCAATAACGAATCCTGTTCGCTCCATATCCACTACGATTTCAATTAGCGGGTTCTCAACTTTTTCGTATGTGTTCAGTACCTTCGGTAACTTCTCCATGTGCTGACGCTGAAATTGATAAAGTCGCCAAGAAATATCCGTATCCTTTGCTGCGTACACCAATGCAACGTCTATGGGAACCTCTCTGAACGATGCGTCACCAAAAAGTGCTTTAAAATTGTCCGATGGAACCTTTAGATATTTCGTTGCTAACCTCTTCAAAGAATACGCCTTCCCGTTTTCGTCATGTACCTCGTTCTCATTCAACAACTTCATAGCTTCCTGCGTATCCCAAGCTAATCCGCGCATCCGTACGCTATGTCGTAGAAACATGTGCATATCGAATTTCGCGTTATGCAATACCTTCCCGATGCATTCTTCCTCCAGAATGCCGTGGATCTCTCCCAATACGTAGTCCCTCGTCAACTGCTCGCAATTCTCGTGAGCCAGCGGAATGTAAACGTGATAGTCAGCGTTTGGCAATGTGAACGAGATCCCCACGATTCGATCCGAATACACATTCAAACCTGTTGTCTCCGTGTCTACCGCGATAATTGGTTCATTGTACAAGTCCTTAATTAATTGGTCTAACTGCGGAACTGTTGTCACTAGACGATAATTATCCGGCGTACTCTCGACTAACTCCTTAAGCTTCCGTTCCCGATTCCGTTCCTGCAACTTCTGCCAAATTCGCAATGCCTCCGCCTTGCTAAACCGCTTCAACTTCCCGCTTTTCGAAAAAATGTCCTCGGAGGAACGGGCAATTTCGCCCGCCTCCATACTCGCCTTAACCTCCTTTAATTTTTCTGTGTCGCGTTCGTTATTCTTCATCTCAAAGATCCGGTTCCAATCGTCTTCGCTCGGTACCGCCGCCTTTCGTCTAGATTCCGCTTCTTTGACTCGTTCTCGACGCTTCTTTTCCTCTTCTTCCTCCTTCATATTAAGATTTAGAGTTAGCTGCTCCATGGCTCGCCTCCTTTTACGAATGATAATCGGCTCTACCTGCGACTACCCCTAAAATCCAGCCCGCTATCCAAAGTAGCAGTAGATTACCAAACCCATAAAAAATCCTGTCAATCTCAAACCCTATGGTCATCAATACAATTGCGCAAATTACCGAATAAAAACTCTTATTTCTTCTAAAATAACTCTTCATTTAACCCTCCCCTTCATGTTCGTTTTTAATTTCGTCCACTTCTTTAATGTCGTCTTACTCGCCCAATATTCGCTGAATCCGACATTTTCGATCAGATATACGTCTTCGCCACATACGCCTATGAAATAATCAGCGTCTTCTTTCGTATACCTCCCTCCGCTTCTTCGTGCCTCGACGACTATCGCTCCATTGCGATCCTCACGAACTCTACATGTCTTGACTTGATACGTATGCCAGACGCCTGTTTTCGGGTGTTTTGCAACGATGTCGTATGATTCCGTTGCGACAGGTTGCGCGATTTCATGTCCATTTGCGAGAAGCGCAGTCTGCGCTAACAATTCGCTATGTTTACCTACGTTTGCCGTTTCCGTCGCTATTCGCCTTCCTCCTCTCCTTCCATCTGAATAACCATAATCGCAATATCCTCCAGCAACAGATCCGCCTGCTCCCTCAGATGACAAACGAATGAGGCCACTTGGTCTGCGTCATCGAACCCCATCTTCGGAAGCTCCTTTTCGAAAAAATCGTGTGCCCTCTTCTCCATGTCTCCGTCACGCGGAACTTTCATCGTATGGCTAGCCGTATGAACTCGAAACAAAATATCTCCTCCTTAGAATGGGTAGTTATCGTCGCCGTTGTCTCCTTGACCTTCGTCTTCAATCGGAGTAACTTCGTCTTCAACACCTAACTTCCTTACGTCAAATCCAAACGCTTTCAAGTCCTCTATTTGCTCCTCCTCTTTACGTACTTTTAAGACCTTTTCATACAACAGATCATCAAACGCCTTCCCTGCTGTGCTTTCAAAATGTTTGCGCTCTTGTTCCGTTAGATCGTCCTCGTCAATAACCGGAGTCAACGATACCTTCGTAGCCATTTTCATTCCCTCCTTTGACAACTCAAATGGAAATGTGCCGATCTTCTTCGTATACTTATCGATAGCGGATATTACGGACTTCGCTTGGTTTTTCGTGAGATCCACTATGAGGGGTAACCCGTCTTCAAGGTTAATGAATCCGAAAAGATAGCGTGGTTTCGCTTTTAGTTGATACGCCTGATCCCGTAGCACCTGTTTCTTATCTTCGTCTTCCTCTTCGTTGACTTTGGTATACAAGTGATCAACTGCCTTATCGTAATAATCCTCCTCTCCTCCAGGTTTTGTACACGGAGTTGTGTAAAACTTCCCGAAAACACCGTGCGCAAAGTATTCGACGAAATCTTCCGTCGATGGAACACGAACCTTAAACGATGATCCGCTTTTTAGTGACCGCAGTACTTGGGACACGTCTGCCTTCTCTTCATTCGCCGACTCCGCCGCCTGCCGCCCCTTCTTCGCAACGTACGACAATATATCGTCCTCCTTCATAATGTTTTCGAGCTTCTACGCTCGCGAAACGGTACTAGCTCTGAGGTTGGCGTTATGATACCGCTTCGCCGACATAGAAGCCTAGTGTCGGCGCTACCCCATAAAGACGAGACTCTTCGAAATCTGGCGATGTTCGTCTTGCATTGCTTTGATGTCCCCCTCTACTTGAACGAGGTACTTTTCTATTCCTCTTATATGCGCTTCAATAGCGTTCTTTTTTGTGTCCGATTTAGTTTCATATTGTTGAATCCGTAGCTCCGCAATGTAAAGACCCCATTCCAACTTTTCACGTTCAGTTTTACGTATAGTAGCTTTTATTGTCCTAGCGTATTTCCGTTCCTCTTTCGCAACCAATTCCCGAATCTTCTCCTCTGTGCCCTTGTGTTTTAATTTCTCCACCCGATAAACTGTTTTTATGAGCGAACCATCACGAGTTGTAATAATGGAGTATTTACCGTTTGCATACAGTAAGCCTTCTTCACCTTTACCTCCGATTATTTCTGCAATAAATCGAGCATCCGTTATTAAATTCTTGATAAAGTTTTTCGCTTCTTTATACGGGCGCCGGAAATAGTACGCTTGAACCCTTTTAACAGCATGATTACTTATTTTCACATTAACGTTTAAGCTCGTCACAGATTATCAACTCCTTTAAAACTTAAATTCTGCGATAGTTTTAGTAGTCATATTGAACAGATCGCGGTGTTGACAGGAAAAATGTATCGGCTTAGAATAGATACAAGAGAGAAGTTAGCGTCATTACTGTGTTTTCGTAGTGGCTGAATATTTTCTACAATAATTGGGTGTATGTTTTGTCGCAAAAATTGCTATAATTATAATAGAGGGAAAACGGAGTTGTCAGCTCCGCCCTCTACGTGTTAAGTGTCTACGCCAAAGCCGCTTGACAACGTTTTTTGAATCGTTGGACGTACTTTTGTTGAGTGGCTACAGCGGAACCGCTTCGGAGGGCCAACTCTTTAGCGGCTTCGGTATCCGTCAATCCGTCCAACCAGCATGAGATTACTCGCTTATTTTTTTTAGCGTCGCCGCGGGCCAACGCGGCGACCTTTTCTATTATCATTCCCTCTGTCTCCTGTTCAAGCAGTGTCTTTTCAACGTCCTTCCCTCTATCTGGTGGATCATATCCGCTTTCTGTTAAACCTTCAAGACTAATTTCGATACCAGGTCTTCTGTTCTCAGCTAAGAATTTGGATCGTGTGCGCATTATGTTTTTCTTGACCAGCGACTCAAATTTCCCTTTTCCCTCGTCATACTTCTTCAACGCCCTCTTTATGCTGCAATAACACTCCCAACGAAATGCGCTCTCGTCTTTCAATCTGTGCCATATAGCATCGGCTTCCCTCTCAATTAGCTCACTGAATCTTGAAAAGATCTGATTCTCCGCTTCGATTGAACCGTGACGCGCTCTACGTATTAAATTGTTCAAGTCTTCCACTTAACAGCCTCCTTTGTACCCCTCACTTTAACTAACGGGTAAATCTAATAGATTTGAGGACACTTTTTCGAAAAATTTTTAAATCTGAATTTTCTTTCCGATTGTTTATTCTAATCATACCAACCATAGTACAAGTCGTCAATATACAAGATCACTTTTTTGATGTTTACGATTAATTTATTATATGATAAGATCAAGTAAAGTGTGAAAGGAGGCGATAAAAACTGATTCGGAACAATTTACCCATCACAATGGCGAAACTAGGATTGCGAACTAATAGAGAAATCGCCACACTTACAGGAATGAGTGAACGCGCTATTGGAATATTAATGCGTCCAACTTACTTTGAGGAAGACAAACGCATCTACTTCGGCACCATCGAAAAACTTTGCAACACGTTCAACATCCAAGTAACCGACATATTCGAGTACGTCCCCGACGACGAATCCTAGTCGTTATGTACGCCGGACATCCGCTCCGGCGTTTTTATATGGGTATCTTTAACGCCTCCACTGATTCCGCTCCTTCGATACATCTACGCAATTCCTCGCCTGCTCCGACCTCATTTACATCCTTGCATCCGTCAGGCAAGTGTACTATCGCCAATTCCATGTATCCACGCAACTTTTCCACGACCTGACCGCGCAAACCCACGCCTGCCTGGTCGTTATCTGTCGCAATAATAATCTTTTCCAAGGAACTATTAGCGATAATTTCTGCCTGCCTATCGCTAATCTTTGCGCCTCCTACAGCAACCCCCGACATTCTCAATTCCTTTACCGTCATCGCGTCAATTTCCGCCTCGACAAGTACCGCTTCTTTCGCATCTTTACGCTTCACGATGTCCATTCCGTAAACCATATCGCGGATCGGCATCCCTCCGCGTTGGTACCAGAACGACTTTGAATCAACTTTACGGTATTTGACGTTTCCAAGTTCCCCGTTCGGCAAAAACCATGGGATCACGATTGCCTTCCGCTTCCTGTCATATCCCACGCCCATCTCTCTCTGCGTCCTCTCCGAAATTCCTCGCTTCGCCAAGTATGGATGCCGAAACTGATACGGTTTCAATATCTCCAAGTCCAACGATCGTCTCTTCGTCTTCTCCTCGACAACCAACGGTTTTAACGTCAGTTCATCAGGAACATCTTCCTCACGGCCATCTCCATATTTCTCTCGTAGATACTCCCGCGTCTCCTCTTCCGTTTCTTCGCGAAGAAACGCCAGCAAACGAAAGAACCCGCCACGCTGATATTCGTATCCTCCCGAATCACCCCAATACCCCGCTTTTGAGTCATTCTGCGGATCATCTCGCAACCACACATAAAACGAGGGCCGATGGTCATCTTCACGAAACGGACTGCAAGCGCGGAGTCTACCGTCAGTCCACTCTGCATCACGCCATTCGAATTCGCGTAACTCCTCTTCCACGTTAAAATTCAAATTGACCCGCCCCTCCAGCTTCATCTCCCATCGGAACTTCACGAACGATGCCGTAATTCGGAAGGTAGATCAGCTCGACTTGCGCTCCCTCTCCGCCATTGCGTCCTTTTCCAAGATCGATGATCCCACGACCATCGAGTGTATCGATTCCGAAGGTGTTTGTCGCGTCCTCGAGAACAGCTTTCGTCTTCTTGATTTCCGCCCTGCTTGGCGCTTTTAGCAGCCGATTGCCGTCATCATCTTTGTCGTTCCGAATCTCTTCAGATTGAGTAATCGCATGGATAACGGTTTTCGTTCTTCCGGCAAGTTGACGTAACTTCTTTGAGGTATTCGCTGCGTCCCCGCCTGCCGTACGCGTTGTATTCGCCTCATAATCGAGGTAGTAAAAGGGGTCGATGACCACTACGTCAGCTTCTGTTTCGATTATGTCTGCTTCCAATTGACGGAGATCCCGTCGGATAAAGTCTTCGTCGTCAGCAGCGCGGATAATAAGGTTACCTGGAATCATCTCGTGGACTACTGAAAGGAACGTTTCTAAGCCCTGTTCAAATTCTTCCGTCAATGTCGCCATTAACAAAGCGCGGTTATCGAAGCCACATTCATAGTCCAATCCGTCTATCTGTTTATTAAAGATTCCTTCACGAGCGGAGATCATTGAATACAATCGAGCCATGATTTCGAAACGAGCCATTTCCATTCCCCAAAACAAAACGTTGGCTCCTTGGAACGCGGAATTAAGTGCTTCTGTTTTCGTAATAACGGATTTACCTCGCCCGCTCCTTGCGTACCACGTATAGAGATTTCCTGAAAAATACCCTCCGATCTCATTATTGATTGTAGGGAACACAGACTTCCATATCCGCAGAGATTCGCCTAGCTTTCTCTTCTTGTACTCCTCTAGGAACTTATTCGAGTCATATTTAACACTAGTTCCGACATCTGCTCGAACATTTGTTTTCATTTTAATCTTCTCAGCCTCGGAAATCAACCAGTTAATGAATGATTCTCCGTCATATTCAGAGAACTTTTCCACAGCATCATCTTGAAGCATTTTTTGAGCAAATTGTTTGGCTGAATGTGACTTGATCTCTCGCACAAGGTATTCGTAGTCATCACCAACATTTGGGTGGTACTCGAAACCCTCGACTTCCTCCGCCACCGTCCGGAAGTCTGGCGCTGTCCCTCGGTTCTTCTCTGCGTAATCTTGGACAAATCGATACGCTTTCTTTTCCGACTCGGTAGCAAGATGGTATTCTTCGACTCCAAACCGAACGAGCGCTTTCGGATCATTCGAGTCAATCACTTTAGAAAACAATTTCATTCCTGCGTTAGGCACATATCCATCCCCTTTCTTCAAGTTAGTCCTCTTACCTTTTTGTAAAATTAGCCAACTCAGTCACCATGCGTTCATGTTTCTTTTTCCGGTAGCTTTCTCCTTCGAACTCGATTGGCAGGCACAAATCGCGAACTCGATCCATAATTCGCAGATCGTACACTCTCGCCAGTCCTTCAATATTTATATTGGACGTATATACTGTAGGCATCTGATTCGCAGATCGGTAATTAATTAGCTCCTCCACATCCCCACGAAAAGCCTCGGTACAACGCCGAACGCCGATGTCGTCGATTATCAAGAACGGCACCTTCTTCGCAATGTCAAACCACTCGTAGTATCGTCTCGATGCCTCCTTCGCTTGATCCTCGTCAACATGCGAACGGTTAGCCGCGTTGTAGCGACTCTGCCATGCATTAAAATCAAGGAAAAAAACAGGGCGGTCTAACGGTTTCCGCCCTTGTTTGAGTGAACCGATATAGTGCCTAATGAGGTATTCATTCACCAAAGCACAGGCTGTCGTTGTCTTCCCTGTTCCGGTGTTTGCGCTGTATAGATATAGCGACTTGATACGCTCGCCGTTCTCCCCGAACTGCCGCGAGAAAGTTCCTACATACTGTTCGATTATTCCGTATACTTCGCGTTGATTTTTCCGGATAGGAGACGTATCAACGGTTACTTTCGCATAGTCCTTCGGTATATTCGCGTTTCCGATACGACCACCGCTTCCGCTCGCTCCATGCATCGCGACAAAATGCGGACATATACGCGTGCATTCCACCGATCCCGCTTTCGTACACACTCCGCTTAGAATACAGTTTTTCTCGTTAGTCGCTGTCATGGCGTTCCTCCTTTTCTTAATTTTTGATTAACTGCGTTTCCGAAACCACCAATCCCAATCTCTTGACGATGAAATCGACTCCCTTCGGTGTTACATGCGTCGTGGCAACGTTCACCACTTGACCGCCCATTTGAATCGTACTTTCCTTCACTGTGAAAAATCCTGCATCGATATATCGCTGGTATGGTATATTCCGTCGGCTGCCATCCATCAGTATCTTTTCGTCACGCAGCCTTGCAAATAGCTTGTAGGGACCGAATCCAATTGCCTTCGCCACTACACCGACAGTCTGCGAATTTTCACCGTTCATGAAGATGTCGTAGGATTTCGCCTTAGGAATCATCGTTTTGTTCTCTTTTTTTAGGCGTTCATTGTCTTCTGTTAAATCCGCTGCTAAACGCAGAGCATCAGGTAATGTTTGCGGGATGTCAAACCGATTCATCACAAGTTGCTGTTCTTTAAACTTCTCTTCAACCGCTATGAAATGAAGTCGTACCTCTCTTCCGCGTTCATTATCCTCAATCATCCCGATCTCCTTTGCTGTGCCGAGCTTAAGGTAGTACTCCTTAGAAGGTCTCCCTCCGGTACTTTTTGATAAGCTTATCAAAAAGTCTACTCGCTCTTTAAATCCGTACTTTTTAATCCGTGACTTGATCCAGTTCGAAAATTCCTGACGACTTCCCAAAAACCCATGAAGCTCCCTTGCGTTTACGATGCGTTCCTCGTTTTTATTCTGATACACAGGGATCAACTCATTATCAATTACTTTGAAGTCAGACATATACATTCTCCTCTCAATTCTTTTTGATAAGTTTGTCAGAAACTTGATCGTTCATTTAACAGTTTTGTTAAACGAGACTTCCTTTTACATTCACCCATTTCAGCAAACGACTGACCATGAATTAATACCCACCCCATCTGCTAAAAAGGAAATCCCAATCCATACCGTGAGAAAGTATCTGCTTGCTTCTTCAATTTTCGATCTGCGAATATCCGGCCCACCACTACACCTATCATGCAGTCGAACAGATACTCCTCGCTCAGCTTCTCCACGAAAACTGCATCCATGATACTTTCTGGCTTCTTCCGTCCGTATGACTTAATCCATTCCTCTTTTTCGATACTGAACAACGAGCAATACTCATCACTTGTCAGGCGCATCTTCAAGTCATCTGCCATTTCTATGAGTAGGAGGGCAGAATCGCCAAAATGCTTCTTGTAATGCTTATACTGTTCTAGCGTCAGTTCATCGCGAATACTCTCTAATTTCCTACATATCAATTTCAGGGTGATTACCATGTCCCTAAAATTCTTTTTAACCATCCTTCTCTGTGCTAGTTCATCTTCATCAATATTACGCACCTCATCCAGAAATCTGTGAGTCATCCTTGAGTAAAGATCTTTGTATTTGTGAAAGAAATCAAAGTCGATCATACTCATTTCGCAACCCCTCCTACTAGTAAATTCCGTGTTTCAGCATCGAGTACAAACGTACGTATCCCTACTACGCCTTTCTGCGTAACTCGTGTTTGCAAACAAATCCGACCGTTTATCGTCATCTCTTTCACTTCAAACCACCCCTTGTTCATATAAGTTTGATACGGTCTCATGTCTCCGCGTATGTTTTTGAAGAGGATGCCACTTTCTCTCAAAAACTCGTTCATTTTATTCGGTTTTGCACCGATGAGCTTCGCAACATCCCGCAGTGACATGGTGGTATTCGTATCAACTAAGGCATCGTAGACTTCTGCTTTTGGTGCCATCATTTTATTCGATTCTTCCACCTGCTTACGTAGTTGACGCTCTTTCGTCCAATTGTCAAAAGCCATCTTCGCTAACTCGAACTGCTCATCTTCGGACATCCCTTCCGTATTGAACGCCTTTCGATGGTTCGTCTGTTCTTCGGCATCTAGTAAGTAATCACGGACAGCCTTGGCAACTTCGCTTTTTTCTAATGTCATCCCGATTCGGAGAACTGCACGTCGTGGGACTACTACAAATGACGCCGTCCGTTTTCCAATTAAACCCACCGACTTCATGTCGGTCAGTTCTTTCCCCCTTAGAACCTTCAAACCATCCGACTCAACTTCCAACCGATGACGTTCGATGATTTTTTCAATCGTTTTCTTACTCACTTCGTAATAATTCGCTACCAATCCAACCGTTGTATGAACATCATTTGGTAGTAAAGCCAACTTCTTCACCTTGTCTAAGACCTCCACACGATCAATATGTGCTTCGCGTAATGATCGACTTTCCATCAACGCCGCACTGCTGATCATTGTCTTTTTACTCATACTCAACCTCTCCCTTTTGATTTAGTAATTACGTACGTCTTCCACTGTCCGTCCAGTCAATACGCCATTCATACGATTCACGTACCCTTCGACCTCTTCGTTAAGTTCCTCAAAGGCTTCGTTTTCTTTATGAGTATCTATTCGATCATAAATCACTTTCGTTTTAGCATCTTCGTACTCTTCCAACAAATTCATGAATAGTTCCGACAATTCGTGTTGCAACCGTACGATCTCCGTCTCCGCAGTAACCGCTCGCTCTATTGCTTCCTGCCATCCTTCACGAGACTCCGCGATGAACTCCGCGTCCTTTTTGTTTGCGTACTGGCAAATGAACTCCCATCCCTTTTCAAGTTTCCTATCAACGTGATGGAATTGTCCGCTTTCGCAATACGCATACCACGGTCCATCCGTTGCTTGCTGGCAGATACGTAAGTCGTTTATCAGATTTCGCATATACTGACTCCTTTCATCTCATTTATAGTCCATGTCTCCCAAGATCAAAATTCGTCCATCTTCTCCTCGGCGAATCTTATCTCGAATGATCACGCGTTGTAGACAATACCCCATATACGTACACATGAAGTATAAATTCACTCCTGGATAATCCGCGCTAGGACGATAGACTTCGAAACATTCGTCAATGAATTCCTTCACGATTTCTGTCCCGTAATGCTCGATTAATTTACCGATTTGCTGATATTCTGATGCGGTATTCCCTCTTCTTGCGTAGGGGAGACCGTATATCTCTTCATGTCTGTCTTCTAGATAATGTAGAAACGTTATCTCCGACCAATTGTCTACCTCTATCCTTCTCCAGTTGCAAATTGGAGTACCCACAATAATCACCCCTTCTCCATTTAATGACGCGGTTCAGACAGCTTCTTGATCTTGTAGTAGTCATCTTTCGTATTAAGGATTTCCATAGGTTCCGACAACCTTTTTCCGCAGCTACAGACTACATACATTACGGGTACATAAACCGCAATTACGTTTGAACAGTTAGGGCAATCGTAGATGTACGCGGTACTCATCGTACAATACCGTCCCATTGTTCGAAATTCTTAATTGTTTGTTTAATCTGTGCTTTCTTCTCTTCTTTTTGGTGAATTTCTTCCTCGTAATCGTTAACAAGATCGCGTACATCCCTTATAAGATCCCCATCAAATGTATGAATCGGGACATCTACATACGTTAGAAACACGTTTTTAAAGCCTATAGTCATCGCTTTTTTGTTTTTTTCTCCATATAACTTAAGACGGTAAGCTGAGAACATACTCCACGAACGATCCTCTATCTTGACTAGATATTTCCTTCCAGTCTTTTCAGATATAACTGGATACTTTTTCAACCTTTATCCTCTCCTTTTCTTTTTAACTGACTGCGCGAACAAGGTACTTGACACTGTCTTTTTCTAGGTACAATGGCTCTAGGTTAACTGGTTATCGGTAAACATTACGTATAGGTAGCTTCAACTTTATCCGTATACCGTCTCCTAACCACCCCTTTCTGCGTCATCGTTTACACGGAACTTTAATCAGCGTTACAAGGAAAGAGCTTCAACTTGACACGGTTCTTCATCTGCGGATTCTTTCGAGAATATCGAAAATGGATTCATCTCTGTAAAGAAGTACACCGTATTCGTAAATCGTTGCCCTTCCGTCCTCATCTGGTATTTCTCCACTAACGGCTCGCCTTGCCATCGGTAATCACAAAGTGTTTTAATCCGTTTATTCGCAGATTGTCTAGATACTCCGAGTCTTACCGCAATCAAATCTTGCGAAGGAAAACATTTGCCGTTCTTATCGATGTAAGAAGCCAATACACACAACGTCTGCCATCGTTCAGCGCCCATGTCTCCGATCATGCCGTCATGCGTTGCGGAAATCTTCATCTTGACGAAAACTTCGTTTTCCATTTTCACGACCTCCTCATTGTTTTGATAACGATCTTTCGATTTTCCCTTCTCACTATATATATAGGGGCAGGGTGACCTTGATCTGATAACACTTTTCCGAAAAAAGTTTCTGCGATTTTCCCCTCACTATTTAATGGGGCGAACCACCTCCATTTCGAGGACGTTTTCGCGAAATTATTTTCTCTTTTGTCGTCCTCATTTATATACACTCACTCTTGATCTCAAATTAGGACACTTTCTGCGAAAAACTTTTCTTTTTTGTCCCTCTACAATGTTTAGAGTCAATCGTCAGTGGTTCTGCGCACTTTTTCCGAAAAAAGTTTTGATTAATTTCGCCCTCACTATATTAGAGGTACCTTCACCCCACTTCTGCGCACTTTTGATGAGAATTCTATCTCCTTTTTTCATCTCACCTTAACTAACGGGTAACTGCTCTTCGTTTGAGGACACTTTCGAAAAACTTTTTCAGAAATCACCTAATTAAATCCGTTATAAGATACGCTCCATCGCCACGCATACGAAACCATCCGATCACTATTTCCGCCTCTCGGTGCCACACGTAATCCCTCGACAACACTATGTATCGCTTCCGAAAACAAAAAAAATAACGCCCGCTAAGGCGCTACTAAATCGAATTCCTATCGGAACAGCGAACCTATCCGCGATACCTCTCCCATGTAGAAATCCAGCGTATACCATCCCGCCACTGCCCATGAAATCAAGCTGACGAAAGGGATTAGTGAACCGTGGCCCATTTTTTCAAGTGTCTTTTCCACGAAAGACGAACCTATCGCTACCCCGACAACGACAAACATCGGCTCCATGTTCAACACGATACTCGCTCCTTTCGTTTCTCATCGTAGAACTTTCGCACCTTTGAATTCTGAACCAGCCAGACAGCCGACTTCGTTGCCGCAACGCCATGTGCTACAACCATCGCTGTAATTGCAATACTCGTTAACGTTGTCATTCGCTTATCGCTCCCATCCAATCGTTATGTCCCCCCGATTACCATGCGCTTTGCAGATAAATTTATGATCATCTAGCCATGCGATTGAAATCTGTCCTATATCGTAGCTCGGATGCGCGTCCTGGATTTCTCGAATGAATTCGTCTATTCCGTGCTCTGCCACGTACCACTTTGTTTCTTCGTAATTAAATCTATAATCCGGATACCCCGCTTGGACTTCGAAAATATTCGCCATTTCACGTCCCCACATCATCGTAAATCCACCTCTGTTAAGATAATGTGCTTCAATCCCTCTAGCTCCGTGTCCAACGCCTTCCTTCGATACTCCGTCGTCGTCACGAACATCACAATCGGGAATTCGCCTTTCCATGCACCACTATCTCTTAGTTCGCGGTACAGCCGTATCTTCTCGCGGTTATCCGCCATTGACCGTGTTATGTCGACTTCGAGGAAATACTTACGGTCTTTTTTCGTGAACACAGCGTCAGGGCGCAATGTCTCCTGTTGAAATTCGATTTTCGGTTCGCTCCGCCATGTTTCCGGCATCACAGAGAGATACAGTTGATTGCGAAGGAGATAGTGGCCGATGTAAACCGTCTTCTTTCGGATTACTCGCGACCCGACTTCCTGACGTCCTTTCTTCGACAAGTAGTAGACCTTGACGCGTTCCGTCAGAAAGCTCTTCACGAAGCCTTCTTTCTCAAGACTCGCCATGAAGATACGCGTATTTCGATTCCCACCTAAGTCATCGTGTAGGCTACGCAGTTGATCCGCGGTCAAATAGTCCAAGCGCATCAACGTCGATAGTACCACTCTCATTCGGAGGTACTTTCGCTGTTTGAGTGCCGCGTTCAACTTCGGTCACCTCCTCGGAATGCTCCTGTTCCTCCTGGCGTTTCGGCACGTCTTTCAGAAGCTTTTTTGCGTTAGCATACGACAAGTGGAACGTCTGAACCTTTAGATCGTCTGTCTGTTGGTACATACACCTGCCTGGAATCCCCGGCAATTCCGAAGCCCTACCGTGGTCCAAGATGATTCTTGACTGGATATTATCACGAGTACGGAAGCAGACAGACGTTGAAATGTTCGTCTTGATTAAGCCGTCTACGATATCAGCGCTTGGTCTTTGCGTACACAGGACTAAAATTACGCCTGCCGCCCGACCTTTCGCCGATATTCTCGCCAGTGACGATTTGATTGCGTGTTTGGCGGATCTGTCTTGTTTCGGTTCGCCTCCTCTCTCCTTCAGATCCGCCAGCTCATCCATGACGAAGATCACCCGTTTCCCCTTCCACTGTTGTGATTCATTGCGACGGAGGATTTCGTATCTCCGCTCCATCTCCCGTTCGACTTTGCCGAGGATTTTCGCTGTTTCACCGAGAGTCGTTGAGAAGCCTTTCGTGTGTTCGATGCTACGGAATAAACCGAGTTCAACACCGCCTTTAAGATCCGTTAGGTACAAGTCGGTTTTCGTCTTCAACGCCAGTGATGTAAGTATGGAGCGCAGCAAAACCGACTTCCCTCCTCCAGCTATACCACCTACAAGAAGATGAGGGTATGATCCCTCGAAGTCGTAGTAAATCGTTTCACCAAGATGATCCACGCCAATCGGAACCTTGTAGTCATTTCTCAATAGCCGTGTCGAGTATTCGATTTCTTCCGGCAGATCCGCGTCGTAAATATCGATGTACACGCCTTCTTCCTTTTCGTATCTGATTTCGATGTCCTTTCGGAGAGATTCGTTAATGGCTGCTTCGCACTTCTCGATGTCCTCTGACGAAATCCCTTCGGGAAGTTTTAGATACAATCGACTTCCGTATTGTGCTTGACTGATCCGACGCACTCTTACTCGCTTCTTCTTATTGTTTTCGGTTACTTCAATTCCGTTATTCCGAAGTACCGATTGAACCTTTCGCGATTCTTTCGTTAGATGGAAGAGGCGAATCCCGCTATACGCAATCATTCCGCCGAATACCGTGTAGCTAATTATCACCCGTCCCACACCTTTCCGTTTGATTTCCTTTTGCTTGCTTTTTCGGCTCTGATCCGGAAATTAACGTTTTTGTTCGGTTTCTTTACCTCCTATGCGTTTATCTCCGTATACGTTTTTCCTTTACATTGAAACACCTCCTTCGGTGGCAGCGTCAGGGTGCTAATATCTGTGTTGTTTCCAGCCACCTCAGTCGGTGCGACGTAGGCATCTGAATTACGCGAATATACACGCTAGACCAACCCTCGCATCAATTCCGCATCTTGATCGTCTTCTGTGTTGTCGATTGATTTCGTAACCTGCGCTATCTGCATTGGAGTTCCTTGACCTAGACGGTAGTAATCAAGTGCTTTCTTTACGAACCCCGACTTGTTTGGACGCTTTATCACCATGTCGTAAAGGAATTTTTGATCCGGATCACTGATGTTGAAGACGATTGCGATCTGACGATACCGATTCATAATAACCGCTTCCCGATCTCATAAAAGCCTTGCGCATTGGCGTACTTAGGATCAGGTACGGCGGTTACGTTTGGGAAATGGCGCTTAAAATGCGGAATCAAATCGTTTGCCATCGCCCCTGCCGTAATTACGGTATCCTCCGCGCTCCACTTCTTCGCGACTTCTCCGCAAATGCGCTCTGCGAGATGCTTGGCGCTTCTGGTCTTAGTCGTATCTCCCCCGAACTGCAACGTTCCTGATTCGCGATCAATGTACTCTTTATCCTTAAGCGTCAAGAAGTTCACTGTCTTTGCTCCGACATCAATAATCCGAACTAAACCACGTTGAGGATTCGCCCAAAAAGCTCCGCCTCCTTCGATGCAAACAACTACCTCTTCGATCTGGATTAGGCGCGATATTCCGTTCACTTCGATCCGATGCTTTCCAGTTATCAGTTTTTTCATTGACGCTTTCTCGTCGTCTGAATGCAATTCGACTGGTAGCCCCGTCACAACGCTTACCTTCCCCACTGTGTTCGCCTGATACACAGCAACAAGCGTTAAAATTAACGTTTGCTCATGCGCCTTGGTATCTGTCATCATGCTTCGATGGAATTCGGACTCACGAACAGCTAAGTCGCCGATAAAAAGACGTTCTCCTTCGTAAACTACTTCGATCTCATTTTCACGCTTCTTACCGATATTTAGCTTCCGCCATTCGCCTATTACAGCGGGAAACGCGAACTTTCCGTGACGATGGACGACTTTAACTTCCGACCTTCCGCAATCAACCGCGACTAACATATCATCTCGCCTCCTTCAATACACTCGATCTACACTAGAGGTACATCGAGTGTAAACATGCAGTACCGTAACCACACTGTGGGTAGATCGAGTGTACACTAGATGTATATCTGTGGATGAATTTTATATTCGCATTATTTTCTATGGACAAGATAAGTTTTTCGATCCATAAATTCGATCAAAAGAGGTCATTTCGATTAATTCGCATAAAACAAAATAAAATTCGTAATATTGAATCATATCTGCGTTCGAGTTAAACTAAACGTAGATTATAAGGGGGACGAGTATGGATAAAAAATGGGTGATTTCTCTAGTTGTCGGGATCTTCGTAATTGTAGCGGGAGGAATCGGAATTGGGGTTTTCGTATTCGCGGATTCTGGGATGAGCGATGAGGAATACGTAAAAGCAATTAAGGATGCAGTGGAACCGTTTGAGGTTGCCACAGGGACATATTATGATGAATTAGACACAGGGATCGGTGGCGAGGCACTTTTGATCAGTATGGAAGCGGAAAAGGTAATCGAAAAAATACAAGGTCTCGCACCAAGCGGTAGATATAGCGACACCCACAACAAGCTTCTTAATTTCCTGAAAGAAGCGTCCACTTCGTGTAATAAAGTCTCACAAGCATCAGTCGAAGGTGAAGAAACAAGAGAATTAAAAAGTGATTGTTCCTCTTCTTATCGATTAATTGTAAAGACAAAAGAGCAAATCGTAGAGTTAAGTGAATTAAAATAAACGAAAAATATCGAAGCGGCGTATTCCCGATTTGGAACCACCGCTTCTTTTCTATGTTATCGGTCTCGATACTCACTTAGATACAATTTTCGATATGCATACTTATATTCCCTCCTCAATCATTACTTTTTGAAATTACATAAAATACAAAAATAGTTCAACTAGTATATTGCATTTATATAGTCAAAACTGTATAATATGGGCAGGTTGCATTAAATCAGGAGGTGCGGAAGAGTGGAGTTGTTCCAACGCAAGCAGCTTGGAGAATTGATTCGTAAAATTCGTAAATCGCGCGATCTTCGTATGGAGGATTTAGCCGATAACAATGCGTCGCCCGCCACGATTTCAAACGTTGAACGAGGAGTGCCGCACGTCTCAACTGATAAAATTTATTATTTACTGGAAGAAAAGCTCGGTGTTGATCGTGATGAGCTGCCTGAACTAATGTTAGACCAGCAAGAAAAACTGAGTGTTCTACGCGAAAAATTGCGTATGATAGAATATCTTTGTCAGATAAACAAGCCTGAACGAGCACTGGAAAAGTTAGAAAAAATAGATATCGATTCAGAAGTACATCCGTACGCACCGATATTCTACCGCTTAAAAGGACACTGCTACGAATTATCTAATGACTTCGAGCGTGCTGAACGTCTATACGTTGAGTCCATTAGACTTTCCCAACAATCCGAGTATGGGAAGTTGGACAATGAAGTCTCCATTTGCTTATCTTCAATCGCATTCTGTTCATACTCTCAAAATGATATATATAGGGCGATTGACTATGTAGACCAAAGCCTCCAAGCATTTAGCCTTTCTAGCGAAACACCAGATCTCCGTTACATATTGATCCATGACAAAGCAACGTATCTAAGCCGAGTAGGACGTAATGCAGAAGCCCTCAAGACGCTGGAAAACCTCAAGGAGAGCTTGAATGAAATAAAAAGACTCGACATTATTTTGCCTATTTATGATCTTTTCTCTAAACTTTCCTTGGAAAACAAGCTATATGATGATGCGATTCAATACGTAAAGTCTGGAATAGATCTAGCACAACCAACACAACAATATGCGCATATTTTTGGGCTGTGGACTACACTCGGTAGCATTTATCTATCTACTAAGCAACTCGAGCGCGCTGAGGAATCCTTTGAGATGGCAACTCAAGTCGAGAAGCTTGTCAACTCCCGCATCATTTCTACGCTGTATTCACGGCTTGGTGCGCTATACATTCATCAAAAACGTTGGGATGACGCTCTTTATGCAGCCAACAATGCGCAAGAGAATGCCGAAAGACATGAAGACTTCCCTAAATTGGTTGAATCCTTGATGGTGCTTGGAGACGTATATCGGTGGCAAGGAGAGCCGCATCGGTCTACTCCTATTTACGAGAAAGCACTCAAACTTTCACAAGAAAATGACCTCTTACACAAAGAGCTTCAGATAGCCTCAAGGCTGGCTAAATCTTGGGAGAGCCTAGACCAAAAGGAATTTAACCGCTATTTACGCCATATGTATGACCTACAGACTAAACATAAAAATTTCTTTTTTGAAGGAGCTGATTACCTTGAAGGGTTGGCTTAAAACCGCTATTCTTGCGCTGATTGTTGCTGTCCTCATTCCGATAGGTTCGCACGATTCGTATGCAGCAGACGATCCTATTAAAACAGAACCCATCGTTAGGTGAATGCCAGGGCATTATGCCCTGGCATTTCTTTTTCTAACCCTCTTATTCCCCTCCATCACTAATCCCAGAAGTCTTCGGATCAATCAAAATCCCGATACCTACGAGAATCGCCATCAACATATCGAAATAAATTTCATAACGATCCGCGATAACCTGCGAAAGAATCCCCTCTCCCACTAGAAAGTACAGTACAAACGAAGATACCGAAGCCCAAAACCATCCATTGCGTAAACGTGATTTCCAATCTATACCCATACTACTTCAACTCCCTTTCGATCTTAAATTCGGTATTTTCTTGATTCTTCTTCATCGCTTTTTCCGCTTCTTCCAGTATCACATTACGAGCGTTTTCGTCGATGTCGTAATAACCGATTTGTTTTCCGTCCTTCAAAACACGCCAGTATTCCTTCCGCTTCTTCGGTTTTTGTACCTCTTTCTTCCCAAACATCCGCATCCAGTTATAATCACCGACTTCACCAGATTGCTTGATCCCTTTTTTCTTCTGCCAATTAATTAGGCGTGACTTCGTTTTCGGACCAAAATATCCATCTGATTTCGTTCCTACAATCTTTTGCACGGCTTCTACATCTTTCCCATATTGCATTGGATTCGTATATTTCAATGTACGAGAAAATGTAGCCCCATTGGGTGCTTTGTTTAGTTCATCAGGTTTAAATTGGTCAAAAGGATTTGGTTCTTTCGTCTTTTCTTTAAGCGTTGCTGTATAGTCAAAAACTGGACATTGCTTCCACTCGTATCCGGACAATTCGCAATGCCCTAGAGTCTTCTTATAATTAGGAAGCGCTCCCGTAAGATACGCGTGAAGCCGACGTAAACACTCCTTCTGTGCTTGTGTCGGTTCTTCATATCGGAAATCTCCACTCAAACAAATACCTACGCAATAGCGATTGTGGTTTCCAACATGATAGGACATCACACCAAGGCTATGACAGTACTTAATTGTTCCGTCCGCTTCAATTACAAAGTGATATCCTATTCCTGGCCACCCCAAACCAACGTGGTACCTCGCATATGATTCAGCATTAGATCCTGCCAAATTGCGTTTTGTTAACGAGTGATGGATTATAATGTGGGTTTTAGAATTGACACCATAATCACGATAGCTTCCTCTTCTTTTTAATGTTTTGCGAACATCCTTAACCGGAACTCCTAAGTCAAAAAGCCCCATTTATTCATCATCCTTTCCCCTTAAAATCTCGATAGCCTCACGAACTTTCGGAGGTATCGGAAGCCCCATTCGCCCGAAATTCTCGACAATTGATAAGCATTCGTTTGCAATATAAAAAGCCACCGCTCCATCACGAAGCAAGTGACTTTCGCCTAAAAACTGATCTAAAAGGTGTGCAACCGCTACGAATGCGAAGATGAGAAGTTTCTTTGATATACCACGCATTCCTCTTCTGCTAGATAATCTCCCCTCCCTGCCCGCAGCAGCAAATCCCGTGAGAAAGTCAATCGACACGAAAACCGCTAATATCGTCAATGCTTCCGACCACCCTCCCCACATAAACGATGCGACCGCACCTCCAAACCCAACTAAAAACTTAACGTAAACTAACTGATCAATACTAGCCATACTAACTCTCCTCTACGGTTTCTCCTCCATCCCACGAAATCGACCTCACCTCCTCTCGTGTGGTACTTGCTTGTACTTTCGATTTTAGTCGCCAATACTTTTCGATTTTTCCACGTTTATGCTCTTCCGCTTCATTGACAATCGATATAAACTCATCCCGCGAATGAGCAACAACCCCGCTATCTTCCGTCTTCCAATCCACGGTAGATATATCGGGGTTGCCGAGAAGTAGCGTATATTGTTGCGTCATGTTAATTTGGTCCGTCGTATTAAATTGGTAGGTGTGCTCCGTTGTCTCTGACGTAAATCCAGAAAGTATAGCGGATTCACATCTATTGTTCAGTGATGATATCTTTCGCACTTTCTCCGGTTCAAGTAAATTGGATTCTAGGATTGCATCTTCAGGCACTGCATCATCGTCAACAATCGCATAGTCGCTCTTAATTCCGCATAGTTCTCCTGACTCGAAATAAATACAATTCGTCTCGTCGTCAACCTCAACATTCTCGCAACCTTTAAGAACTTCTTTAATCTCATCTCCATCGAATAATATTATTTTCATTTCATCCCTACTCACATGTAATTTTGAGGGTACACGCTTCCTCCATCAAAACATAATAATAGTTGCTGGCGTTTGAGGTATAAATACCGATCCCCTTTGCGTCTCCATCACGAAGTCTTTCGCCAAAGCTTTTCGGGAGAGTGACCCACTTTTTGTCGCCCCATTTAAAACTCCCTGCATTCGTTGCGCCGCTCATGCTTGGAGTCCCGGATGCAGATGATCTATCATGCGTACAGAAATAGACAGGACGTGAAGCCGAGTACCCACCTCTGGATTGTCTCCTTGCGTAAAACTTTACGGATGTAATCATCTTTCCCGCTAGTTTCGATCTAATGTCGTTATAGTCGAAGAACCAGCAACCTCTATGCAAACCAGCATCCCCCCAACTGCCTGGATCTCCTTGCGTTACTTCATTCGGGTCCCACGTATTCCACCCCCATTTCGAATCCCAAGAAAGAGAATCTTTTTGAGACCATGTATACGTCACTGGTTGCGGATCATAGGAACCCCCGCCAGAACCATCATCTGCGGAACCTGTTAGCCATATTCTCGCACCACTTGTTGCGTGGATATTTGCTGTTGACCCTGACGGATAGGTACCCCATCCACAAATGGTTCCCGTGTTCGTCGCTCTCGCACCATATCCACCTGATCCGATATTGTTCATAGACGCAATGTGTCCGCCAATAGTCGCATATAAACATCCACTATTCACATCATAGATTTCACAATCACTCACAACAATATTGGCACCTTCAGATGCGATACCATAATCACATTTACCATCGCCTTGAATTTTCGTACGATTAATCGACACCCAATTCGTCATTAGAGTGCGGATAACGGAATACGGCTTGCCGTCATTGGGATGAGTCGACCCTGAATGTGTAAATGTCCCATCGTAGATATAAATTCTGTTTAGACACGATGCTACTCGAAAGTATCCGTACAGGTTCGTTGAGTCGTCTTGAAAATCGAAATCCAGTCTTCCTGGGCCAATGATGTTGTCTAAGACGATTTCTTCATCAACCGTTGTCCCCGATTTGATCCTGAATGTTATTCGTCCTATATTCACCTCTTTTACATTTTCATCGATCGCTTGTTGCAATGACTGATATGCATTTTCCCATGAAGAACCGTCTTTTTCATTAGATCCGGATGACGGGTCTACGTAAATCGTTTTGTCCTCGCTACCCTTTACTACTACATTTTCTCCTGATAATTCACCCACATAGAGTTTTGAGAATCCCTGCTGTTCCGCACTCAATGTCGTTACTATCTCGTTTTTGTCGTCTAGTAAATACAGAACTCCGTTTTGTCCTACACCTTCTATCGTTCCACCAACGTAGAACGTTCCCCCACGAATTCTATCCGAGAGCATCGTACCAGAACGGATAACACTCGCAACAATCCCGTCTCCCGTTAACGCGTCCTCGTACACGAAATCCCCATTCACCTTTTGATTCGAGACCGCAACAATCCCATTGTTCATCAAGATTGATTTCGATGGATTATGATCCAGTGGTTTATCAAGGATATTGATGCCATCATTCGTTGTGACAACCGTACCACCACCTGCGTAAATCTCATTGTTGATAGCATCAAGAGCACCACTCAACCACGAAGTACGTATCGGATCAGTCACGCCTATCTTCTCGCCTACTCTACGTTCAACATCTCGTAGTTTTGCAGAGTCATCCGCCATTTTAGGCAGGAAATTCCCGATAGTCACAACGGTATCCTGCGGCCTATCGAGATGTCGTTCCACTCCTATGACTCTTGCCTCTGCTCGAAGCTCCGGAGCGAATTCACGGTCAATAACGAATACTACGTCGCCCAATCGTATCGCTTCGTGACTGTAGTCTTCGCCATACGCCCGTTCAAGGTCGACCACTGTCGCCGTGTACTCGACAAGTGGCTCTTTACGTTTCTGCAATTCGTCCCATGTCGCCTGCAATAGTTCTTCCGGATCTTCGATATCGCTATCCGTGAACTCACCGAATATGTGTCGGTAGGTTCCGTCTCCATTCGGCATGCCCCAAGCATCCCGCGCATCTGAATCGCCTACCCACGACTGTCCGGTAGGTTTGTCGGTTGGATCTCCGTTGTCAACAGACCACTCGGAATTCTCTAAGGTGACGTAGGTTTCGTTATCGTTTTCGTCCCTATCGGATTTCCCATAGCCATAGAGCGCAGTCACAACTGATTTCGCGTCTACTTTCTTTTCGATCTGCTGCACGTCTTTTCCATACTCGAAACGCTTTCGTACGGAATTGCCGAGTTGACTAACAATATCTACGTAGCGCCCCGTGATTCGGTTATTCGCGATAGTCACACGGAACCGTACTTCACCACCCCAGATTTCAAGGATACGGTTGATCCAACGTATGACGTTTCCACGATAGAATCGGTCATCATGTTCGCCGAGATTGTCTACAGTACCGACTTGCCAACGTGTTCCGGAAAGAATTCGATCCAGCGCGTATTCCGCAGTCCCATTGGAAATCGTAATGTCTTCGACTGGCTCTCCGAGGAGTTCAGACGCTGCGGATTCGCAAATGACTTTTTTCGTCTTAATGGAGTCATGCGTTTCTTGTATGTCCTGAATGATGAAGAGTCGGTATAATCCGTCTAGGTCTCTAAAGCAAACGAAATTCTTTTCGATGACGTATTCCGAGTCTTCGTGAGTAGCGTCAATACTGAATTCCAGTTGCTCAAATTCGTTAATCGATTCACGATGAACCGCGTTGAAAAAGGTACACGACTTGTTCGAGCTATTCGTCAAAACAGCAAGTGCCTTCTCTGTACTTCTATTGATTATCCACAATTTATCCACAGTTTCACCTCCCTTACTTCCAGCGTTCAGTGAAAGAAGCCTCGATACGTGCGACTCCTGACGGCTCAACGATGAATTCGGTTTCTCCCTTCGGTATCGTGAAGAAATCCGAGTCAAGATCCGGCATGTTTAGCGTGCCGTTGTGGGTAACCTTTGCTCTTTCGTTATCGATCACTATTACGTCCCCAACCACAAACTCTTCACCTACTTCCGGCGTGACATAAACATAATGGATTCCGTCACTCACTTTCAAATACGATGCAGATTTTACTATCGACACGGTGAATATCGGTTGAACAGGCGCAGTCCCTTCGACAATCATCGAGGAATCCGTAGCCGAAGCGAGAGCAGAATCGAAAGTTACTTTGTATGTCGTGAAATCGTCTACTTCAAACGATTCTCCGGAATTGTATCCAATGGCAATCTCTTCGTCTGCTCGTGCAATATTCGATATTCGCATATCATCAATGAGGCTATTCCACTGATTCGCTCCATGTTGGTCACACCCGACATAAAGCCGCGTCGCTTCGTAGAAAGAAACACTTTGCGTCAATACCTCGGAATCCATTTCGATTCCATCGACGAACAGAGTTACTTCGGTTCCATTCCATCGTATAGTGATTGCGTGCCAACCGATAGATGGCGCAGAGGAAGACATGACTTCTTCTCCATTGAAATAGATAACATAGTTGCCATCTGTACTTCGATACAGCGACATTCGTGAGTTTCCGTTCAAGTCGATCATGTATCGCTGAACCGGGCTATCTCCCTCTTCATAAACCCAGAACTCTATTGTCCCCTCCGTTTCGTTTAACACTTCATCGGTTTTAACATAGATACATTCGCCATTTCGTGGTGAGCCATACGCTTGCCATCCGGTTGGAAACGGTTTCTTTTCGAGTTGCCATCGAGATACATTTGCCGGAGTCAACGATAGTGTCGATGTCGCAGGTGAAATTCTCGTTTCCTCTTGTTGCGCAATTTTCCAAGCTATGTTGTTCAACGTAGGCGCAACGGCAGTGTCCGAAGTTTCGATAGTGTATCGAAGGTATAGTGATTTTCCACTTAGGTTTTCATTTGGAACTAAAAAAGACGACCCGATGGTCGCTTCTTTGTAATTAGTTCCGTCGATGCTGGTTTCGATTTTGATGTTCGTGTTGGGTTGGACATCCTCTGACCATTCGATAAACGATGATTCGACTTCGCCAATAGATCCGACATCTACCGTTTCAATATCAATTGTCTGTGAAGGTTTGTATCCGGTGAAAAGGTCGTAATCCATTCGATCAATAGACGGGGTTTCGGAAATGTCGGTTGTCGTGAGTGTCCACTTGTAACGGAGATAAGCGTTGGAAAGATCGGTATCCTGGCTGATATCTGGTATCGGATCACTACTAATCACAACTTCCGTGTATTCAGACCAGCTAGATCCTCCATCCAATGAAACCTGTGTTTCTACCTTCGCTGAAGTTCCTGTAGGCTCATCGGAAACAAACCATGTTAATTCTGTTCTAGAAGCCTTCCCAACCTGCGAAATATCTATCGGAGCAGATTCTCTATATCCCGCCGTCTCGTATCCAGAGTATAAAGTGTACTCTGCTCTATATATTCGCGGAGAAAAACAGGAGTCACGGCTTTTCAGAGTGATTCGGAAACAGACTTCAACATTTGAAACGTCATCTCCCTTGGACAACCCGACTATATTGTCCTTGTCAAAGTCTTTCCAACCCTGTTCAGCCCCTCCGATTTTGAGCTGAGACTCCCATGTGATCGTATAATCGTCTGCGGAAAACGGAGCCGGATACGAAGCACCCCAGCCCACTCCTACAGATTCATACGTATCAACTGAACTCACAGAAATGTAGTCAGTCGTCCACTTTCCCTCATATTCGTGGTTTGACGGAGGCGCACCGAGGTCTTCTCCGAACGCGATATAGGTTGGTCCAATATCGAAGTCACCATATCCATCAGGACCATCGATATAAAATTGAATTTGATTCACCTTCGAGTCTCCTTTCCACCAACCTCCGCTAACCTCAACTCCATCAACATACTTTGTCATGGAACTAGAACTATGGCATATAATCCGGTGCCATACCCATTCTCCAGAAGTACTTGGTAGTTTTACTTTTATATAGTCGATGTCATCCTCAATAACAACGTACGCATCCGTATTATCGCGACACCGGACACGGAAATCCATGGTCACTGGAAAAACAGTTTGATCTAACAGCTCCATTCCAAAGTTACCCGAAACCCCTGACCCTCCATCAATGATCTCAACATAATTCGTTTTTTGCGTCACGGTACCTCCGTATCCCTGACCCGCAATCTGCCAAGTGTCGGTATAGTCCTCCATTTTCTCTTCTACGTCCCAGGATGGAAGATTCGATAGAACTAGATTTCCATTTTCCGAGGTTGTGTCGACTAATGTATTCGATGAGTCAGCCCACTCCGAATCCGTACCATTTATTAACCGTAAATCCTCGCCTGTCTTCGCCAATTCAAGATAGTCATTATCGGCTTCCACCGTATTAACATGAGTCCCTGACTGCCAACCCTGATCGACATAACCCTCAAAATCGACCCCTTCTTTTTCGAGTGTCGCGTTAATCTCATAAACCTCTGTGTGTTCGATTTTCGCAGATCCGTCAACGATTGATAGCGAATATTCCTCTCCAACATCAACCGCCACCTCTTCGTTACTCGGCAAACTAGCCGTAGTCAAAAGGTTCTCCGTCCCTTCCTCGATAAGAACCGCCTTTCCGAACTTTCCGTCTTTGTACACCGGATAGTTTTCTGTGACCTCCGTTCCATCTTCGCGATAGCGAATCCCTTGCCTCACGAAAACAGCGTCCGGATTCGCTATTGGCTGCGTTTTCACCTCCCCAAACGCATGTGGATCGGCGCAATAGAACTGAATCGAAAACTCTCCGTACGTTCCCACTCTATCGAGAGTCGGAGTGTCGTTTACCACGGCGTAGTATGTTTTGTCGGCTTCGGTATTAAAAACAAGCGGAGCGGGTTCGTCAACATCAAGCCATTCCGCAATCAAGCGAATTCTGTGTTCGAAATCTGTTTCGCCTATGAGGGCACAATGAAGCGTGAATATCCTAGCTCCCTTTTCGGCCCCGTAGTATAACGTCCCCGCTCTCGCAGGAACTTCGATGGTTTGGAGTTGGCGTGGCGGCAACACCTGCGAATCGGTTTTAGTGACAGTTAAATTATGCTCATCCGAATGAACTCCGTTAAAAGTAAATGACAAAATACCGCCTCCTCTCTATGTCAAGTCATATAGCCTTTCGATCTAAGCGTGCTTGTTTTCTGGTTGTATAAGAAGCTATGCGAAGTCTGGCCAATTTGCCTTCCATCGAGAATTACCGGAAGGTTTATTGTTATTTCTTGATCTCCGATACTGGAAACGCCACTAACCTCAACGTTTCCGAAACTCGCTTCCATATCGTTGATCCATCGAAACAACTTCGCCTGGTCTTGTTGCGTCAGCACCATTTCTCCACCTAGTAGAGTCGCGTTGACTTCTCCGATTCCAGGAACAACGGACGAGGGTGTCCCCGTATGGTATGTCGGAATTAATCCGCCTTGGTGACGTACGAGATTTTCATAAATAGAACGGACAACGGAAACAGCTTTTGTCGCGGGTTTTGTGAGCCAATCATGTAGGTCCTTCGCAACACTTACCGCATCCCAAATAGATGATGTTTTTACTGTTTTGGTGATGCTTCTCGATATATCCTTATTCAAATCACGCGCCTTTCCTTGACCTGATTCAATATCTTTACTCGACATAGGCTTTTTCGTGGATTTGGAAATGTCTTTATTTAAATTAGCCGCTTTCTGGTTACCTTTATCCACATCGCTTGTGTCTACGGGCTTCTTCGTCTTCTGATTGGCTTTTGAGTTTAATTCATCTGTTTTCTTCTTTCCGTCGTCAATATCCGAAGTATCGACTGGTTTTTTCGTTTCTTCATTCAATTTATCGTTCAATGTACGAGCATAATTTGTTCCCTCATTGATTTCTTTATTTACTTCTAACTGTGCACCTGCAGTTTCGTTTATCGATTCCTTTATACCTTGTAAAATCGAATTTTGTTCTTCGTAACTTTCAATTTGTTCTTGGAGTAGTTTATCGTTCTCAAAATGACCCGTCTTCTGTTCTTTCAACGATTGAATGAGGTCCTTGTTTTTCTCTATCTCCTTATCAATACCTTCTAACCCTTTACCCGCTTCAATATTAATACCGTTCTGCGCCAACAACAGATCCGCCATTTGCTGCTTTGCTATTTCATGTTTCGCTATCTTTTCATTTAAATTACCTACATCCTCTTTTGATGCCTCAACCTTTTCAAACGTTGCATCCCGTTCTTCCTTTGCTTTTTCAATCAACTTATCATAATGATCTAAACGTTGTTTCGCGTACCAGTCATTTTCTTTATCTCCATCTAACAATCGATCTTGATATACCTTCCTTTTAACATATAAATCGTTAATATGACTTGTCTGTCCCTCATGTTGCTGTCGGAGCACCGTCATTTCACTTTCTTTTTGCTTTATCTGCTCCATCCAATCCGCATACTCGTGTGCACCTTCCGAGAGCTTCTGCATGAGTTCCATCTTCAACATTTCCTGTTGTTGGTAGTTCATATCCCACATTTTATCCGTTGTTTCTACAACTTCGTTTCCGAACTCCGAAACAGCTTTTTCAGCATTTGGAAACGCCTCGATCAGCTCGCCGTTCAGACGAACCATCGTATTCAGTTCGTCATTCGACAACCCCGACTTCTCTCGCAGCCCTTCCATCTCTTCTTTTATCTCTGCGACTTTCTCCTCGCTATTTGTCTGCGCTAATTCCTCTTGTAAGTCGATATATCTACCGAATTCCTCCGTAGTCAATCGGCTTTTCGATTTCAGTTCCTCGAAGGAACCAATGAGCTGATCGTTCGCCTGTGTCTGCTTTAACCCAGCTTGAACCTGTTCCATTGAAACCTCTACTTGACGCTCTTGTTGCATGATGTATCCGGTCATCACCGCTGCAATAGCCGAAATCCCTGCGATAATCCAACCCGCTGGACCCATGCTTGCGTATAGCGCTGCCACCGCAACACGCAGTCGAAGGAAAGCCGTAGAGACGAGAGCAACTGTACTCGCTACGCCAGCCATCGCGAGACCCATCGCCACTGATCCGCTATCTAATTTCCCGAATAACCGAACGACATCTGTAGCTGCATCGACGATGACGGTAAAATACGGAAGGAATTCGTTTCCTATCGATATTCCGAGACCTTCCAACGCCGACTGGAACTTCTTAAAGGAACCGAGCATATTGTCGCCCATGGTATCCGCCATCTTTTGAGCCGCACCATCGCTGTTCTCTAGTCCTTCGGCATATTCGGCGAGAGCATCTGGTCCTTTGTTAATGACGTTTATAAAACCCGATGCCGCTTCTGTACCTACGAGTTGCGCGAGTGTTGACGTTTTCTGTTTCTCCGTCATGCCTTCGAGTCTGTTAGCGATGTGCCCGATTAACTCTGGCATCGGCTTCATTTCGCCATTGGTTCCGGTGATCGATATTTCGAGTTCGTCCATCAAATCCTTTGCTTCCTGAGACGGATTCACGAGTGATAGCAACGATTGACGGAGCGAGGTGCCCGCCTGGGACCCCTGAATTCCCGCTGACGACATTGCAGCAATCGCAGAAGCAGTTTCCTCGACACTCCATCCAAGCTGTGACGCAATCGGAGCGACATACTTCATCGCATCCCCAAGCTGATCGATATTCGTATTACTACTCGAAACCGTCGAAGCCATGACGTCAACAAGGTGTCCCGTTTGATCCGCCGACATTCCGAAGCCAGTAAGAATATTCGAAGTAATATCCGCAGCAGTACCTAGATCAATTGCGCCAGATTTTGCGAGATTCAAAACGCCAGGCATTGCGGCAATGATTTCCGTAGTATCGAAGCCAGCCATCGCAAGATACTCCATACCACTCGCCGCTTCACTCGCGGAAAATGACGTAGTTTCGCCGAGCTGACGTGCTGCATCTTCGAGTTTTTTGAACTGAGATTCGTTAGCACCGGAAATGGCTTTGACACGAGACATTGCTTGCTCGAATGTCGCCGCTACTGCCGTTGATCCGCCTATGCCGATTGCCACTGCTCCGCCGACTGCGAGTGCCGCTTTTTCGACTAAACCGAACGATCTTTTCATCTTCGTTCCGTATGTCGTCGTGTCATTCATGTTTTGCTTGGCGCGGTTCAATTCTGTATTGAACTGATCCGCTTCCAACAGCATTTTCGCTTTGATTGTACCTGCATTCGCTATTTCCCTTCACCCCGCTTTCCTCGAAGCTGACCATATAAAACGTGAAGAGAGTCCATTTTTTCGCGACTAAACTTTACATTCTGTGTCTCAATTTCTTTCTTTAAGCCTGACTGGAGTTCCATCTCCGTTATAAACCGCTTCCGATCCTCGTTCTTCAAGTGAGGAAGCATCTCCAACATCGCATCTTCCATAGCCGTTCTTGCCTTCTGCCTGCGCTTGGCTTCCAAGACTTTTGGCAAATCGATCATGTAATACTCGGTTTCTATGACGTTCTGACTCACACCGAGTTCCACCGATATCTCGATAAGCCAATCGTCTACTGTTCGCTTTTCTCCATCTGTACTTTCGGCAGAAGGCTCATTACGTTTTTTACTGTTCGCGAGAGGTTATTGTGTCGTTCCATCGCGATGAAATACGCTACAAGTTCGTCAAGTCCAGCGTTTTCAGATAGATACTCCTCTTCAATGCCGCTTAAAATGGATGTCACCGCTATCACTTCGTCTAACGCCAACTCAAGTGCCGCTACGAGATGCGCATGTACCTCGTGTTCTGGTGCTCGTATGACTTGTAACAACAACCCAGGAAGGCGTTCAACGACACGAATAATCTCCTTAAACTTCTTCGCGGTGACCTTCGTTACTCTGACTTCCTTTTCGCCAATCGTACAAATATCTGATGGAGTCATGGCGCTTTTGGCTTTGTCAATCTGACGCTCTTTCACTGCCTTAAACATCTCGAACATCCAATCACCTCGCTAATGGAATATAAAAAGGCGAGCTTTCGCCCGCCATTCATTAATATCTATGCTGTCGCTGTTTCGTCTCCCAGGATAAAGAGCTGGTTGCCGTTATCTTTGTCTACATAAGCCTTAAAAGTCACGTTGTAAATCCGAACATTATCGCTGTCATACGTGGATTCAATATCCGCCATGGGTGCTGCAAGTGGAATAGTGATGTAATCGTTAACTGTCGAATTCGGATCAGTCGGTTTGATGACGAGTTTATCCGCCAATGTCATCACATTAAACCCGGCGTTCGCTTTTACGATAAGCTTCTTCTTTTGTGCATCCGCAGAGTCTGTCACCAGCTCCGAGTCTGGCATAACCTGTGAAATCCGCTCTAAGTCATACTCGGCAAGCGGGATTTTCACTTGTGCAGCACGCCCTTTTAAGATCGTTTTAACCGGTGTATCTCCGTATTGATCCACGGTAATGTCCTGCACCGAAGTCTCAACAGAAAAAACAACGCCTCCCTTCGTGATATCGAAGACGATAGGCTCTGTAGACCCAAACTCAACAATCGCTGGACCTATGGGAACATCAATATAGTTAGTCGCCATTACGTTCTCACTCCTTCTCAATTTTCGGTTTTACTATCGCTCTGAAATTCATAGAGTAAATTGGTCTACTGTTCTCGTCGTTCCCAATGAAAAAGGGAGCCGATCCCATCGCCACAATTTGCACGATGTGATCGCTCCCTATATCGACATGCTTTTGATTCACGAGAGATTCGAATATCTCGTAAGCCTTTTCTTCTGTTCCTCCTGCGTCCGTCTCCGCTCCCCGCACGAGTACCTGAAAGTGCGGTACTCTCTTCCCTATCCATTCGTCTGTTCCTTCGCCTGAATAGATTCGGACTATCGCGCAATCATCTATCGAATTCTCCGGAAAGCGATTCGGATAGTATACGTAGGAGACTCGACCCTTAATAAAGTTAATTAATTCGAGTGTACGCAATCCCTCCGTCACCTCCCTTCGCTATAGACTCAATGCACGTTCCATCGCATCCTTCCACCACTTTGCATACTTGTTTTGCTCTCCGTACAAAGGACGCGAAAGGTATTTGTTGCCGACAGAATATCCGTCAGTACCACCTGCGGAAGACGATTGTGGTCCTAGATTATAATCATACTCGTGCGTCCAAAGAGCGTAATTGAAACCTCTTTCGGATGCTGAAAACGACACCTCGCCCGTAATTACGTCTCCCTTCGTCTTAACCTTTTTCTGAGAAGACCTCCGCAATTGACCTGTGTCAATCGGCGCAACATTGACCGCGATTCTCTCTAAATCGTCCACTGACGCTTGAACCGCTGTCGTCCCCGCCACTTCGATCTTCGCTGGAATCAACGCAGTCTTCGCGAAGAAATCCGATGCATCAAATTCGACTTTCGCCATTATAGCCTCACCCTCGTAAACAAAGGCTTCCCGCCGAAATCTCGAATGACATCAATTCTTTTCGGCGAGCCTTCGGTCGTTATTCCGAGTTCATTCGTATACGCAAAGTTGTCCCCATATCCAACGTCTACGAGCTTATAAAGAAGAACCGTTAACGAGGCGACAACTTCGTCTCCCCGCGAGTCCGTTACGATTTCCGACCCTTCCTTAACGCGACAAGCGTACTCAACCGGATCGGCAGGTATCGGATTTCCCCATTCGTCCAACTCTCCGGAGCTTTTCGTTATGGTGACGGTTTGCTTCAAAGGAACCAACGACATTTATATCACCGTCCAAGTGGACCGCCGTGAAGCTCCGGAATCATGCGCGATGATTTTCTTAACTTCCGGCGCGATATCGTCAGTGCCTGCGCCTTTCGTCAAAACGGAGACGCCTTCAACCGATACTTGAAGAACACCTAGTTCCGCCTTTTGAATGGCATCATCTTTCCGGAGCATCCATAGTGCCTGCTCGTAGACAGCTTCGACAGGCATTCGGTTGTCTTCGTCATCGATGTCGTATGAAGACGAGTAGTAGCGATAGAGGATTCGTTCAGCGTTGTTAAGTGCTTTCTGACGTTTCGTATCGTCTACTTCGTCCCACGCGTCAGAGTGCAAGACTTCTACATCGAAGTACGCTTTCGCATCCGTCAGGCTTACTGCTGTCGCCATATGCGCCCCTCCCTACTTAGCGGATGAACGCTTGGTTTTCTTTTTCGTGGACTTCGACTTATCTTCTTTCTTTTCTTCCGGTTTCTCTTCGTCTTCTTTCGGCGTTTCAGACGGCTCGGATTCTCCTATTGGTTCTACCGTTTCCTGTTCCGTTTGTTTTGGCGCTGATTCGGATGGCTCTACTTTTTCGAAGGGTTCCGTTTGTTTTGATTCTACTTTAGAAACGTCAATGCGCTTCATCCACGTAGGACAAAGCGCATCTAGTGCCGCGATTTCTTCTTTGTCTTCGGTTACATAGTCACCGTGATAATCGAACTGAATGCGGCCATTCTTACCTAGGACAGTGTAATTCGGATGTGCTTTATATTTCGCCATACAATCCCTCCTACGATACAGTCGTGCTAATGTTCTCGATAATCGCGATCTTCTCGTTTGCATTCTTCACTTTGATGCCATACTCCCCGCGAATCTGTCGAGAAACGTAGTCAGCGCCTGGGATTGTAGCATCTTCATCGTACATTGGGCGAAGTGGGTGCATAGACAATATATTTCGGTCAAATAGCGCCACTTTATTTTTTGGGAAGTTCGGATCTACGACCACCGTCGCTACGTTCCCGCCGACAATGTCGGAGACGAACGTAGAAATTCGATGCCCTGTCGCTGTGTCTTGGCGTTCTGTCCGAATGCTATCGCCTGCTAATTTAGAAATTTGACGCGCTCCTGCCGTATTGGTAAGAATCGTATTTACACTACCTCCTCGTTGGTAAACGGCTTCCATTACGCCATTCAATAGAGACGCAGACAACTCTCCGCTACTCGCATTTTCTTTTTTCGCGCCATTGGCATTTGCGAAATAGAGCAAACCACCAGTTGTACGCGGAATGCCTGACGTATTCATGCGACGTCCATAAATCAACCAATCGTTAAACTCACGCGTTGCTTCCTGTAATCGAAGCTCGACTTGGTAGTTCAATTCATTAGAAACGTTATGCGTCCGCACCGCTTGTTGCGTTTTGGATACCGCAGCGTAGCGCTCGATAATCTGCGCATAGTTATAATCGACATAACGGTCGTGACTTTCGTCAGTGCCGGGATTTTCTCCCTCGTACTGTGGACGAGAGACGATCCGCAATTCTGCCCCATCTGCTAAGTCTGCCGCCGTCGTACCATCGAATCCACGTGCTACCGTAATTTGATCGCCGTTCACCGCAGTCACACGCATGTATTCCTCGCCTGCCACCACAATCGCATTCACACGTAACTTTTCACCGTCCGTCGCGGGTAAATCGATTACCGTATCCCCTGCCGTTTTCGCACCAGACACACTCGATAGATTCGAGTTCAAACGGTCGCTCATCCATTCATACTTCGTGTTGTAAATCGCCTCGTCGTTCATCCCTACTAGTCCTAATAACGTCGGAGCGTCATTGATGATCATTTCGATACCAGCGTCTAGCTGACGTACCTGATCTTGAAAGTCATATGTTTTAAGCATTTACCTTACCTCCGTTTTTGAATTTAAAAATAGCCGCATATTCGGTCGACTACTTGAGCAATCCTTTAATTTTGTTGGATATCTCGATAACCTTACTGAAATCCCCTTTCTTCTGCGCCTCGTCAAGCTGCGCTTGCAACGTCTTCGCATCTCCATTTGAAGGCGGATTCGAGGGACTGCCGATTTCCTTCGGTTGCTTTTTCTCTCCGACAAGATACGGTTTGTTCTCGATTAGCGACTTGATTACGTCATCTACACCGCTTACACCGTCATCGCCCAATTCAACATTAGACAGGTCAGCGAGTTTATACGCATCATCAATGTACTGGATGTTATTCGCTTGCGCCGCTTTAATGAACTCGTTTTGAATCCGTTGTTTGCGATTGGACTGGCGCAACCCTTCGAGTTCTTTTTCGAACTGCTCCTTCGCTTTTTGTGCCTCGTCTAAATCCTTCTGCAATCGCTCCTGTTCCGACAGTTTTTCGCGCTCTAGCTTTTGCTTCTCCTTCGATAGTTGGTCATGTTCACCCAAGATTCCTTTCAGTTTCCCAACGTCGTCTATTCCTAGCTCCTTAAATACGCTCTTAAATTCCTTAAGGCTATCGTTCACCTCCTTAAAACGATCATAGGGAATCGTCTTCTCCTCTTGCTTTTTCGGTTCCGACGGCGGATCTTCGGTATTTGGCGCCCCCGCAGGCGTTTCCGTCGGATCTCCCGTTGGTTCCGCAAACATCTGTAGATTCATCGGTAATTTTCGTTTTTTCGTCATTAATCGTATACCTCCATTTTTATGTTCGAGTTTTACGCGCAACGCCGCGATCTATTGCGGCTTTTATCGTCTTCCGCCAGGACACTGCTTATAGTAAAATATTTTCATTTCCACCTCATCTCTCACCTTATTTTATAGTGAAATTTGTATTATACTTTTCCATAATGGATCAGGAAGGAAGAAGTTCAATGCTATATAACAAAAAACAAAACCAGAGTTTAGAGAATTCATTTGACCAGTTTATAGATTTCCTTTACACCTTGATAACCCGATTCTTAATTTTCCTTTTAATACTACTTCTAGTGAGTACAGCCTTCTATTTAATCGACTGGTGGCTACCTCTGTCTTTTATAAATTAAAAGGTAGGAGTATCGGATTGCTAATGACACGAACTACTTCCAACGGGAATGTGCTTCCGGAGACCCGTCACATCTTACTTAGTACGTATGAACTTAGGGTTTCGTTTACCCGTTACTATCGCTTTATCTCCTCGTTCTGCTTGTCTCACCGCCTTCTCTTTCACCTCTTGTGGTAAGTAATCTGTACTCATCAGAGTTGTAATCGTGTGTTTACAGTTTGGGTGGAATATTTGACCTGTAGCACGCAACTCTTCGACAGTCGGATAATTGCCTGGTGCGGATACCGATAACTTCACAATCCTATTCTCGTGCCAACGGCATCCGTCGGTCGCAGCGTGGCTCGAAATAATACCGAGGTAGGCTCCCCGACCTACCGCCTCATTTGTCTTCGCCTCCAGATATACCTGTGAGAGCTTTGTTCGTGCTAACATGTCGGTATACGTTGGCAACCTCCATCTACGACCCGCAGAATCTATTAGCGCGTTATCTGCAGAATTCCCTAACTGATTCCGCAACCTCGTCAACAAATCGCTTCGAATCGTCTTCACGCCGTTTATCCCTAGCGTCATATTCTCCCGCATGACTTCCGCAGCAACCTGTCGGACGACTGCCCTTACTTTTCTCTCGACATTTTGAGTGACTGCCAGGAGGTCAGTCTGCATATCCGCCACTGCCGCTTGAACAGCTTCCTTGTTCGGTCTGTTAAACGACATGACCCGTTCAGCCTCTGTCACTGATTCCACCACGCCTAACTCGTACAGCGTATCCACTACACCTTGTCTCGCCGCTTTCGGAATGTTCTCTTCTACCCAATCCATAGCTTTGTCGTTTAGCTCCGACAAGATATCCGATAGTTGCTTTAGTAGCGCCATTTGATTCGCACGTTGATACTTCGTTAAGTCATACCGTTCAAGTTCCAATTGAATCTGTCTAAGCGCGTCTTTATAGTACGAAACCAACGTCTCCACGTCGTATTCGAAGTCAGGTGAAGGCACTTGGCGCATTAGCTATCGCCTTCTTCTTCGGTCTTCGGTTGTTCATCATTAAAAATAGACGCCTCCACGAAACTGTTAGCGTCCTCTTCGTCCTTCTCTATTGCTTTTTTTATCTTTTCAGCGTAGTAGTCGTCACCTCCGTCTTGTTCCTTAATAGCTGATGCAACGTCTATCGTCGGCTTACCTCCTGTGCGGATACTCATCGTCTCAGCGACTTCCTTCTTGTTCTTCGGTAATCCGTTACGCCATTTAATTTTCGGGTAGACAGGCTCATACGAACTGAAACCCTCTACACCTTCGTTTTGTTGAACCTCAAGTTCCATTGCAGCGAATAGCGCATCTTTTATCGCCTTATCAACGTGAACGCGAATTCTCTCAACCTTCTTGAGGAGAGGCATGAACCTCGCTTCGATTGCTGCTCCATCAGTGTGTGATGTGCCTGTGCCCCCATCTGAACCGTTGTCCGCAACGACAGTCCCAAAAATCCATTGCGGAGTCTCACTGACTTGAAAGATAAAGCCAGTAATTTTATCTAACTCCTTAAACGCGCTATCTAGCTGTGCGTTCCAATCCATATAGCCAGGCTCTTTGTCTTTTTCCGCAACTGTGATATACATACCGCCAGTTCCAAGTGTTTTCGCATTTGTTTCTAAATCCGGGCCGTACATATTGGGATCGCTATGCTTGTATAGAATATAGTCAATTTGAACCAATCGCTCATTCAATGCATCAAACAAACTCTCCATTTTTTCAATTCCGCTGATCCCTTGCCATTCGTCATCGGTTGTTTTATACGGACAATGAAAGATGAGAGGACGCATAACCCCAGTAAATTCAATATCGTTATCTCTCCCCGTCGACATCCTTTCGCCTATCTTATAGGTGCTGATGCTGGAACCATATTCGGAGTTAACCCCGTTCTTATTAAGTCGGAAGCGATCGTACATAATGTATCCCGGTATATGTCGTTCGACGCTCAAATATGGGATCTCTTCTTTTCCCTCATCCATCCACTCGATAAACGCGATATTAATCGCCTTAAACTGTTTCCGATTCAT
This sequence comes from Mechercharimyces sp. CAU 1602, assembly GCF_024753565.1. Taxonomy (NCBI): domain Bacteria; kingdom Bacillati; phylum Bacillota; class Bacilli; order Caryophanales; family Thermoactinomycetaceae; genus Mechercharimyces; species Mechercharimyces sp. CAU 1602. Next base: position 337,560 of record NZ_JANTPT010000001.1, on the reverse strand, counting down.
TGAGGAGGTTTCAGGAAAAACGTACGAAGGATCTATCGCCTCAATAATCGGTTCCGGCATAACACCTTCTGGTGCGCTTCTACCCTCAGGGATGACTTCGTCTGGTAGCTCACTGAAATCTTGTCGATAGTTATACCTCACCTTTAAAAAAGCATCCCCCCGGTACCCGGCTCCTACAACTATTTCATGAATCAATTTGTTCAAACCATTTTCTTCCGTTATTTTATTTACCGCTTTCTGTACGTCTGATTTATCGGATTTACCCGTTGATATTATCGGAGGCTCTCCGACCATTAAATCCGCTGGTTTTGTAACAAGTATATCTGGTAGCGCAACTGCAATCAGTAATGACTTGAGCTGTTCATATTGTTCCATTCGATCATTGTCCTTGAATAGCTGTAATGCTCTTTCGCGCATAGACTCTATTTTGTTCTTAAATAGGATTCGTCCTCGTTCGTATTTTGCCAACCTCTCAATAGACGACGGTTCGGGGAACTCTCCTCCGGTATTAAATAACTTCGCCATGATTTCGCCTCCTCTCTTTACATCCACGCAGGTTTATTTACAATCTGTGCCTTCGATGTCTTACTTATTGACCAAGCCATTTCACAGGCATCGGGGACGTCATCCGCGGTTTGAGGCCACGCCTCGAATTGCCACAATAACAATCGATGACCACGGTTAAACTGCAAGCGACCGCTCTCAATATCCGGAAGCATCGCTTCAATTCGTAGTTCCTTCCGTGTTCGCTGTTTAATCTCCTTGACTCGCGTATTCGCCGGATACCCTTCTTTCCTTAACGCCTCTTTGAGTTTGTGCGTAAAGAACTCTTGCGCCGCCTGTGCTTCCGCGGCAATCCGGTGTGGCTGGTATTTCATCACCTTGTCTACGATGATCTTCATGAAGATATCGGGATGAACCTTGTCACCCCAAGCGTCAATCACGCGTACCGTCTTCGTCCTCCGGTCTTTGGCTATCGTCACAATGGCGCTATAATCGCCTCTCTGTTTCCCCATCGCAAAGTCAATCCCCATGAAGATGTCGTATTGTTTCGCAGGAAACTCCATATTCGGATCAATGTCGTCCCAATACGTAAACTTCTCCGGATTAAAGATCATGGATTCTTCGTCTAGCGGATTGTTCATCAACTCCGTATTGAACGCCTTCGATCCCTCGTCCCATTTGAATCGGAACAAATCGAAAAGCGGTTTGACTTCCGGCCATACGACTCTTGCACCTTTGTTCATTTCGTTTTGATGTGCAAAATAAAAAGCCTTAGCATTTTCCAAGGCTTCTGTATCCTCTGCGTCGGGATCTTGGTAGATGTCTTGGCATCGTTCCCACAAGTCCATTCGTTCCGGCCAGTCAATCACGGCTCGGTATATTTTCTTTTTAAAATCCTTCCGGTTTTTAAGAACGTGAACCAATAGCGAGTCGTGATGCACCGTCGTCCCCATGTAAACGTAAGCTGTTCGTTTTCCGCCTGGATCTCCAAGCGGAATCACGACCTGCGAAAACCAGTCTTTCAGCTTCCTCCGTAGCTCCTCGGTATTCGTATTCTCCCGCGATTCCAAGTCGTCGCAGATAATTAAATCTGGCCGAGTGCCATTCCAGTTACGACCCCGTAACGCCTGCCCCGTTGACGTCGATTCCACTTTCGAAATCAAGTATTGTCTATCGCCTTCCTCCGGTGTCCATGCGACAAAGGTTTCGTTATTATCTCGCGGATTCTCTTGCTTTTTCGGCGAGAGTAAGGGACCGAAGTCCTCACGCAGTTTCTTATTGTGCTTGAGCTGTAACGCCAGCCACTCCATATTCCCAGTTGCGACGGACGGCGTTTCCGAAATAATGATGATGTACTTGCGTTTTCGGAACACGATTTCGTGGAGCGGAAATGCCTTGGAAAGAAACGATGACTTGGCGTGTCCACGAGGCGCCGCAACGCAAGTCTTAGCGTTAATTTCTTCATTTGACACGTGGTTCATAATGTCGCAAATTTCTTCATGGAACCATGGTGCATCCTCATACGACTCCAACTCGAATCCGTCCCAATTTCCTGGATTATCTCCATTTCCAACCTGCGAAAAATACTCCCACGCAAACCGATATAGATTGACCTCGCAATCATGAATGCGTTCTAACCGTTCCAACTCCGTCATATGCTGATCCAACTCTTCGTATTCACTCGGAGACAAGTCGTCTATGTTATCCGCCATAGCTTCGATCAATTCTGTTAGAGTGTCTATGACTTCTTGCCTTTCCTCGCGAATTAACCAGCGTTTCTCTGATTCAATCCACGCCAATGACTTTTCCTCCTTCCTTTTCGATAATTTTATCGATCAAATCCCGCAAATGATCGTTGATATTTTCGATCAAACAGCATATGATGAATGTAACAAAACACGAATGGAGTGATATTGTGGAAATCGTTCACCCCATTAAATCCAAGAAAAAAATAAACGCCATGAAGCGCCAATTAAACGACCGTGACCGCTTAATGTTTGTCATCGGAATCAACTCGGCACTTCGTATTAGCGACATTCTCCGTCTCAAAGTTAGTGATGTTCGAAACAAAGACGGTTCCCTCTCCGAATATATCTTCGTCCGCGAAGAAAAGACGAAAAAGTCGAAAATGTTCCTCGTCAACGGCGCAAATAAGCGTGAGTTAACCGCTTATTTAACTCCCGATATGAGCGATAATGCGTACCTCTTCCCTTCACGAAAAGGAGTTAACAAACCGATAACACGATTTCAAGCACTCCGCATTTTGAAGCAAGCGGCTAAACGCGTGGGAATTAAAGAGAATGTCGGAACGCATACACTTCGTAAGACTTTCGCTTATCACCGATTCAAATCCGGTGTAGAACTAACGTATATCACGAAAGCTCTGAACCATTCCAGTCAGCGCGAAACAATGCGATATATCGGTATTGAACAAAGCGATATGGATGAAATTTACGCCGGAATCGAGTTATAGACTGCGTTTTTCTTTTGCGTAAAAAAGCGACTCCGCGAGTGGAGCCGCTTAAAAATTATTCTTCCGGTTCATAGAGCATTGAGAGAAAGTCCGAAAACGAATCTGCTATTTTCGTTAGACTGTCTCCCTCATCTCCAGGATCATACTCACGATCATGATTATATAAAACCACAATAGGCTCATCGTTTATTAAATGACGATAATCAAAGCAAAAAAAGTCGCCAGCGGGATCAATTCCAAAAGGAATTATCTCTTCAGGTAGCTCATTTTCGTCGATCGATATCTCGTGAGCTTCGATAATAGATAGACCATCATCTGTCCAATAAAAATCAAATAACTCACCAAATACTTTGCCTTTACGACGACCCAAATCATATACTGTATGAGTCTCTGGACGTCCGCCATTGTTATCCCGAACACAGCTAACAAACGCCTTCGGGAATTTTACTTTTAATTCACTCTCAATTTCCTTTATTTTTTGTTCATCAATCGGCTTTACATACTCCCATTTCATCTAGTTCACCTACCTATAGGAATTTCCCCCGCCCCAAATATCTCGTCCCCCTGTGTGACCTGTTCTTGAATGGACACTATAAGGGATCAATTGTAATATACCTTCTTCTTGATTGTGGTGCCAAGTATATTTGGGTATTTTGTCTTTCACCTTTTGAATCGCTTCAAGCTGTTCAGCTGTAAACTGCTTCTTTAAATCAGGGTTTTTTTTGATTTGTTCTTTTAATTGTTTGGTAGCCTCTTTGAACTGAGTTTTATCGTCCGCAAGATAAAGGGAATTATCAATCCTTACGTCAGAACCAACTTTCCATTCATTAAAATCAGGGAAACCGTTTTTATCAAATGGAACTCCTGTTTTAGGATGTGTCTGTCCAGCTAAATGACCGTTCCTTAGCTTGATCTCACGCCCATCTGTCGATTTCATGTACCGCCTTGTCTTACCCTTTTCTGTTTTGGTGTAAGTCTCGATCTTTGGCTTTGCCGTTGCAACAGTAGCTTCATCGGCTTCTTTCGCCAATTTCTGCCCTGCCATCGGCCCAAACTCGTCAACAGCGCCTAATATCTGACTCCCGCCAAATGCACCGAGAAGTACTCCTCCGGCAGTGGCGGCACTAATAACCGCTTTTTTCCAATCGAACTCCTTTCCACGCAAGGCATCATCGGCTAGGCTCTCTGTTCCCCCGCCAGCTAATCCGCCAGCAAGTCCTGGAATGAGCTTTCGCCCTATAGCACTCGTACCAAATCGTGTAGCTGCTGCCATAGCTCCACGTGACGCTACCGCTCCAATTCCGCCACCTATAATCCCCGTAATTCCACCAAACGCCATATCACGAGCAATATCTTTGGCATCTCCACCAGTGAAGTACGTTATTCCGCCTCCAACTGCTGCCCCTATCAATATAGCGGCCCCAAGGCCAACTCCTACTCCTGAAACAATTAGTGCAACGCCAGCGACAATCGTTAAACCTGCGAAAATGTACTCTTTATTCTCTTTCGCCCATTCCCACACGTCAGAGGCGACTTCTTTCGTTCCTCCCCAAACTTCTGAAGCAACTTCCTTTGTATCCTCCCAAAAGTTTTCGGCTCCCTCTGCAATGTCACTACCGGCATCTTTTACATCTTCCCAAAGAGAGCTAAAAAACCCCTCGTCTTCTTCCGTATCTTGCTTACCCTTCTGTTTCGCTTTAGGTGCAGATGCTTGCGATATCTCGTTTTTTCCGTTACATTCTGGATCTAATTCTTCGTCTCCAATCGACTGAATGTGACAGTCAATTGTCTGTGCAAGCTCTTCTTTTACCGGTTCACTGTTCATCACAGATACTAAAATTCCTGCGAAAAGAACTCCTGCGGCTAGGATAACGACATATTCAACGGTAGGCGCTCCCTTTTGACTCGTAAAAACCTGTCGCAACCTACTGAAAAGTTTCCCCAATAACTGAATCCCTCCCGTTCCTTATCCACCCTTTAACACTAGCATTATAGCATTTGTTGGTAGATCAGGAAAGAGAGTTTCAAGTGTTTTTCAGAAAACGGCTAATTAAATCGATTCTAAGAACGGTTCGTATTCGTTTGATATGATTGCGTCTATTCGTAATTTTCATTCGTTAGAGACGGTGTAGATTTCGTCTAAGTACGTAATAACTCACTTAGTGTATCTGCTCTCCGTCACGCTGAATCCATTCTAGTCCCACAACGGAATCAATCATGTCCATTCGATTCGAGTAAACGCTAGCATTTTCGCAAGCATATGCCCAATCGTCCGGTAGTATTTTATAACGCCCTAGAACCGCATTTTCTTCATCCGCTACAATGACGTAGTACATCTCGCCATCGATCTCGGCAAAGTCTCCTGTTTGGAATATCGTCTCGGATTCGTCTTCATCGTCGTAGTCGTCCTCGCCAAAGAAACCTGGCCCATACTTTTCACTAATTGGTGCGAAGATTTCTTTTAAACGTAATCCCATATCCACGATTTTCTGTTCCAATTCGTTTAATTCCCGCACAGCTTCGTCAGTATTGACGGATACTTTTGCATTGATTTCGATTTCGTTTAGCTTACTCATTTCGCATCATCTCCCTTTATAGTATTAAAGTATTTCTTTCCCTGCCGTCCCCAGCTCAATTTCAGTATGGCGGTTTATAGCATTATCTTTCATATGACGCTCATACCGCCTCCTCGCCTTCTCCATCCGCTTCAAATTTCTAAAAGAAGCCTCTTCGTTGTACCTTTCGATTGCCTTACGGTATAGATTACGCAACTCCCTTCCCTTCGCGCCTACCAAACGTAGGCGTTTCGTTTCTGTTTCGGAGAGATGTGGGGCAGTCGGCTCGGTTACAATATTCATTTGACGCCTCCTTTTCGTAAGTCATCGCAAACACATCTGGCTTACATGTATACAATTCGCCTTTGACTCCGCGAATAATCCAATCGCCTTTATTTGCTTTCATGACGCCTTCTAGCGTTTCGATTTCGACTTCTTCGTCGGTTTGATAGGCTTCGATGGTGACGGGTATTTGGCGGTACTTGGCGAATTGTTTACCGTCGAGGGAGACGGATGTTTTACGGTTCAAGTGATCACATCCATTCTCCGGGGTAACCTCCACCTTGCCGTGTTTCGCTTCGAATTCTTCCCAATCCATAGTATATAGATCTTCTCCAAATTCGATTTCTTGCGGCGATGCTTCGCTTGAATAAACAACATTGCCTACATGACCGCAATTCCAACATACATGTTTACTAACGCGGCCATTGATGTTGATGTACTCTAAGTCATGGCCGAAGATAAGGCAATTCAGTTTTCGTAAGTATTTCGATTTAAGCGCCTCGCTTTCGTTTTAGTTTAGGCGAAAGAAAAAGGCATCCGCTATGAGATGCCTCCTAACTCATGAACGAAAAAGCATATTCACAATGCAATAAACAAAAGCACTCGCGACAAAAGTGATTGTAAATAAGCCACTCGCTATTTTTAACTTTCCGCTCTCTTTTCTGGTCTCTATGAAATCCATAACGCTCACTATCGTTGCCACCCCAGTAATATACGCAAACATAGCCATCATCCATATATCATTATCAGTCTTAACCGTCATAATGAACGCAATAAAGGCTACAATGGGTGTCGATATTTTGTAAAACTTTTCTATCATCTTCTTTTTCTCCGTTATAGGCTTCTCCAATGTTAAATCACCTTATGATATCTGCTTACCAGCTATATTACCATTACCATAAATATGAATTACTTGCGGGGATGCGTGTTTGCCGAAAACCGCATCAGATGAGCCACAAATGACGGTTTATGGTGAGATTGCGATTGTTATCGAATTAGCGATATATCACATTCGTCTTCTTCTGGCGCAAACATAAGGCTTCGTAGGGAAGCGTAGGATAGCGTTAAGTTAGTAATTGGTTGACGATATGGATACGGATGAGAGGCGGATGCGTTCTGTCTCTATTTCGTGTTAATTTCGCATGACATTCGGTTGTATTTAGTTTAATATTAAAAATATACCAATTAGCGAGGTGAATAATAAATTGTACCTGAAGATACCTTTGTTGATACTATCTTTGATTTCTATTTGCCTGATTTTTATTAAAGTCCAACAAGACTTTCCTAACCAGTTATCCTCCATAAAAAAAGTTCTAAAGCAGTTCATGAGTTGGCGAGGTATCTGGTCTTGCGTACGTAGTTTGAATCTACGTGACTTATCGAAAAGATTCACCTCTTTCTTAGATAGTGTGCGAAAACGTATCCCTCACTTTAAAGAGTTAGTGCTAAGAATAATCAAGCGTTTAACTAAAATTAAATATGGATATTTACTGTTGATGATCTCCATAGCAGTACTAACAATTTTTATAAGCAATACATTGGCCGATTTCATCTTTGGATTACTTTTCTTAGCCTTAATTTGGTACTTTATTTACATATCTCACTTCATAGTCGGATTTTATATATTATCTGTCTACGCAGTTGTATTTTTAGGACAAGCTCTGAAAAAGGGACTCGACTTTGAGGTGAAGTTTATTTTCTTGGTATTTATCCTCATCTACTCTTTCGCATTTTTAATCAACCTTCTATCAAGAGACAAATCTATTTGGTTTAAACTCTTCTGGTATATAATGATCATGGCAATGATTCTCACCTATACTGGCATTACATTTGGAAGCACTTACTACTACTACTCGCACAAATACATGGACATCGATGATGAGGAAGAAAAACTAGTTATTTTCGAAAAAGAGCATCTAAAAGATCTTGAAGACAATAACAATGAAAAAGACATTATACCTATTATATTTCTCGGACTAAAGCCATTCTTCACTTTCCCTGAAACAACGAACCTCGATATTCATAATAAATTTACGTTAATACCATTTATCGAACATGTCATAGGCTGGTTTACAAGCACTACGATTATCGGTATATTAGCGTCACATTTCGTAGTGAAAAACAGAAAGGAAGACGTTCTTTAGACCGACCAACCTAACGCCTCCCTTTCGTATGGTAAAGATTACTTCCGAACATTATTTTTATTACGCGGATTCTACTTACGTCAGACGCCACCTCTTCGCTACCCCCGCCTGGGGGGTTCATAGCGTATGCGAATCGTCACCCTTTCGTCTCTCTGCATCAACGTATCGTTATTCATCACGACTAATATCGAATGTAACAGAAAAGAGTTTTGTTACATTGAACGAAACGTCAATCGCTTGCTACGACTACACTGGTGTATACCGATAACAGGTATAACAACGTAAGCATCAGTATGCACTGCGTAGCCATGCGTACATATACGTAATACATAACGTCTGTAACCGTTGGTACGTATGGCAATACGCCTCCTCTCCACACCGTATGTCCTGCGCAATATACCCCCATGTCCCGATAATAGATGGGACCTCCGTAATGAATGAAATGGCGTATAGTAAATGTAAATATACGGTGGTAAAACGAATGGGATGCGGAAAGTTTCGAGGGTGACGTCCGTAAAAAGCGTGCAGCGGGTGTATACGATACGATAACGTTACATACGTTACCTCGTAATACCACGATACCCCACGCAATCAACCGTATCCCTACTTATTTATGTGTCACCCCCGAAATGAAAAACGTAACTCCCACCGTAATTTAACGCCCTCCTCCGTTATTCAAAACGCTACCCCCTACGAAATGAACACGCTACCTATACGCCATCACTGCGCTATTCCTATGCTACTCACTCCTCCGCATCTATTCCATTACGCCCATTCCCCGTCTTCGAAATCATCGATATCAATGTCTTTATCCTGAATATATCTATCTTCTTCGCTATCTCTCGTCTCCTCCTCCTCATATACTTCCGTTTCTGTTTCGCTCTCTTCTGCATCGTCACCCCCTTCATCTCCCTTACGCTTCTTATACCGTTTCAATCGCGCCTTAATATCATCTACGTTATGGGATACGTTGCTATTCACGTTTTGGCTTATTTCGACTTCATCCGTAAGGATACCGCCTATCGATTTCAGCATTAATTCGAGGTGCTTCCCGCTACCCGATAACGCTTGCGTAATTCCCGCTTCCAGTAACTCAGGCGCCCTGTCTCCGACTAACCTTCGCATCTGTTTCTTAAATTCGCGGTCAAACGTATCATCATTGCGCCATTCCCATAACGTCTTTCTCGTTACTCCGCATTCTTCCGCTATCTCTTCGAGAGACAAACCGCCATTATCCGGTTGAATGAGATAACTTAACGCTTTGTAATGCTTCGCTTCTAAACGTTTTAACGCCATGATTTCGCCTCCTTTCCGTAAGGTTTTTGTTTATCGTGCGTTGTAGGTCTTCGCTGGTTAACGCAGTGGAAGAGTCAGTGCGACTAAACGGTTTGAATACGCCTGTAGCGTTAATAGGAACGTCACGGTATTCTTGGCGTAATGGACTCCGCAATAAAATTCCCAATAGATACTCCTCCTTATCTGTTCCTTTCGGTCTTATTTACTCGCAGTCAAGGACAGGTAAGGACTTGACAGTAATAACGTTATTTATGGCGCCATGATTAGCGTTACGGAGACGTTATTGGCACTCCCTCCTGTCATGCTTTTCTTTCTCTTAAATCTTACTCGCGAATAAGTATATGGGGATAGGAACTGTAAATAAATAGAATTTAATAGTAATAGATGTTTATTTCGTTGTTCTTTGCGCCTCTATCGGTTATTAAGCAAAACTGCGTACTTTCTTGAGTATCTTCTTTACCCTCCGTTCAGACTCTTTTAGCGTATGATTCGCTTTATCTCCCTTTGACAATATCTTGATGTACTTTTCAAGCGTAATATCTCCGTCATAATATTTCTGGATTAATGACTTTTTTATGATTAACCCTCCTCTTAATACTTTGTCTAGTTTATTGCGCTATACTTTGCGATACGGAATGCGTTATTACTACGTCATTGGACACTCCCTCTTGTCGTGTCTTTCTTTTTCCTCAATACCTTCAATGATCCCATTCTCCACTTGATATTCGTATATCGTAGCCAACGCCCATGCGTAATCTAGTAGTGATTCGTTGTCTAAGCGTTCATAGTAGTCCTCTTCGCCATTTACCTTCCGTGTAATTGCGCTAATAGCTTCTTCGGTAAAACCGTCTCTTCCCGGTCTTGGCGGAATAGATGACGGCATTATATTCTTCATTCCGTCCCCTCCTCGTCAGTTTACTTTGTTTGCGAAGGTCTTTCGTTTCATAACGTCTATAAAGAAAAGAACAAATCTGAACTTTTTCGCGTAAAAATTGGCTGTACCCATTATTGTGACTGCGATACAGCCTTTTAGTCCACGCGCACAAAAGGGCACACAATCAAGGGTAAATCGGCAAAAAAGGGCACACAATTGAAAGTGGATGGTATTATCTGTATGGATTCACTACTTATTTTTCTTCTTCTTGACTACGAACATCTCTGTCAAGGTATCGTCAGGCTTACCGTTCTTGCGATAGAAAATCCATGGATTCAACTTGTAGTAACGATTCCTCCCGACTTTAACGACCGCAAAAACGTGTTGATCCTTAACAGTTAACCGTAAATATCTCGATAGCTTTGCGCGTTCCATACCGATAAGCTCCGCAATCTGTGTGCTATTCAGTTGCTCAATCTTCGCAGGATCACGTTCAAACGGATTGGAACAGATCGTATTCGTGTTCTGATGAATATACGGCAATAGTTTATAGACCATACCGACTTCATGCGGTTTTAGCTCTTCGGCCATCTCCTTGAGTCGATTCGTAAACGTCTTGATGACACGTTTGTTCTCCGGTAGTTCGTTGCGGAAGTGATAACGCGGATTCACTCTCAACACGACTTCTCCGTCTTCATTCGCAGTTCTTTCGATGATGTCGTTGTCTAGCATAGCCTTCTTGAAATCCGTCATGGAACGCTTACTAACGTCGAGTACCTTTCTTGCGTCGTCCCACGTCATGTACTCCTTGTCTTCGCGGATCAGGAACCCCGTATACAGCTCCATGTAGCATTGTAAGTGTAATAAGTGACCGCAATGAGCCGTCGATAACGTAGCAATCACCTCACGAATATTCTCCATATCGGTAAACGAAAAATGGCGACGGTCCTTGCCGATGTTAAAGAACTTCTTCGCAGCTTCAATTTGCTGATGTGATTTGGCTTGGAATGGACGACCGGAATGGTCTGCGTAGTTATTGCCCCCAAGCGGGTACAACGTTCCATCAGGTTTATCCAGTCGAATACGACGCAACCTCTCTCGTAACTCTTCGATTAGTCATCGCCTCCTTGTTTTCGTAATGATTCAGGGTAATTGTTGATTGCGTCGGATACCGCTTCAAAGCCGAAGATTTCGACTAGGGTACGTATATGGCGTTTAAGCGGCATGTGCATCCGGACGCCTCCTGCTCGAACCATGATCGTTTTGTACGGCGAATATGGATAGTCGGAAAACGTAATCTCGCCTTTATTCGTTTTGAAGATAACGGCTGTCCCGTCACCTCGTTTACGAATGTCCATTGGCATTCCTCCTTGTTTGCGTTATGAAGACATAAAAAGACCCGCCACAATGGACGGGTGCTCTTCTGGCGTTATTCGATTGGTTCCGGGTATCGAGAGGAAAAGAAAAAACTCCTTCTATAACGTATAGCCGTCTGAAGGAGTGAAATACAAGTGGTTTACGAGATTATTTTTTTTATTTTTTACCTGACAATCATTTATGGCTTGTCCACTCTATAAAGTAATAACAGTTATTTCACCTTTTCTTTCGATCTCCTTTCGATAACAGGTGTTATTCTTCCCTGGAATTTTATTCAAAGTAACTATAAATCCCGATTCTATAAGGATTTTTTGACGTTGTGTTGTGTTTATAACGTCAAAAAATTCGAAAATACATCAGAGGATACAGAAGATCTCATTTCTATCGGCACCATTGGACTCATCAAAGCGATCGAATCGTATCGACCTAATAAAGGAACCAAGCTGGCAACCTACGCAGCGCGTTGTATTGAAAATGAGATTTTAATGCACCTACGCTCATTAAAAAAAGCACGCAAAGATGTCTCTTTGCATGATCCGATCGGAAAAGACAAAGAAGGAAATGAGATTACACTAACTTTTTGTCTGTGAGGGATAGGCTTAAGGATACGTTCAGTATGAAGACTATTCACCGTTTCATTATAGTCAATTTAAAGACTGTGAAGAGAAAATTCATTGGTCAGTGGTCGTACGAAGTGGGCATTAAAATCATTCTGAAAATAAAATAGCTTGTAGAGAGAAATCCTCTACAAGCTATTTCGTATTAAAACTACCGAGACGCGCAACTAACTTTTTGCGAAGTTAGTAGTATCTTTATACCTAACTTTTACTAGGCTCTGCTCTTTGGGGTTCGGCGTATCCCTTTTCCCCGAGTGGAGAAGAAAGAGATAGGGTACCAAGCGTCAACAGGGCTACTATTAGTAGCAATTTAAATGATTTCATCGAATACCGGATCCTCCTTTATTTCCTTCTGTACTTCAAACATATTCGTTAACTCTGTTTTGAATTCCTCTGAACCTGTCTTCTGTAAAGATTTAATGATGCGAAATAGTAAAGAATGTTTTTTTCTCTTGAATCCTAATCGATCAGCAATATCTAGCGCTTTCCGATGAAATGTCAAAGCATCGTTATATTCTTCCAATGAAACTTTGAGGTCACCCATGATCGCTAAAGCATCGAGTAGGTAAACATCTGTCTTTTGCTTGTTACCAAGTATAATAGCTCTGCTCAAATACTCGGTTGCTTGCTCAAACTCACTTTTCTTCATGTGCAAAATCCCTTTTTTTGTTAAAGTGGAGACAAAATAACTTTTACTACTGATTAGTGGCTCTAGTGATATGGCATACTCCAAGCAAACATCGGCACTTTTCAAGTTGCCCAATCGCAAGTAAACACTACTTAACGAATCCCAAATATGAAGAGTCCGATTATATTCATTTGTTAGTCTTGATCGTTGTATTCCTTCAAGCCCCACTTCGAGTGCTTCCTCATAATAGCCTGTTTTTCGAAGCAAACTTACCTTTAGATGGTACAAATGAAGTAAGAGCTCTGGCCTCTTGATTTCTTCTTTACGCTCCCAAATATCGTTTAAGATGGATAGAGCCTCTCCAACCCGATTGAGCTTGTCCAAGTAAGAAAGCTTATTAACAAGAAGTACATCAAACACGTGATCACGTTTGCCCCCTGGTATAAATTTTTCAAGACCTTGGTTTGCAAACTTGAGCGCAGATTCTAAATCATTCTTAAAGTACGCTACATAACTAAGTAAATTATAACTATCCACATGAATATTGTTGTGGTTTTGTTCTGATAACCGTATCGCATTCAATAATTCCTTTTCCGCTTTTGAAGGTTGCTTTTTTTCAATATATAGACTCCCACGGAGATAGAAGATGTGAGCAGATAGAGGGTGTTCTGTACCCAACCCATCGAATTCGATGAGCTGTTTTTCTGCCAAAGCAATGTCCCCTTGGTCTATAAGTGCTTCAATTGCAGTCAGTCTCAGCTCAAGATATTCTAACTCCTTTTCGATCCCCGACATACGCGCTTTTATATCAGCTTCACTCAAGTCAAGTTTATCCATAAGATATTCAATCTTTGCGGGCAGAACATGTGGAACCCCACGTTCAATATTTGATACTGTTGCAGGTGAAATATTTTTGTCTGCTACATCCTCCAGGCGCAACCTTTTTTCTTTTCTTTCTCGTCTAAGAATTTCACCTACTTCTTTCGAATAGCCTGCTAACATTTTCACCCCTCCTCAATAGAATACATGCTTAGATATCATTATATACCAAGCATTGGGATATGCAATATAAATTTACTAATATATTATTCTATTCAGCTAAAATGCATAATTTGTTGCCCTACTATGACTTGACTAGATCAATGTGTATTGACTGTTAACCCATTCTTTTCAATATTGATTTATTCTCTAGTCAAGTTGTTCAAGGTTCATCCTTCTTTCCAAAAAAGAATCTCAACAAAAACAGTCCAATTGTGACCCGGAGAGAACCACTTTTTGGTATTACTCCTGGTATCACTTATTGCCATTGGTATGCGAATTGCACTGTTATTGTACAAATCTACCACATAATTAGTTTGAATTATGTAGTAATTCTGTTTAAGATGATTGGATAAGGGCTGGAGCGCGACTAACCCCCGAGAGGGGGTGACGCTATGACGGTCGGAGAAACAATTATGCTCTTTATGCTAATTGTTACTGTCGGCTATTATGCGTATAATGTCGGTAAAAAGAAGTAATCCGCCAAGTGCCTCACACTTAGTAGCGGATTACTTCTGCTTCTAAACTGGGTTTAGTCAGTCGCTTTCTGATCTCGTGAATTACTTCATCATACGCTTCATTTAAAGCTTGCTCAATTTTGTCTTTCCTATATTTTGGTGTCATTTTAACACCCGATATCAAAACCAGCAAGTCCAGTAGTCTGCTGGGTTTAGTATTTTAATCCTCGAACCCCTAGTTCTTTCCACTTTCGATCATGTAGGTCTAATCCACTTCCGGAATCGTGATAGCACAAACAGCACCTCAAAGGAAATTCCTTACCCCCTGCCTCTTCAAAGCAATCAGCAAACCACTAAAACATACGATCTATACCATATATAACATAAGCATCCAAGCCCTATTTCAAGAATACCTCCACTGACACTTTTTCTCCATGAGCATTTATTTCTATTATCTCATCTAATTCCTTGAATTGAGCCACAGTAATTCCATAATCCCCTACACTTCCATCCATCTCAAAATGTAGTATCTTTACATCAGAGTGAAATGGGTATCGAAATAGGTCTCTCAACTCACTTATAGTTCTCTCCCTTTCACTCCTTAATGCTAATTTAATGTTTGATTTTACTAGTTTAGATACCACTTCGTAGTCCCTTCACTTTCAAATACACAAGATTTTGTAGTATAAAATAATTATTCATTGTAAAAAAAACCTCCATTGTCCTCCAGGAGAATCCATTCCCTAGTGTGCATATCTATTAGTCGATCAATATCATAGTAGCTTATATAGCAAGGTATGAGGAACTCTTTACCACAAACACTTTCGATACAATCAACTATCCAATCAAACAACCGATCTAATGTATAGTCAGAATAACTGTCAATGTTGTCATCATTACACCATTCTGTTTCTGGAATATAAGTAAAAGGGGAAACTCCAAATGAGATTGAAATATATTCCATCCCATCTATCGAAACCATAGGATACACTTGCACTCCATAATGCTCCCCATCTTTTGTTAAATCGAATAAATAAAACCTATTACCTTCTTGAGAAATTTCAAGAAGCTTTTTGATCTCGTGAGTTACTTCATCATACGCTTCATTTAAAGCTTGCTCAATTTTGTCTTTCCCCGAGTTTGGTATCATTTTACACCCCCAATTTCAATAAACTCAGCAACTCCAGTAGTCTGCTGGGTTCGACATTTTAATCTTCTACTCCAAACTATTTTGCAATTCATCAACTTCTCGCCATTTTCTAGTGTGTAAATCCAAGACTACATCTTCAGGCTCATAGAAACTCAAATAACAAGGTATTTTGAACTTATCTCCACCGGCATCCTTAAAACAATCAACAACCCATTCGTAAAAAAGTTCTTTTGTAAAATCTTCATACCTACCAGTGTCGTCCTCCCATTCCTCTTTTGATAAATATCGAAAACAACTTGCCCCAAAGTCAGCAATTGAATCTTCGATATCATCAATAAAATATTGTGGGTGAACTCCAACTCCATAATCTCCACTGTGTCCAGTTACTATAAACAAAAACAACTTAGTATCATGATGAGGGAACCCCAAACCTTTTTTAGTTCACTCACAGCATTTTCGTATTCCTCATCCAATGATTTTTTAATTCTTTCCTTAGCTGACTTTGAAACCACAGTCTCACCTCATTACCTTCTTTTCGAACCGCCGCCTCAGCTACTCCTATTGAAAGATGACAATAATGTACGCAGAGAATAAAATAAACCCAGCAACTTCTGTAGTCTGCTGGGTTTAGTATTTTAATCCTCTTCGAACTCCTCTAGTTCTTTCC
Source organism: Mechercharimyces sp. CAU 1602 (assembly GCF_024753565.1). Classification (NCBI taxonomy): domain Bacteria; kingdom Bacillati; phylum Bacillota; class Bacilli; order Caryophanales; family Thermoactinomycetaceae; genus Mechercharimyces; species Mechercharimyces sp. CAU 1602. The sequence continues at coordinate 321,497 of NZ_JANTPT010000001.1, read as the reverse complement.
ACTTTCGATCATGTAGGTCTAATCCACTTCCGGAATCGTGATAGCACAAACAGCACCTCAAAGGAAATTCCTTACCCCCTGCCTCTTCAAAGCAATCAGCAAACCACTCAAACATACGATCTATACCATATCTAGCGTAAGCATCCAATCTCTCTATATCTTCGTATTCTTCCATAGGAACATGTTCAAAAAGAGAGCATCCAAACCCTATTTCAAGAATACCTCCACTGACAATTTCTCCATGAGCATTTATTTCTATTATCTCATCTAATTCCTTGAATTGAGCCACAGTAATTCCATAATCCCCTACACTTCCATCCAACTCAAAATGTAGTATCTTTACATCAGAGTGAAATGGGTATTGAAATAGGTCTCTCAACTCACTTATAGTTCTCTCCCTTTCACTCCTTAATGCTAATTCAATGTTTGATCTTACTAGTTTAGATATCATTTAAAGACCTCCTTATCGTCCATTACACCAAATCTGGCGCCCACCTACATGTCTTATATTACCATGAACTCTAGACTTAACTAGCATCATTTTGCCAGGTTCTTGGTGATGATGCCACGTAAATCCGACAGGGTCCCTTCCCATTCTAACCCAACTATAGTTTGTTTGCAGAAATTCCCGTAATAAACTTTCATCTGAGACAACCTTTTGGTAAAGACTTTCACTTCCATATCCACTTATAAGTTGTTTCTTTTCTTCAACAGTTATATTTTTAGAGATTTTATCGTTACTCTCTATAAAGGTTTTTATTTTTTTCTGAACAGGTCTATTCTTTGATCCTACTCCAAATTTTATAGTTTCCAAGAATGCTTCATCTATGCTCCCTCGTAATTTCTCATCTTCATTCATTTTAATAAAGACCTCTTTTGATAACCTGTTAAATTGAACCCTATCAGAAGTAAACCAATATTTTTTAGGAAGAGTGGTTTCATAACGACTCCAATCTTCAAATTCAGGAAACCCTTTACTATCAAATGGTACTTCATAGTTTGTTCCATTCACTTTAACGCTTGCCTTCTGATCCGCATGTCTCCCATTTAATAATTTCTTTTCTTTCCCTTCCCAATTTATGTACCTCCACTTCCCTTCTTTGTTGATAAAAGTTTTTCCCGCATCTGAATGTAGATCGACTTTGGGGTACCTATGGACTTTTCCTTCAGCAGCAAAGTGCCAGTTATTACTTAGTGCACCGCCGCCAAAAGCGAGCAAGCCGCCCATCAACCCCGCTAAGAGGGCATTCTTCCAATTAACCTTTCCTTCGGTAAGAAGGTCTGTAACCATACTATCACTTGCATCGGATGTTGATCCTGCACTTACTTTAGGCAACCAGCGAAGTCCGGTCATTCCCCTCCCTATCGGACGAAGTAATCTAGTTGTGACCCCGTATACACCCAGTCCTACTAGCCCCGCTATTCCACCAACTGCTGAATTCATAGCAATATCTGAAAGACTATCTCCTTCAAGCCAGCTGAACAACCCTCCAAAAGCCATACCCGCAAATACAGACCATCCTAGACCCGGAACGAGAAATATAAATACAAGTGCTAGAATCGCTAGTATAAGAAATAGAATCCAGGAGAATAAGTCGAATCCATTCAATCCACCACTATGATCCAGACACTCAACAGAAGTTGTAGAGGAGTCTGGTTCTGCGTACGCCGTGGAGAAAAAACTGAAGAAACTTCCATTTTTAGCCAGGCTTATACCTTCATTTGGAGTATATAAACTAGTAGGAGGAATATATTCTGGAGGGTTATAATCCGTACGGGGAACGTATTCCGGAGGGTTATAATCCGTACGGGGAACGTATTCCGGAGGGTTATAATCCGTACGGGGAACGTATTCCGGAGGGTTATAATCCGTACGGGGAACGTATTCCGGAGGGTTATAATCTATCATAATCGAATCAACAACCGGATTAGGTAATGCCAAGTCATCTCCACAATCTAGTCCCTGTATCGAACATCCTACCAAAGTAAAAATAAACAAAATAAAAGCTAATCTCTTAAGCACAACAACCTCTCCCTCAACAATTTCTATGTAATATGAAATTAATCTATCTCAGGAAATTGATATTCCGGTATCTGCACCTCTACATCGGTTCTAATTTCGGGTACTTGCACTTCTACATCCGTTGTTATTTCCGACACTTGTACTTCTATATCTGTCGTTATTTCTGGAACTGTCACCGCATTATGAGTATCACTCTCTACTCTTGATACTGATTGAATTGCCGGTTCAGGTAGATCCATTTTAGCTATGTTAATACAGTCTGCGCTTTGAGTGGAGCACCCTGCGAGAATAAGCAAACAAAATTTCAAGCAAAACAGCTTTTTCAAACGCAATACCCCCAAATAAACTTCATTCTGGCCACCAGTCTCTCATATAACACAAATAGCAAAATCAATATTCAGTATCTATGTCAGGGAATTCAAATTTAGGGACTTCAAATTCTGGAACGTCACTAAAATCAGGGACATCACTAAAGTCTGGGATACTATAGTTTGTCTCTGTCTCAATATGAGGTGCCTGAAATTTAACATCTGTTAATGACTGAATCGTCGGTTCAGGTAGATCCATTTCGACAACTTCAATACAATCTGCACCTTGGTAAGTACAGCCCGTAATCAAACTTACTAGCACCATCATAGAAACACTTTTATTCAATAGAAAACCTCCTTTGGTTTAATTTTTTTTTGCAGTAAGAATGAATTCTAAAACGAAACATAGATGCCACTCTACTTTACTTTAGTTCAATATCCCTATTTTCCTGTTCTCCACCAATACTTTCATCTCCTGCTACTGTAAAGATATTTATGTACAAAAAAGAAGAAAAGACTGAGTAAGGGATGTATATCCTTCACTCAGCCGAAAATCTCTACCCCTATTCTACTATATGTTCTCTACATGATTTCGCTAACTGCCCTATTACTCAATCGATACACGCTCTAAGTCGATCGTAATTTTACCTTGATTATCATCCATCAGCTTCTTTAATTCATCCATCACCTTTTCGCGTGCGTTTTCGTCATAGTCGAAGCTCGCTAGCCTTTTCCCATCACGGTATACGCGCCAGAACTCCTTGACCTTTTTCTTCGGTGGTGTAAGGAATTTTTTCATGGCATCCTTTGTTTTTGGCCCGTATAAACCATCAACGACTAGGCCGTGCTTTTTCTGAAATGCACGTACAGCCCGCTCAGTTTCGGGGCCAAAGTCTCCATCCGCCCCATCGGGGTTAGGCATTTTCAGTCCGTTCTCTTCTTGGATACGGTCGACCCATAAAGGAATCTGATCCTCCGACCAATCAGGATGTGCCATTCGTACCCTCGTTTCGATCGAGACAGATTGAGCTTGAGTTAGAGTTAAAATCGTCTGAGAGGTTGATGTTGGATCATGAGTGGCGTTTCTAAACTCCATTTTCGATGATAGATGGAGGTTTTTCCGCCTAAATGAATCCTGTATACCTGTAATGCCATAAAGAATATCCTCAATGGAATTCTTCCAATACCGCTCTTTCTTCTCTTTCGTTAAAAATAATTTGCGTTCACGGATATTGAGCGCGGTTCCTGACTCCGCCCGACCTTCGATCTGTAACCCAAACGTCTGCGATGAATAACCTGCATCCGTGATGATCCTGTCTAGTAATTCAAGGCTCGCTATCCTATGCTCTTCTGTCCTAACATTAAATTGAACTGCTTCTGCCTTCGCTCCATCGCCGTCCGTTGGTTGCCCCGGCATTTGAGCGAATACATCCTCATCTATATCAAAGGACAGCTTCCCGCCATCGGCTTTTGTAGCCACTCACCGGGTACAATGATTCACGCTAGGCTGATAGTAGGATATGTTGATAAAGATTGATCCCAATTCACTTTATAAAAGACACCAGACATTGCCGATGATGTTTCTGCTCCCTCCACAAGTCGGTTATAGAAGCCTGTTTCTTCGATCATAGACAGCAAGGTGCTTTCACACTCTATAGCATCTTGTTGTGCTTTTTCCTCATGGGCTTCTGGTATCTGAATCTTTGGTTGCTCACCAAATAGCAGGTCTGCGCGCTGGCAGTTGCAATATCCCCCGCTATCGGTACATGAATCATGTCTGCCGCTCACCTTTTAACTCCTTTGCCCAAAATCGTCCTTTAGGTGTAGGTGTGTAAGCCATGGAACTATGAGCGGATGATATTTGATTAGAATCGCCTGAATACCAAGCCGCCCATTCTCGGTATTTGCTATAGATAGGCTCCCATTCTTCGGGCGGGAATGGTGACTTTGGGTCTGTAGGTAACATATCTATTTTAGATGTCTCGTACCATTCGCTATATATCGGATCGGATTGCAAGTATGGTCATTCTCTTTCACGGGCTTATCTTCGCCCCGTTGTTGAGCTTTATAGTCCCAAGTGTACATATTCAATTCATCTAAATGGTGGGTACAGCATTTATGAACACGGTACAAGTCGTTGTCCATGATGGACTGAACCAATCCAATACCCGCGCTGACTTCATTGTTGGCCTTCGCCAATCGCCGAACGCCACGGCTCCGTAATTCCAATAGAAAACCGTCTGCAGATGGATCAATATATACCCACTCTGGGTGAATGGGATGGTTGTTGTGGTCTCTGTGCTTGGATCGCCAGACTAAAAAATCCTCCGCATACTTGGAAGGTGATTTCTTCGTCTGTGACTCCCGGCCACTATGGTAATACTCATCTATGATATATAAACGGCCATCGATCCCAAGACCACTTAACATAAAGGTGGTTGCGTTGCTGGTCCCGTAGTCAATTCTTATCCAATACTTCCTCATCTCAGGTAGTTCACTAACGGCCATCCTGTCCTCATCAAACATGGAATAGATCAATCCATCCGCCATGACCCATTGACCTAGGATGTTGCGCTGATAGAAGACACCAGTAAACATCCGTTTATACCTCTCTATTGTGCTCTCTGGCAATGAGAGATTGTCATTCATGAGAAAGGTGAGATGAAGGATTCGCTTGTCTTCCTTCTGGTCAATATATTTTGTTTTCAACCAATGACGTGGTCCCTTGGGGTTGCAATTCAGCCATGTCTTCGCTCCCTCCACTGAACACCGCCCGATCATTTGATCAACAAACGATTCAGGGAATAACGCCGCCTCATCTGCGTATGCTCCGGCGGATGTAAGCCCCTGCATGGAGTCTTGCGATGATTCGTTGTTAGCTCCAAACAGGTAGTAGGTATTGGACCCTATTAAGACGTGCGGGTTTTCGCCCCTATGATAGTGGTAGCTGATTCCCTTTGCTGAAAGAATTTGAAACATAGGAGCTAGGACGTTTCTTTTCAGTGCTCCCATGCTTTTGCCTGCTAGTATAAAGTTCTCATCTCGAAAGCATTCCGTTGCCCATGTAGTGAAACCATCGATCATGGAGATGGTCTTGCCGGATCGGATGGAACCATCAGCAATGTACATATGATGGTTTTCATATGGACTGTTCGGCATCCACCACGTAAGCGGTTTAAGCTGTTTCTGTGAATACGGTTCAAACTGAATTGCTGAGACTTGATTATTCCTCTTCCTCCCCATCTCCATCCCTCCACACATCGCTGACCAATCCAGCTAATGCCTTCATATATGGAAGCTGGTCCGGATGGCCTTCGCCTTCTTCCTTCTCTATCTTGTGCTTCAAATCAAGTAGCTTTGCCTTTCTCTCTTGCAGACGGAAAAGTGCTTCCTCTTGACGTTGAATCAATTCCTCTGCCCGCTGTTGACCTATCTCTTCTTCCTGGTTTCTGATCACTTTCTTACTTGTTTCCCTATGGATATAGCTCTCCTCTAATGTGCGCTGGGTAATGGTGACCATCTGATCCTCTCTATATTGCTTAAGCCTTCGGCTCATCCCTAGCTCTTTCACATATAAAACACCCAATGCGTGATCTATCTGCCTGAGATAGTCCGCCTTGGGTGCGATGCTGTAAAGCTCTTTTTCGCTATCGTTTAGCTCATCTATGAATATCCTCTCAAATTCGCCTGTAGCAAATACTTTTTTATTGCGCTTCATCTTCTCCGGTGGTGCGCCTGTTGACTTTCCCCCATGCATTCGGCATCGGCCGTTTGCCATAGCATTGTTTTTACATGGGTTGCCTGAGCGAGTTTTCGCACCACACCTTCCTTGCATGGGGTTTGTTTTCACATCTTCACCACCTCCGTGGGTCCGACCCTGTATATGGATTTCCTCTATTCACATATGATTGAGCAACACATTAAAAGAGGTGCAGCATAATTCCCAACTTCCCTCAGAATTCCCGCCATACCATCTAAAATTGGTGGTAAAATATCTCTATCAGATAGTTCCTGTATGTTTTTATATAAATTCCTGTTATTTTCACCTTTATCTATACACATCATTTCCAATGTTCTTCTTAATGCTAACACACAAATTGCTCCATCGATGTTTTTGGTTTTTAATGCTGCCACATAAGCAATAGCAACACTAGAAGGCAAGAAGTTATTATTTATTGATATCCTAGGATATAGAATCTCATCGTCTGCCTTTGCATACGAATTGTAAGTGATTCTCTCTTTTAAAGTGATGTTAGAGCAAACAGGGCACAGCAACATCGACTATCCAGCCTTGTACCACGATCCCTCATTCTTGTTAAATTATATATCCTTTTCATAATAAGATACCTTCTCAACAGTTGTTTTATTTCCACAATGATAACATAGCTCTACACTTATTTCAGATTGACTCTGATTCATTTGATTTCCCCTCCATCCAACCAAAATTAGACAGAGAAGGGTAAAATCATTCAAAATAAAAAGCACCACCTAGTTGCTTTAATTACAGCCTGGTTCTTCTGATCTTATGGTCCATCTAGTTCAGTATTCCCTAACGATTAATCAAAATATGGTAATTGTCCGCCATGTGGCTCTGTATCAAGCACAAGCAGGATCCAAATTACTATCACTCCTAACCTCCTAGTTGTGGGTCGAAACCTCGTAGCTCTTCCATTTGAAATACTCCTTCACGGACCATCTGGCTCCACCATCTTATGCCACTCCTTAATTATTTTAAATCTATTATATCTGAATATATCACCAAATACAAAAAGGAGCGTTATGCCCCCTCATATCTACATATTGAGGTGAGAACATATCCCCCTCACTATATGGTGGCAGTCGTATGACAATCATAAATCGAGACCTCAATATTGCATATTTTCAAACGAACTAGTATAATATCCCTCATAAGAAAATACATGAAATTCGAACTAGATTAATCTATATTACAGAGGTGAATTTTCTTGATTATAGTTGATTTTTTTATTGACCGCTGGTTTGAAATTTTTCTTGGTCTATTTTTTACATTACTAGGTCCCGCTTTAAGTAAAATAGCCTTTAATGAGCAACGAAGATCGAATATTGATAACAAATCGCAGGCAAACATAAGTACTTGGACAGAAGAGGTCATAGAAGAAGTACATTACTATGAAGTGACCAAAGAAACATATCATTATAAGTCACATAATAGTCAAGATGATATATGGGGAATAACAATTGCGTTACTTATTGCTGTTTGCCTTATTTCAGCTCTTTATCTTCAGTACAGAGAACCAGTCTGGATATTCATTACTATTTTAACTATCGCAATATTTACATTCAATTCTATCCTAACATTTGTGATAGCTAAATATGATCTGCGTATTGGAGAATTATGGGCAAAGCCATTAAAAACTTCTTACATATTTCTGTGTGTGCCTTTTTTCAACTTATTCCTTCTAAATAATCCTGTTTTCCCGTTAGGGAATTTTGACGAACTCCTCTCAAGTTTTGATAATGATAAGCTTCCAGGTTTACTCAGCAGCTTTGGATTAGAGGGAGTATCTTTTGTTTTTTCTCAAATTTTAGGGCTTGGTCTAAATATAATCTCTTTAATATCAATTTTCCTAATCTCTATATACATTTTTACAACATTAGTGCACAATAAAATTAATTCTTTAAATGATTATTGGTACATAATACCTCTTCGTTGGATAGTTAAGTTTGTTTTACGCTCAATAGTATCTGTTCCTATACATAGAGAGCTCATAACAAAAATAATTTTTGCAAGTGGCGCATTTTCAATTCTATTTTGTAGTGGTTTGCTATTTTCTTTATTAAATTGGCTTATACAATACTTGCATAACCTTTAAGCAACAGATTTTCACTCCCTGATCTTCACTTGTGAGAACCTCTTTTGTCTTCTCATTGTACTCATTTCAAAATATATATATCTAATCAAGAGGGATTTCTATGCTTAATGGTCCAATCATTATTTGGAACCCACCAAATTAAAAGTGGAGGAAACTAATGATGTCATAGTTTATAAATCAAAAAGTGACTAATCTATTCACCTTATACCCCAGCCTACCCCACGCAGAATAGGCTGGTCACTTTATGCCTCATCATCTTCTTCTCCGCCCTACTAAGCATCGTCTGTACCGAGCTCTTGCTGATCCCAAAATTCCCGGCCACATGCTCCATCGAAAAACATTGCCCCACCTTCATCACATACACCTCACGCTCTAACGGCTATAAAGAAGCGAAAGATTTGGTTAAACAAGGTATTTCAATCGCTTATCATAACCATCAGTATAATCGGTTATCTGGATTATGATCACGACGGGATGATATCCATTACTCACTAAAAGAATGGTCACATGCCGAATCTTGCTATAAAACCGCTCTATCTTTCGAAGAGCAAATCAGTGAAAATCAATTACTCTCTACAATTCACTTGAAGCTTGGCAAATTGTACTCGATGAAAAAAGATTTCGATCAAGCGCAAAATATGTTTAAACTGGCTATCAATATTGCCAAAAATGAAAATGACTGCTCTCGCCTTATTGATGGACTACTTGAACAAGGGTACGCATATAAAAAGCAAAAATGTATAACTGAATCCATCGCCAGTTTAAAGAAAGCTGAAAAAATAGCCCACGAAAACTGCCTAAACCGTCAAGAAAAAGCCGTAGTGGAATTGCTAGCTGACCTAGCCAAAGAGGGTCACCTTTCAGATTTCGAAGCATATACAGCTAGAATTTATGAGCTGGACAAAGCATTCCGTGAACATAAGGAGGGAGTCTTTAATGCGTAAAACGATAGCAGTGGTTTTATCTTTAATCTTTGTTGGATCAATCCTCTCTTTGTCACAAAGCATCCTTGAACCATCACAAGTCTTTGCTAAGGAGATCAAACTAAAACAAGAAGAGCCTGGTGGTTAAACACACATTACTTTTCACCCCTCCACGGGGGTGTTTTTGTTTGCACTGAAAGACACCGAGCTGTCAGCGCGGTGTCTAGTTAGTTCTTATGGGTACTTCCTAAACTCAAAAATTCTCCCTTGTATAAATTATCCAAAATAAATTATCCAAAAGGGAGAATTTGAACTTACATATTACCTTCTGTTTCTTAATCCATCAAATTCTTTTCTGTCGAAAACAAGATATGTTCTATCGTGTTGTTTGAATTTCATTTCCCAGCGAACTAACAAATCATTCTCGTAGATCAATTGATCGGTAACATGAGTCATCCCATCTGCAAAGCTTGTACTAATGCTAGCTTCAGTTACCCTCTTTTCCAACCGTATCTCCAGACCTTCCAATTTTGCTCCCTTTGTTATCTTATAAGCAATGAGATCCAAATAATGAATTCCTTTAAAAACCAAGTTACTTCTTGCTCTTACTTGGGATGGCATTTAATCCGCCTCCTCATTTACGCCGTACTGATCTAAATAGAACTCAAATTTCTCCAGTGCTCGGTTTTTAGCAAAGGCAAAATCTTTTGAGTTGTAGAGGCTACTATGCTTTTTTGTATAGTAGTACAGGGATTGTCGTATATTCTTCACTATAAATCCAATGTTATTTATTGGACTACTATCACTTAGAGAAGGCATCTTTGAATCATTATATAGCTCAAAGCCCTCTTTGTCTAGCACTGATTTTTGAAAAAAACGGTCTATTTGGCTATTTAACCAAATAGCCAAATCATTCCTCATCGTCTCAGCCATCAGCATGTCATGGACCTCTTTAAAAGCCTGACCGTAGACTTCTTGTCCTTGTTCCTCTGCATTTGAAACTAATAGGTTGTATTCCTCTTCATTTAAACCTCCTGACTCCAATAAGGAGTCATACTGAGCAACTTTTTCTTCTAATTGTTTATTCCTCTCTATTGCCTTCTCTTGTAGAGCTATCCGGTATTTATTAATCCCTTCTTGAGTAAATGAATCTTCATTACCAATTCCTGATGATTTGTAATCATTTACTGAGCTTTCGTAGGCATAAAAATCTGAGTCTGTGTCTTGAGGTTTTAGTAGTATTTTTTCATCTGGCCTTTTCTCAACAGCTCCCAACTCTCCGAAATCTAATGATAGTTGTTCGTAAATAAAACTAAGCTGTCGTCCTTTAAGATCTGCATACTTCTTTTGATATTTATATTCTTCCCATAGTTTGTTTAGACCAAGTTCTGCATGATAAATCACATTACAGTAATTATCTACATCACTTACTCCTTCTTCTCGTATCCTACGCAATCCTCTTCCAATTAGTTGAGCATAGGGATTCAAAGTCTTGAATGGGCGAAAAATAGATATAATAGATATATTAGGGTTATTATAACCTTCTCCTAACATTTGTATATTAATCATCACAGCATACTTTCCATTATTGAAGTCATTTATCCTTTGTTCATTTTCATTTTGTCCTAGATGACTACTTACATATGTAGCATCTAAACCTTCTTGCTTAAACCATTTTGTAAGATCTTGTGCATGCTTATCATTACATGCCACTGCGAGAACTTGATGCTCTGGATAGCTATTTCTCTTTTCTTCAATTATTTTAATAGTATTCTGGATAACAGCTTTAGAACACTGTTCTGACATCGCGACATTTTTATTGACCCAATCATTCCCAAATATTCTCTTTGACTGTTCTAAATTGTATTCTTCACCCGTCTCACGGTGTACAAATACAAGCTTATCCGGTATTTCCTCTTGTCTTATTACATCCTTTACTAATTTCTCTTTTATTGCATTGCCTAGAGTAAACTCATAAACAGGGTCATAAGGATTACTGGATATCTCTTGACCATCTGACCTAAAGGGTGTACCAGTCAGCTTAATAATCTTGCTGACATTAAAGTACGTCAATGCCTCTTGCCACATATCAGCAGCTACGTGATGTGCCTCATCTACAATTATCATGTCAAAAAAATCTTCATCTATAATATTTTTCAAGGACACCTCTTCATTACTTGCTACAACTTTATGTATATTAGTCACGACAATATTCGATCCCTCTAGCTTTTTTTTAATGAGAAGTTGTTCACCTTCTTTTTTAGGGTCATATCCCTGATATAAGTAGCTTAAAGGATAATCCTTTCTACCAATAATAACTTTTCTTTTATACCAGAATGTCTTCTCTGGGTTATTAACAGAATCAAATTCCTCAAACACCGTCCTTCGAATAATACGGCCAGGAGTAATGATTAAAACTCGCCCCTTACTTAGCTGAAAGGGTAAAATCGACATTAAACCAGTTTTACCTGTACCAGTAGGTAAAACAAGTAGTATCTCTTTGTACTCATCACCTCCAAACTCCTGATAATGTGAAATAGTAGCTTCATAGGCTTCCCGTTGAGGTCTTAAAAGTTGAGTATTTCCCATGATATTAGGCTTAACCCGATAAAAAATTGACATAAGTATACACTCCTTTTTGTTCATTACTCGGTATAAATTGTAACATAATATGTTATTTCAGACAATTTTATTTAGAGATCGTGTATATTTAATTCATCGCAATGTTTATTTAACTTCATAATTTACAAAGACTATATTATCAATTACGATAGACATAAGATAAAAAGAGTCGGGTATTAGCCCACCCGCCGTTATAGGACAATCGGATAGTCAGCCGTGATAAGCGACCTGACTAAACCCAGTCTAAGATCCCAGAAGTAATCCGCCACTGGTTCCTAGGCCGTCAAGCAGATTACTTCTTTTTTCCGACGCCATACGTGTAATAGCCGACAGTAACAATCCGCATAAAAGTATAATTGTTTCTCCGGCTGTCATAGCGTCAGCCCCCTTCGGGGGGTGAGTCGCCGCCCCAGACCTTCTCCCATTGCCCCGACTGAATTATAGCATAATTCCAAACAGTAGAGAAAGATTTATGGTACAATGGAGGTGCGGTTAGTAGATTCGCCCGAGCGGACGGCGGTGAATCTCCTTGAAGGGAGGTGTGTGACATCTCCTGATGAAAGGGGGTGATCGCCATAGAATGGCTTCTTTGGCTGGCGAAGGTCTTTTACTATGCGTTAGGAGCCCTTATCTCATTGATAAGGCTCTTACGTAGTCGAAAGACAGTAAACAGCAAGAAGCATCCCGCTCGTGGCACCGAGCGGGATGCTAGCAAGTGGTAACCCGTAACACCGCCAAGCCATCGGCGGGAATCGAAAACCGTAAGACGGGTGTTCGCGCACCCGTCTCTTTTAATATAATGTTCTTGACATCATCATATACCAATATACCCGCCATTGCAATGAGCTAATCCTGAATTTTCTGCTCTATATCAAGCCAAAGCCTCCATATCACTCGCTGGACTTCATCCAATCGCTCCACTCTTTCCTCTTCCGTGATCTTCGGTGCTATAATGTTAATAGTAGTTCCACCTACCTGTAACGTCATATCCTCACGCATGGGAACCACCTCAATATATCCTATGCGACAAGGATTGAAGGACTAGCCAACGAATTCAAGAGGTGTTTACTATGGAGAGAGTCTGTATCTACCTACGGAAAAGTCGAGCTGACTTAGAAGCGGAAGCACGTGGTGAAGGAGAAACGCTTGCCAAACATAAAAAGGCTCTCATGCAGGTAGCCCAACAGAAGAGCCTGAATATCATAAAAATTCGTGAAGAGATTGCTTCCGGTGAAAGTCTTATCCATCGCCCCGAGATGATGGAGTTACTAAAAGAAGTAGAAGCAGGCATGTATGATGCCGTTCTTGTCATGGATATAGATCGTCTTGGTCGCGGTAAGATGCAAGAGCAAGGAACGATCTTGGAAACCTTTCAGGAATCAGGCACGAAGATTGTAACCCCTCGCAAAACCTATAACCTATCGGACGAATTTGATGAGGAGTACAGTGAATTTGAGGCATTCATGGCACGAAAAGAGCTAAAAATCATTACTCGCCGTCTCCAAGGAGGACGCGTTCGCTCCGTGGAAGAGGGCAACTATATCGCTACTCGCCCACCCTATGGTTACAACATCAAAAAAGATGAACGCGGTCGCTACCTTGTTCCACACCCTGAACAAGCACCGATCGTCAAGATGATTTTTGAGTGGTACATCCATGAAGACCCCAATCAACGAATGGGAAGCAATAAGATTGCTAATGAATTAAACCGCCTCGGCTATACCAACTATAGCGGGAACAAGTGGAATAATTCCTCTGTCCTCAATATCATTAAAAATGCTGTCTACGTCGGCCGCATCCAATGGAAGAAAAAAGAGAGTAAAGCCGCCAGGGAGGCTGATAAACGTCGTGTTGTTCGTACCCGCCCAACGGATGATTGGATTGATGTAGAAGGAAAACATGAACCACTTATCTCCATGGATACTTACCAGAAAGCACAAGACACCCTGAAGACGAAGTCCCATGTCCCCTACCACCTAAATGGGATTACGAATCCCCTTGCAGGTTTAATTAAATGTGACATGTGTGGGCAATCATTATCCTATCGCCCCTATCCCAATCAGCTCCCACACTGCATTTGTGCCAATCGTTTGTGTAAGAATCGCAGCAGTAAGTTCCACTATGTTGAGGAACGGGTTCTCTACTCCCTACAAACGTGGCTGACTGAGTACAAGTTGGAATGGAAGGTAAAGAACCGCCCACAAGAGTCCTACCAATCCATTGAGATCAAAGCAGCCGCCATGGATAATTTACAAACAGAGCTAAAGAATCTCCACTCGCAAAAAGGACGGCTTCATGATTTCCTGGAGCGAGGCATATATGATGAAGAAACCTACTTGGAACGTTCCAAGAACCTTACCAAGCGAATCAAGGAAATCAATGCGGGATTAGAAGTAGCTGCCGCGGAATTAGAGAAGGAAAAGGAACGGAAAAAAGCAC